>NZ_MAOS01000041.1:0-75370 GCF_001721285.1 Pandoraea sp. ISTKB
GTGGCCGCGACACGGGATTCGCCGGCAAGCGTTTCGGCGGGAATGCCGATTTTCATAAGATCTCCTGCCATGGCAACGCACTTCCTCGTGCCAATTGGCGTCATTGGTTGGCACCGCGGCATCAAACGGCACACGCGTCATTTATCGACGCAATCGCATCGTTGGTCTCGCCGTGGTCGAACTTGATAAACATGTGCGCAAAAGCGACGCGATCGCCCGAGGGCGATCACGATGTCATGCGCAAGAGGGCTGACCTTATCAATCCGACGCGGCCGCGTCGCCGGTCATGATGGCCTTTTGACCTACAGCGAAGACCTGGAGCGCGAACTGCGACGAGGCGGGTGTTGCCTGCACGCAAGCACGTGCGGGGGCAACGCCGGCGGGAAGCCAGTCGCCCCAGGCACGATTGATCTCCTCCAGATTCTCGAGATCTTTGACGAACAATACGGCGAGCAACATCGACGAGCTGTTCCCTCCAGCGACCTCCAGATACTTCCCGACCTTGTGCATGGCCTCAAGCGTTTGGTCATAAGCAGACGCCGCAGCGTTGTCGGGGACTTGCCCGGAAACGAAGATAAATGAACCTGAAGCGACGGCCTTGCTCAGCTTTTCAGTGGTGTTGAATCGTTCGATAGGAAACATACGGGTCTCTTACAGTGGGGCGTTTAATACATACGTCTGATATGACGGGCGCAGACTGAGTGCTTCGTGCCAGCGCGTCAGACTGCGGGGGATGCTGACTAACGGCGCCATTTCGTGCCAGCGCTGAACGGCAGGCCCTAGCGCGTAGTCGGCGATGCCTGGATGTTTGCCACCGATGAATCGTGTGGTTTCCAGGGACTCAGCGAGAATCCGCCATAACGCAGTGGCTCTGCGCCAATGGTGTTCTTCAGCAGCGGCCGGCAAGGTCTTTCCTCGTTTGAGGTAGCCCCACAGGGCGGTCATATGGGTGCCGATCTCGCTGCCGTACCAGTCCATCCAGCGGTCCTGTAACGCTAAGTCACGAGCGTCCCCGATCTCGTGTCCATATGCACGGCAGAGATATCGAACGATGGTGTTCGATTCCCAAATGACGAACGGCCCGTCCTTGAGCGTCGGCACGAGGCGATTGGGATTCAGGGCGAGGAACTCGGGGGTGTCCAGACCGCCACTATTTCCGCCGACGGGGACGTGGTGCACCGGAAGTTGTAAATCGGAGGCGCAGAACAGAACACGCTGTACGTTCAGGGAATTGAGGCGTCCCCAAACCGTCAAGGGCTCGGGAGTCGGGCGCACACGAAAGGCATCTTGCATGATGAGTGTTCTGATGACGTTCATCGGGTTGCTACGATAAACAGGCGGGCAAAGGGAAGCACCACGGTTCCGTCCGGCAATGCAGGGTAGGCGTGCGCGATGCCCCGGCCCGCCCGGGGGCGCTTGCTTTTGCAGACGCCCCCCTTACCGGTCCAATCAACGCAGCGTGCCTTGATTGGAGACGAGTCCCGTCGGATGCTCGATAGGGTGCGCAGGCAAACTCGGCGTGTGCGCAGCGTGCAGCAGGTCGGGTTGCGGGGCTTCCTTGGGAACATGCTTCGATTCCCACTTGGCAAGGGCTGCAGCGGCAACGCCGTTGCCGAGCAAGTTCGTGACGGTGCGGCCCATGTCCACGAAGATGTCCACCGCCAGCAGCAGGACAACGCCTTCCACGGGAATCCCGAACGTCGGCAGCATTGCCGTGAGAATGACGAGGGAGCCCCGCGGCACGCCTGCGCTGCCTTTACTGGCAATCAGCATCACGAGGAGCATGCCGATTTGCTGAGAGAGGGTGACGTCGATGTGATACGCCTGGACGAGGAAGATGGTGGCGAACGCCTGATACATCATCGCGCCGTCGAGGTTGAACGAGTAAGCCAGCGGGAGAATGAACGTGCTGATCTTGCGCGGTACACCGAACTTCTCGAGCCGTTCGAGCAGTTTCGGCAACGCGGCCTCGCTGCTTGCCGTCGAGAAGCCGACCAGCAGTGGCTCGCGCAGCGACTTGATCAGTTCGAAAACCTTCCGTCCGAGAAAGGCATAGCCTGCACACATGATCAACACGCCGAGCAGCAGGAAGCCGCTGTAGACGCCTCCGACAAACTTCCCGTACACGAGCAACACCGAAATGCCGTGCTGAGCAATGGCAGAGGTGACCGCCGCGAACACGCCAATCGGTGCGAAGTACATGACATAGCGCGCCATCTTCATCATGACCTGGAACACTTCTTCGAGCACAGGCACCAACGATTTCGTCGCGTTCGCTTTACACACGGCAGACAGGCCGAAGCCGAAGAACACCGAGAACAGCAAGATGGCCATGATTTCGTTCTGTGCCATGGCCTGCGCGATGCTTTGCGGCACGATCTTGGAGACCATGGCTTTCATGCTGAAAACGGCGCCGTTGAACTCCACGGGCACGCCGGAGTGCGGCATCTTTACGCCGTCGCCCAGACCGTAAAGGTTGGATAACGTCATGCCGAGACCCAGCGACACGAACGACGCGACAATGAACCACAACATGGCCTTGCCGCCAATGCGCCCCAGTTCTTTGGGACCGTCGCTGTTCGTCATGCCCGTGACGATGCCGCTGAACACGAGCGGTGCGATGACCATCTTGATGAGCCGAAGGAAGACATCGGCAATGACGCTGAAACTATCGGCGATTTCCTTGTTCTTCGCCCCTGGCGGAATGTAGATGTTGATCAGGTATCCCGCGATGACGCCGAGGATCAACCCGATGAATATGTAAGTGGAAAGGTGATGACGCTTCATGTTTGTCTCCGGAAGCATGGATATCGCGTGGCCGAACGCTTCGTCGGCCTTTGACGCATTTATTGGGTGGATGTGGCGAATGTGCTCGGCGCTTCGTTAACGTCGTGCATGTCGTGCAGGTGGGCGGGCACGAGGACTCGACCCTCCATGATTCGTCGCGCGGTGCGCAGAATCGATGTCGACATCACTTGCCCGTCATGAGGATCGATGTCGGCCTCAACGCGCATGACGCCCGACGGATGCTGAATATCGACGATGCCGGTGGCATGCCGGGGCGCAACACCCGGTTCGCCTGCGTGGCGCATTGCCGCATGTGCGAGCGTGCCGGGGATGCAGGCAGCCGCAGCGAGCGCCATCGCTGACGTGACCGGTGCGGCGCGATGCGGTTGATCGCAGGAATAGAATCTCGCGCGAATGCCGGTTTCCGAACTGTCGGGACACGACACCAACACAACGTCGGGCACGTTCTTGTATGTGCTTCTCGCTTCATCCCACGTCTTGGCGCAGCCCATCGCGACAGCCGCCGCACATCTCACGTCGGTCAATCGCTGTGTGATGTCGGCGCGTGCGCTCAGCGCGCCGTATGACTCGTCGCCACGCAGGCCGAAAGCCCTGGCATCTACGATCACACAAGGAATGCTGACGTCGATCAGCGTGGCTGCGAGCACTTGCCCATCCGGCACACGGAGTTCGTCGACCGGGTGTCCCGTCGGAAACGTTTCTCCGACCATCGAGCCGCCCGGGTGCTCGAACGTCAGCGAGATTGGCGAGCCTTGCCCGGCAACGCCCGAGATGGCGATGAACGATTGCGTCGGCGCGCTGTTATCGAATCGCGCAACGATCCGCGTGCATGTGTTCTCGTTGAAGATGCGCACGGTCGTCTCGCCGTGGCCGGGAAGTACCCAGCCTTCATCTACCGCATATGGGCCCACGGCCGATGAGATGTTGCCGCAGTTGGCGCCAAGCAAGACGGCCCCGGTCTTCGGGTCGATCTGGGCGAAGAAGTAGTCGACGTCAATGCCGGCTCGCGCGGAGGGAGAAAGGACCGCGATCTTCGAGAGGGATGTGATGCCGCCCCCTAAACCGTCGAGCTGCTTACTCTCGGGATCGGGGCTGCCGAGCACTGCGCGGAAGATGTCGGGCCACGCATGGCGGTCCGCAGGGAGGTCGTCCCGTTTGAACACGACAGCCCGGCTGGTGCCGCCGCGCACATAGACGGCCGGGATGGCGAGATTACCTTGGCGCATGGACCGTCTCCTGAAGCAGTGCGCGCGTCGACATGCCGGCGGACTCGGTCACGCGTAGGTAGGCGAGTCCGGCAATGGCGATATCTTCCAGCCCGACGCCCACCGATTTGTAAACAACGATGCCGTGATGGCCGGGGGGCGGGGCATCGGCCGGCATTGCCAGAGCGTCGGCAAGCTCGATGAGCTTCTCATCCGGAAGGACGGCCTTCGCCGCCAGAATGATGTCGCCCGCTTCGCTTGTCGCTTGGGGTTTCCACTCGACAACCACCCGGGAAGCGCGCGCAAGGGCGACATCGTTCAATTCCCGCGTCGTGGGCAGGCTCGATCCGATGGCGGCGACGAACGCGTTGGGCTTGAGCCAGGCGCCGTCGAACAGCGGGGTCTGCGACCGTGATGCCGTCACCACGATATCGGCCTGTTCGACCGCCGGCTGTGGCGCGCTGACGTGCACAGGCACGTCGCACGCGTTCGCAAGTTCTGCAATGGCATCTGCCGACACGTACGGGTCATGGAGCAGTATCTGCTCGATCGGAAACGCGCGGGACAGCTGGACAGCATGCTGGCGGCCCTGGATTCCGGCGCCGAAGAGCGCAAGGGTGGCAGACCCGGGGATCGCGAACTGTTTCGCAGCAATCACCGAGCACGCCGCAGTGCGCAGGCGTGTGATGGCATTGGCATCGAGTACTGCGAGTGGCTTGCCGTCACGTGCCGAGAAGAGAACGATCACGAACGAAAATTGGCCTGAAATCGTCGTGTAAACCTTGGCGCCGACGACGTCTTGCGTCGGTATGACGGCCCCGAGCGTCGATAGCTTGACGCCATTTGCCTCCGTGCGAACGCGGGCTTGCATTGCCGCGTCGCCACGACCGAACGCGAGAAAGCTCTCTCGCAACGTCGTTTGGGCGTCTGCGGCCGTAACGTGCGCGTCTACCAATTCATCTGTGATGTGAAGCATCTATCCGTTCCTTGTCTGGGATCGTGTCTTCGCGCTTTGCGAATACTGTATCCAGGATTCAGAATGGGGTGTCGTTCTGCGAATGTCAAGAAAACAAAAATGAACGTGCGCCAGATCAACAGTGGTGGCGATGATTATTCGTTATTTATCAGGTGTTTGATTGAAATTTGATTGTCGATTGTAGGCCGGCGCTCCCCGAGAACTTGCTGACCTGTTGCCAAGAAAACACGGCTTGTTGTTTTTTTTATTGCGTTTTATACTCACAAAAAACGCAATTCGACGGTGTGAGGCTATCGCTCGTCGGGTTGCCTTCATTCATCAGGCAAGAGGTATTGCCTCGTCCCCAAGGAAGGAGATGTTCATCATGTCGGAAGCATTGCGGGTGTATTGGCAACCGGGTTGCTCCAGTTGCGTGAAAGTGAAGGAGTTGCTGACGCAACTCAACGTGCCGTTCGAGGCCATCAACATTCAGGAGCAGCCGGAGGCATTCCGGGAGTTGGCGAAGCGCGGGATTCGAAGCGTGCCGGTGCTGATCCGCGGCGACGAGTCGATTTTCGGTCAGTCGCTCAATGACGTTGCGACGTTCGTGGGCAAGAAGCTGGATCATCAACGTTTGCCGGTGCCGGAACTGTTGCAGCGCTGGACATACTTTCTGCACACGGCGCGCGCATTGATCGCACAGATTCCCGATGCGCTCATCGATCAACGTCCGGTGGCGGAGCGGGATCGCACCTACTGCCAGTTGAGCTATCACATCTTCCAGATCGCAGACAGCTTCCTGCTGTCGGTGGAGGAGGGGATGACCGATACGCGTGAAGTGACGGACGCAGTACTGGATCACATCAGAACGGTGCCCGATCTGCTTGCCTATGCCGATCCGATCATTGCGCGCCATGCCCGGTGGTGGGAAAAGCAGGCCGACAAGCATTGCGACTTCAGCATAGAGACGTATTACGGGCCGCAGGATGCCGCTACCGTGATCGAGCGCAGCACGTGGCACACGGCGCAGCACGCGCGTCAGCTCGATCACACGCTGGGGGCGGCGGTGCCCGGCGTAAAATCGCGGATCAATCCCGACATGTTCGTCGGGCTCCCGATCCCTCAAGCCCTGTGGCAATAAGATGACCGATCTGCCGGAAACCCCATTGACCCCGACGCAACAGCGTGTCGTACGCGAAATCGTAGCGATCACCAGGAAGGACGCGTTGGCGGTCGGTGACCGTTTGAACGAATCGAGTCTCGCGACACGAATCGGTACCTCACGGTCGCCCGTCAATGTGGCTTTGCGGCATTTGAGCGCCATTGGCGCGCTGAGTTACGACGCCAATCGCGGATTCTCAATCGCTCGCCCACCGTCCGATATCGACGATGGTCTTGGCATTCAGCCTGACGACGCGCTCTATCTCGCGATGGCGCGCGCACGTCTCGCCAACGACTTGCCCGAGATCGTTTCGGAAGCGGAACTCATGCGCCGCTTCGATGCGCCGAGAACCGCCGTGCTGCGTGTTCTGTCGACGATGCAGCAAGAAGGGTGGGTTGAGCGCTCGGTCGGACACGGATGGCAGTTCATGCCGATGATCGACTCGCTGAGTGCCTACGAAGAGAGCTACGTGTTTCGAAGCGCGGTAGAACCGGCTGCGTTGCTGTCGCCGACGTTCGTCGTCAAGTCCGACGAGTTGCTGGCGCTGCGAAAGCGGCAGCAGCACGTGGCGGAAGACGGCTATCGCACGATGAGTCCGTTGGATCTCTTCGAGGCGAATCGTGAGTTTCACGAGGCGCTGGCCGACTGGTCGAACAACCGTTTCTTCTCGCAGGCGGTGCGTCGCATTCATCGGATGCGTCGGCTGATCGAATACCGAAAAGACAGGGCACGCGAACCGAGGCGTCAAGACGCGCTGGAGCATCTGGCGATCCTTGATGCCATTGAGGCTGGGAATCTGCGGTTTGCCGCGACGTTGATGCGTGACCACATCGAGTCCGGTCGACACATTGCCGAGCAAGCGGGCCCGGCATTCGCAGCGGGCGAGCGCGGTAGTGCGCAGCGCCCCGATTTGAACTAATTCTGCGGGTCGGATCCGCTCGACCTCGCACTACTGTTGCAGATTTCACAGATGAAACATGCCAAGGTGCTGATTCTCGGGTCCGGCCCGGCCGGCTATACCGCTGCGGTATATGCCGCCCGTGCAAACCTATCTCCGTTGTTGGTGACCGGCCCGACGCAAGGCGGGCAATTGATGTCGACGCTTGACGTCGAGAACTGGCCCGCAGATGGCGCGGGTGTGCAAGGCCCCGCGCTGATGCAGCGATTTCAGGAGCACGCGGAGCGATTCCGGACCGAGATCGTGTCGGACCAGATTCGACGTGTGGATCTCAGTGCCCGACCGTTCAAGTTGACGGGCGACTTCGGATCGTACAGTTGCGATTCCCTGATTGTGGCGACCGGTGCGTCGGCGCAGTATCTGGGCCTGTCGTCCGAGCAGCAGTTCATGGGGAGAGGCGTGTCTGCCTGTTCGACCTGCGACGGCTTTTTCTACCAGGGACTGCACGTCGCTGTCGTCGGTGGCGGGAACACTGCGGTCGAAGAGGCGCTCAACCTCTCGAACATCGCCAGCAAGGTGACGGTCATCCATCGTCGTGACCGATTTCGCGCCGAGCCCATTCTCGTGGATCGACTCATGGAGAAAGTACGGTCGGGACGAATCGACCTTCGCTGGAATCACGTGCTGGAGGAAGTGCTGGGTGACGAGTCGGGGGTCAATGCGTTGCGGGTTCGCGATCTCGGGACGAATTCGATTAGCGAACTTTCTCTGCAAGGCGTGTTTATCGCCATCGGTCATAAGCCGAACACCGATCTCTTCGACGGTCAACTCGACATGTGTAACGGTTATCTCGTGACCCGGGGCGGTCATCAGGGATTGGCCACGCAAACGAGCATTCAGGGGGTGTTCGCTGCAGGGGACGTTCAAGACCATATCTATCGCCAGGCGATCACCAGTGCAGGGTCCGGATGTATGGCGGCGCTGGATGCTCAACGCTATTTGGAGGCTTTGGAGTAAACCGCGGCGCATCAAGCGCAGAACATGACGAGAAGGGCGCCGGCGTCGCATGCGATCGGCGCCCTTTTTTTGTCCTTGCCATGGATTGGCAAACCCACTTCGCAGTCAGCCGTCACTCATGATTTCTTCAATTCGAACTTTGATTTCCGCCGTGTGCGTCTTCATCGTCGTGCTCGCACTGGTTATCGCCGGGAGCGCTAACTATTGGGTAACACGCAACTACAACGACGAACAAATCCGCCAGACGGCGCAAGCCGTATTGCGGGGGCATCGGATCGCGATTGACGAGTGGGTCGCCGCCAAAGGTCACTTAATCGATTCCATGCGCGATGTCGCAATGACCGACGATCCAGCGCCGGCTTTTGCGAAGATGGCGGCGGCCGGCGGCTTTACCAAAGTCTACGCCGGCTACCCCGACAAGCGGTTTGTCACATCTGATCGTGCTGGCGTCAAAGCCGATTACGACCCGACGCAGCGCCCCTGGTATCTGCAAGTGATCAAGCTTGGCAAGCCGCTGCTCACGGCCCCCTATGTCAGTTCGAGCACGGGGAAATTGATCGTGACGTTTGCGTCGCCGATCGTCCGAGGCAGCGAGATTGTCGGCGTTGTCGCCGGCGACATGAGCATGGAAAGCGTCGCCGCCAACGTTGACGTGATTCACCCCACCGCTGCAAGTTTTGGTTTCCTGGTGGATGCGACGGGATCGGTGATCGTCCATCCGGATCGAAATCTGACGCTGGCACCGGTCTCAACGTTATCGTCCGAACTGAGTGCGGCGGCGCTTGCACAGTTGAGTGCAGCGCCGGACACGCCGCTTTCCGTGACGATCGATGGCAAGCGGAAGCTGCTGTTTCGTCAAGGCGTGGCAGGAACGGACTGGGCGCTCCTCCTCGCGTTGGACGCGGCCGACGCCAATACCGGATTACGTTCGCTCGTCGCTACGTCGTTGATCGTGCTCGTCATGACAGGCGGCCTGGCGGCACTGGTTCTGACGGTTCTCGTCACGAAGATATTCCGTCGCCTCTCTGTCGTGCGCGATGCCATGGACGCCATCGGTTCGGGAGACGGTGACCTGACGCAGCGGTTGCCTGCTGACGGGCGGGACGAAGTGGCGCAGATCGCCCGGTCCTTCAATGCATTTGCCGACAAGCTCACGGCGGTGCTGGTACGTGTCAAAGGCGGCAGTGACGAAGTGAGCGTCGCAGCCACGGAAATTGCCGCGGGTAACGACGACCTTTCCAAGCGAACGGAAGCGCAGGCGGCCTCGCTCGAGGAGACGGCGTCGAGCATGGAGCAACTGACCAACATGGTCAGGCAAACGAGTGACAACGCGCAAGAAGCGAGAGGGCTTGCCGCCAAGGCGTCGAACGTGGCGGGGCATGGCGGCGAAGTCATGGGGCAAGTCGTCGAGACGATGGGGGCCATTCACGACAGCGCCAAACGGATCGCTGAGATCACCGCAGTTATCGAGGGCATTGCGTTCCAGACCAATATTCTTGCCCTGAACGCAGCGGTCGAAGCCGCGCGGGCCGGCAGCGACGGGCGAGGGTTCGCTGTCGTTGCGGGGGAGGTGCGCAGTCTCGCCCAGCGCTCCGCATCTGCTGCCACCCAGATCAAGTCCCTGATCGACGACTCCGTGAGCCGTGTCGGAGCGGGCACCGAGCTTGTCGAACGCGCCGGCAAGACGATGTCGGACATCATTACCGCAGTTTCCAACCTGACTTCCCTCATGGGGGAAATTTCGCTGGCGTCCGAGCAGCAGAGTGCGGGCATTGAGCAAGTCAATGCAGCGATCGGACAGATGGATCACGCGACTCAGCAGAACGCGGCGCTCGTCGAGCAAGCGTCGGCTGCCGCGACTTCGCTGCGTGAGCAGACCCAGAATCTCAACGAAGCGGTTTCGACGTTTCGGCTGCACGCGGCGTTGGGCGCATAACGCTCGTGCATGTATCGGAGCGATCGAGGCGGTTCGCGTCGCGGAGACCCTTCGGCGTCAAATCATGTGCGACATGTCCGACGAGATCGACGCCAAATATCGGTTCCATGGGCCGTGACGCCAACGGACAACATCTCGTAATCGTGGGGGGGGGGACGCTGATCGGTCGTACAACGCCCGATCAGCGTCGGTTAGTGAGGCCTCAGGATGTTGTGACTTCAATGACTTTGTAGACCACCATTCCGACTGCCACCAGCAGATAGACACGCAGCACACCCAGCCAGACCTTGTTGCTCAGCGACATCGTGAGCGGCTTGAGCTGATGCAGCGGTGGCATGCGCCACTTGCTGGGATCGTCAACGCGCGTCGACGTCGTGGCCGAGCCAACGCGACCGTTGCGCTTGGGTGTCGGGAATTGTGTCGCGGCGACCACGAATATCCCGACGACACTGCCGCCGATGAGGATGCTGGTGATCGTGCTGCCAGAGATGTCCGGCCACATCACTGCGGCGGTCAGAATGATGGAGAGCATCACCAGGACCGACACGATGATGCCGGTAAAGACGTTGGTGAAGCGCTTGTTCACCCACGGCCCGAGGACTTCCTTGTCGTTGCAAAGCAAAAGAAGGAAGACGGATGCGCTTGGCAGCAGCACGCCGGCCAGCGTTTGGACAGCGTTCGTGAGCAAACCGAGCGGAACCCCGGGGATTAGCACGAGCGCGGCTGCCGCAGCGATCAGGAGCGAATAGATCCCGTAAAACGCCTTGGCATCGGTCGGTTTGCGATGCAGCGAGTGCTTCAGGCTAAGCACATCTGCGACCGCGTATGCCGTCGAAAGCGAGACCGCCGATGCACCGATCAGACTGGCATCGATCAACGCGATAGAGAAGAGTGTGCCGGCCAGGGGGCTGTGATACTTGGCCAAGGCCGCAGCCACTGCGCCTGCGTCCTGGAAATTCCCGAACTCTGGACGATTGACGAAGATCTCGGCGGAAATCGCGATGATGGCGACGGCGCCGATGATGACGAGGACGATACCCAGCCAAAGGTCGGCACGCTCATAACGGATGAACCGTGGCGTCACACGTTTGTCGATCACGTAGCTCTGCTGGAAGAACAGTTGCCACGGCGCGACGGTGGTTCCGACAATGCCAATGATAAGCAGCATCACGTCGCTGAGCTTCTCTCCCGCCGGAAAGCCCGGCACTAGCAAGTCGCGACCAATCTGAGCCATCGGTGGGTGAACCATCACCAATACGGGGATAAGCAGCATGCTGGCGAAGACCAGCGTAAGAGAGAATCGCTCGAAACGCCGGAAGTCGCCCGTGCTGACGGCGAGCATGATGAGTCCCGCCGAGGCAATGACGCCGGGGACCTTCGGAACACCGAGATAATTCAAGGCGAGCGAAATGCCAATGAACTCGGTGACTAGCGTCAAGGCGTTGAGTATGAACAAATCGATGGCGCTGAAGGCTCCCCAGAACTTGCCGAACCGTTCAAGAATCAGCCGGGCGTGTCCAACGCCGGTGACGGCTCCCAAACGCAGCACCATTTCCTGATTGACGTAGAGCACGGGGATCAGCAAGGCGAGCGTCCACAGCAGTGTGGTGCCGTAGTTTTGCCCTGCTTGTGCGTAAGTACTGAAGGCGCCGGCATCGTTGTCGCCGACCATGACGATAAGACCCGGTCCAATAATGGCGAGCAACGTTCTGAAACGGTGCCACCAGGTGCGGCGGGCAGCGACATCGCCGTGGGCGATGGTGCCGAGCGCTCCGCGAATGTCGCCGATGTGTGCGTCATCGAGCACGGCGACTTGTTGAGTTTCTTTCTGCATGAATCACATTCCCAATACGTGTGGCGTGGCTGGTGTTCATGAGCGATCTCGAGTCGGTTCGATGGCGGTTGGCGTATCAGGCGCGACGCCTTGAGTGCGCGTCACGGACAGCGCGGCGCAGACAATGCTTCCTGCCGAAGGCGTCACTCGAACGGGCAGCAAGCTGAAGACTTGCCGTCGAAATTCAGTGAGCCTTGCGGGAACAAATGTCGGGAGGCCGGTGAATCAAACCGACTCTAGATGCTCTTGCTTCGGCGAGTTAAGTCACTACTGTCACTGTCGGGCATCAGGTTCTCCTTTGGGGTGAGAGGGGCTTCGTTTGGCGAGTGTCAATTGCCTCGCAAGATGCGCAGGAGGCGGTTCGCCAACTGATGAAGGCGCGTCCGAGCGATCGGTGTTTCGGGATCGACGGCGGGCGCTGGTGCGGGCAATTCGGCGTGGACATTCATGTTGGAAAGGATGTGGAGGATCGTCTTTAACGCTTCCGGGCTATGCACCACGGTGATCCGGCGCTGCTCCATATCCAGGTCTACGTTCCGCAACCCCCGAACGCCATCAAGACTTGCATTGATGCGAAGCATCTCCGCCGGACAGTCCATTTGTCTTACGCGAAGCGATGTCCGAATGTCCTTGCCATCGGGGTCGCCCGACATTGGCATTGACTTCGCGGGCACGATGTCTTCTGAGTGATGCGAAGCGTGTGCCGGTGCCGCCAACGCTCGCCATTCATCGAGCAGGCAATCGGGAGCGGGTACCTGGATGGTCACAATGCCGCGACGGTCGACATCGAATGAGGTGTACTTCATGATCACGTCTCCACTAAACTTGGTGCGTAGTTCACACCATGAAGCCACTTCAAGGTCAAGCAATGTGGCGCGAAGCAGGGAGAACGCGATGAAAATTGGTGAGCTTGCAAAGGCTGCGCGCTGCACGACCGAGACCGTTCGGTTTTACGAGAATCAAGGCTTGTTGCCGGCCCCGCAACGCAACGAGAGCAACTATCGGAGTTACACGCGTGCGCATCTCGAGCGTCTGCGATTCATCCGGAACTGCCGTTCGCTAGACATGACGCATGAGGAGATTCGCGCGTTGCTCGAGGCGGTGGACGGCGTGGAGAGCGCGTGCGGGGCAATCGGTGACTTGTTGCTCGACCACATCGAACATGTGGACGTTCGCCTCAAGGAACTCACGCGTCTCAAAGCGCAACTTCAGGCGATTTACGCGCGGTGTGGCCGCGAGAGCGAAGGGGAGATCTGCGGGATATTGCGAGGGCTCACCGATATGGATGGCGCTGTCGATCCGAAGGGAAACACACATCTCCGGTAGCATGCGCCGCGCCGTGGACTCGCATTCTGGGTGCGAGGCGTGAGCGCTGAGTATTTCGTCGCGTAGAAACGCCGTCGATATGGACGGGCGCTTTTCTAAAATGCCAATCCAGGCAGGGTTTTAAGTTTGTGGCTCAGCCCTGAAAAGGTTGCGGAGCGCATGCTCACATCGGTCGGCAATCTCGCTCAAGAAAGCCCAGAAATTCTGGCCTTAACGGTCCGGTGAACGACTAGGTGCCGGCTACATTTCTCGCCCTGTCGTCGTTTCTGGTTGCCGCCTTTGGCGCACGAAGCCCAGTTCGGTAGCGACGTGCGGGTTGTGTTCAATGAGCGCGCGAGCGAGCTTGGCCGTTACGTTGGTCATCCCAGTCAGTCTCCTGCTGGTCGCCTCCAGTCTGGTTTCCATGGCGTTCTGCTGACCATTCCAGCGGCGAATCTCCATGTGTTTAGCCTTACTTTTTTCGATGCCGCGCTCAAGGCAGTGCGGGTAGCCAACTTGTTGTGCGAAATTGGTTTGCATCTGGGTGAGCGCTTTCGCGCCGCCGAGGAAAGCGCGGCAATTAAGGCGTCCGCGAGAGTCGATGGGTACGACATACGCGTATAGGTGCGGCGTAGTTTCGTCACGGTGAATTTCTGCATAAAAGACGTTTTCGGCTCCGTGTTTCGCGCGAATCCACTCCAGCGTGTCGGAGAAGTACGCGTCCTGTTGCTCGCGCGTCTTCTGGCGCATTGCATCTGGGCTCGCTGTTACTAGATATTCGACCGCAAGAACGGCATTCGAGCGAACCTTGCCGACGGTTTCGAGCCGGATTTGGAGCGCTTCAAGGGCCTCTGCTGTTGATGATGCGCCGATGTGACTGTTGCCACTTGTGCGGGTTGCATCGGCGTTCGGCGTGTCGTTATCGCGAAAAGCGTGCGCGATGGATCGCCGAATGCCGGTCGTGGTCTTCAGTTTTGTTGCCCGGAGAATTGCCTATACCATCGTTCGGATAGGTGAGTTGGACACATTCGGTATAGCTCGACCAGATGGCCGTGTGTTCAGGAATGTGGACTCACTACACAATTTCGAAGAAATTGTCGTTCGCCGCCGCTATGCGGCGGGAGGCTCTGTCATCAGCATTCGTGTCGGGACAGTGTCTGGCCAAGAACTGACGTTCGACATCGTGGTTTAAATCATCGACAATCGCAGCGCAGGTAACAACCACACCTCATCAACCTCTTTCGATGAGGCTGCCATTAAGAGCGGCAGCGCTCTTAATGGGCGGAGTTTGATTTCTCGGGGTTGCATATGAATATCAAGAAAGAAGAAAAATATGGTGGTGGATATTTTTTTGTCAAAAGCTTGCTTTGGATTGCAATCTTTTCGGCATTGATGGCGGCAATATCCATTGTGGTTTCGTTGATATTAATTGACTTCATTCACGGGAATCCAAATAGGTCCAAAAGTAATGCTGGTTTGATGATGGTATTGTTTCCGTTTTTAATCGGTGTGATAGCTATAATTGGCGTATTTATTGTGTTTTCCCCATCCCAGTTTATTCAGGGATTGATGGCGCGAATTCTTTATCCTCGGTTTGGTCGTTATTCGTATATCTTTATTGGTCTTGCGATTCCGTTGATTTCGATTGTGACTTGGTATTGCTATGATTACCTGACGCCCACGAATTTTAATATTGGAATAAATGAGGGGGCGGATTGGGTGCCGTATCGGAACGGTATAACTTTAAAGAGATATCTCCTGGCTTTGGCGTGCCAAGGGGTTGTAACGGCATTTAGCATTCTTTACTTTGATGCCGGAGTCCGGAATCGCTCCAAGAAACCAGTCTTGCTAGGAATTTTGGTCTTGGCGATTATCGTCGGCGCGACTTTGGGGCATCGCGAGGCAATCGCACAATATCAATTCATAGACCATCCGTCTCAATAGTCAAAAGAATCGTCGCTCTGCATAGCAAAGCAAAAACCGCCCATGGCGGCGGTTTTTGCTACGCGAGTAAAAGTCACCTTGTCGGCATGGTCATGGCGATAAGAAAATTGCCCAGCAGGGCGACGACAAGCAGAGGCATGGAGACAGCCTGGACGGGCTGAAACAGCACGCTACCGAGACCAATTTCGAGAATGGCCATGACGACGGCCGCAGACAGGCTTAGGCCCGTATGTAGGACAGTTTTGTAGGTGAGTGGGGACATGTTGCAAGCTCCATAGAGTGGCCGATGTGGCTTATATGTATAGCTCGCTGACAGCCCCATGGCTGGCATCAGAGGGAAGGCTTTAGTGCCGCAGTACCGGCTACGCTCCCGGGCTGTCTGGACCCAAACGCTTGATGAAATTGGCCTTGCCGAGATGGTCTCGCAAGTTTTTGGGAATGGGTCGGACGAACTTGTAACCGTGGACGTCTTTGCGCATGTAGAGAGGCATGTCAGCATCCTGTGCTGACCGAACCTTGCGCCGCCGTTGTGTACCGATCATTTGTACCCGTCAGGGTGAAGAACTCCCTGCTATATCGGCAAATCAACGACTTGGCTTTATCTGGCGGAGGCGGTGAGATTCGAACTCACGGAAGGGTTACCCCTTCGCCGGTTTTCAAGACCGGTCCATTAAACCACTCTGGCACGCCTCCGGGGCGTTGCGCACGACGCGGGGTCGTGGCTTTGGGATGCCATCCCTGCGATGGCTTGAGATGCGTGCGGTCCGGGGAAATCGGCGTCGGAATCCCGGCGCAGGCCGGTACCGCACGGCAGCGCGCATTATACCTGCTCATTCCATCATGTGAAGCCTTCATTCCACCTAAATCGCCTCACACCCCGCTAATTTCCTCGCTTTCCCTACGCTTACCCCCCGTCCCCCTTGTCTTGTCTTCGTCCGGCATGCATCATGCCCCAATGACGTGCGGTGTACGCCCCCGGCGTTACCGTGCGAGGCCAGACATGACCCGGAGACACCGCATGGATGCCGACACCTCCCGCGCCCCCGCCCAAGAGACGTCAAATGACGCCAGTGGCGAGCGCAAGGCGATCGCCCCAACCGACGACGCCCAGACTGCCAAGGCCTTCATCTGGCAGATTCCCACCCTCTACAACATCGGCGTCGATGTCTGCGACAAATGGGCGGACGGCACCAACCGCCTGGCACTCGTCCACGAAAGTGGCGACGGCTCGCACGTGCGCCTCACGTTCGACACCCTCAAACAACTCTCGAACCAACTCGCCAACGAATGGCGCGCTAACGGCGTCAAAGCCGGTGACCGTATCGGCATCTTCCTGCCGCAGTCGCCCGCGACCCTCGTCGCCCACGTCGCCGCCTACAAGCTCGGCGCCATCGCCGTGCCGCTCTTCACGCTCTTCGGACCCGAAGCGCTCGCCTATCGCCTGCAAAACTCCGGCGCCGCCGTCCTCGTCACCGACCTCGCCAGCATCGGCAAGATCGACGACATTCGCGCCGAATTGCCCGATCTGCGCCTCGTGTATGTCGTCCATGACGACCTCCCCGAAGCCCATCACCACGTGTCCGACGATCAGGACTGGGGTGTCGCCGAAGACGGCCTGCTCGCCCTGTGGCCGGCCATCGTGCAGCGCGATGCCCACTTTGAACCCGTCCAGACACGCGCCGACGCCCCCGCGCTGATCATCTACACCTCCGGGACCACCGGCAAACCGAAGGGCGCCCTGCACGCGCACCGGGTGTTGCTCGGTCACTTGCCCGGCGTGGAGACGTCGCACAACGGGTTTCCGCAGGACGGGGATCTGATCTGGACGCCCGCAGACTGGGCCTGGATCGGCGGGTTGCTCGACGTGCTGCTGCCGGCGCTGCATCACGGCGTGCCGGTCCTGTCACGACGCTTCGAAAAGTTCGACCCCGTCGCCGCATTCGATCTGATGGCGCGCCACGGCGTGCGCAACACCTTCCTGCCGCCGACCGCGCTCAAGATGCTGCGCACGGTGGAGGCGCCGCGCACGCACTGGCCGCTGCAACTGCGCTCGGTCGCCAGCGGCGGCGAGTCGCTCGGCCCCGAGCTGCTGGCATGGGGACGCGAACACCTCGGCGTCGATATCAACGAGTTCTACGGGCAGACGGAGTGCAATATGGTCGTGTCGTCGTGCGCGGCCGAATTCCCGGCACTCCCGGGCGCGATCGGGCGCGCGGTGCGCGGGCATGACGTCACCATCGTCGACGACGAGGGCACGCCGCTGCCCATCGGCGCGGTCGGCAACATCGCCATCGCACGGCCCAACCCGGTCATGTTCCTCGGCTACTGGCATAACCCCGACGCCACGATGGACAAATATCGCGGTGATTTCCTGCTCACGGGCGACTCGGGGTTCGTCGACGATAACGGCTACATCACGTTCACCGGCCGCTCGGACGACGTGATCACCAGCGCAGGCTATCGCATCGGCCCGGGGCCGATCGAGGACTGCCTGATTCGCCATCCGTCGGTGCAGTTTGCCGCCGTGATCGGCGAGCCGGACGAATTGCGAACCGAGATCGTGAAGGCCTTCGTGGTGCTGAGGGAAGGCCACGAGCCGTCCGAGACGCTCGCCAGGGAAATCCAGACGTTCGTGAAGAACCGACTTGCGGCGCACGAGTATCCGCGCAAGGTCGTCTTTCTGCCGGAACTGCCGATGACTGTCACCGGCAAGATCATTCGCAAAGCCTTACGGGAGATGGGAGCGGCGTTGGGGTGACGGGCCGTTGACCCTGAACGGCGCGCCGACGACCTGCATCGAGGCACTAAATCAAACGGCGGAACATCTCCGATGAAGATGTCCCGCCGTTTTCGTCAATGCCATCGTCAGACGCTTACTTGTCGTCCCTGTCGAGGAACATCTCCTGAAGATCGTTCAGGAAGCGCTGTCCCAACTCGGTCGGGGCAATGCGTTGCGGATCGTCCACGAGCAGACCTTTCTCGACGCCCGCAGCCAGCACCTTGCCGATCTTCGCCATCGGCAGACCGGTGCGGTCGGCGAATATCTCGCTCTTCACGCCATCGGTCAGACGCAACGCGTTGAGCATGAATTCGAACGGCAAATCGCGCGCGTCTACCTCGCGCTCTTCCTGAATGGCATTGCCCGTCGCCGCCGTCTCCATATACCGCTGCGGATGCTTGTGACGCACCTGCCGCAATACGCGATGGGGAAACGAAATCTTGCTGTGCGCACCCGCGCCGATGCCGAGATAGTCCCCGAATTCCCAATAATTCAGATTGTGCTTCGCGCGTCGGTGAGGCTGCGCGTATGCCGACACTTCATAACGCCCGTACCCCGCGGCGGCCGTGCGCTCTGCAATCCAGTCCTGCATATCGGCTGCCGTATCGTCGTCCGGCACGGTCGGCGGGTACTTATGGAACTGCGTGTTGGGTTCGAGCGTGAGGTGATACAGCGACAAATGGGGCGGCGCGAACGAGATCGCCGTCTCCACGTCCTGCTGACATTGCGCCAGTGTCTGGTTCGGCAGCGCGAACATCAGATCGAGGTTGAAGTTGTCGAAGTTCGCCTGCGCGATCTCGATGGCGTGACGCGCTTCGTCGCCATCGTGAATGCGGCCGAGCGCCTTCAGATGTTCGCTGTTGAAGCTCTGAATCCCGATGGACAACCGGTTGATGCCGCTCGCACGGAAGCTGCGGAATTTGTCCGCCTCGAAGGTGCCGGGGTTCGCTTCCATCGTGATTTCGGCGTCGGCATCGAGCGGCAGCAGGGCGCGCAGATCCGAAAGCAGACGGTCCAGCCCGGCCGCCGACAGCAGGCTCGGCGTGCCGCCGCCGATGAAGACGGTATGCACCGGACGTCCCCACACCAGTGGCAGTGCCTGTTCGAGATCCTGACGCAACGCGTCGAGATAGGCCTGCTCCGGGAACGCCTGCGCACCGCCGTCACCACGCCACTCGTGCGAGTTGAAATCGCAGTACGGACATTTGCGCACGCACCACGGGAAATGCACGTACAGCGACATCGGCGGCAACGCCGGCAAACTGATCTTGCCGGGCCGCAGGAAGTTCTGCACGGGCAGCACGGACTGAGGGATACCGCTCATGCTGCTTACGCCTCCCGCCCCAGCTTTTCCAGCAGTACGCGCAACGCGCGTGCACGATGGCTGTGGGCGTTTTTGACGGCAGGATCCAGCTCGGCAGCCGTCTGATTCAGCGAACGGATGAGGAAGTGCGGATCGTAGCCGAAGCCATGCGCACCGCGCGCCACATCAACGATTTCCCCATCCCAACGACCTTCTGCAATGATCGGTTGCGGATCTTCTGCATGACGCACGAGCACCAGTGCGGCGAAGTAGTAGGCGTCGCGATATCCGGGTTGATCAGCGTGCGGCGCCAGCTGTTCGATCAGATGACGGTTGTTCGCGGCATCCGATTTTTCGCGTCCGGCACGCGCGGCGTAACGGGCGGAATAGACGCCGGGCGCCCCGCCGAGAATCGGCACGCACAGCCCCGAGTCGTCCGCCAATGCCGGCAGACCGGTTGCCGCCGCCGCGTGACGCGCCTTCGTCAGCGCATTCTCGATGAAGGTAACGTGCGGCTCCTCGGCTTCGGACACACCGAGCATGCCCTGCGGCACGAGCTCGATGCCGAGCGGCTCGAACAGCGACGCGAACTCGCGCAGCTTGCCCGGGTTGTTCGAGGCCAGCACGATCTTCTGCATGGCCATCGTCAGACTCCCAGCGCGCGCTTCTGCGCGTCGATCAGTTGACGAATGCCGGCGTCGGCCAGATCGAGCAGCACATTGCTTTGTGCACGCGTGAAAGGTTCACCTTCTGCAGTGCCCTGAATTTCGACGAAACCGCCTTGGCTCGTCATGATGACGTTCATGTCGGTATCGCACGCGGAGTCTTCGACGTAGTTCAGATCGAGGACCGGCTGGCCCTGATACAAGCCGACGGAGACGGCTGCGACATGCGCGCGGATCGGGGACGTTTCAAGCTTGCCGTCGGCGATGAGCTTCGAGACGGCGTCGTGCGCGGCGACGAATGCGCCGGTGATCGACGCGCAACGCGTGCCGCCGTCGGCCTGAATGACGTCGCAGTCGATCTGGATCGTGCGCGGGCCGAACTTCTCCAGGTCGAACACGGCGCGCAGCGAACGGCCGATCAGGCGCTGAATTTCCTGCGTGCGGCCGCTTTGCTTGCCACGCGCGGCTTCGCGGTCGCCACGGGTGTGCGTGGCGCGCGGCAGCATGCCGTACTCGGCCGTGAGCCAGCCCTGGCCGGAATCGCGCAGGAAGCCCGGCACTTTTTCTTCGACGCTGGCGGTGCAGATGACCTTCGTCTCGCCGCATTCGATCAGCACCGAACCTTCGGCGTAGCGGGTGTATTGGCGGGTGATGCGCACGGGGCGCAATGCGTCTTGCGCACGGCCGTCCGGGCGGGTGATTTGCGTCATGAGTGAGTGTCCTGCGAGGTGAATTTATGCGGCAATACCCGAATGGTATCGCTAAACGCCATCGGCTGGCCTGCACGTCATGTCGCCGCAGTTCGATTCGGCAGCGCAATCGCGCGTTCAATCTGGGCGGAATCGGGAGCCTGATCGGGAGCCTTGGGCCGGAAAATGCGATAATCGCGTTTCATCCATTGCATGCGAAACCGGTCGCCGCATTGTTCCGCGAAAATTCTGTCACGGCGCTGTGGTACCGGTCACCCCGATGAAAGACAACAATATCTTCAGTATGACCGGCTACGCCAGCGTCACGCGCGACATTGCGCATGCCGATGGAGCCGCAGGCGCGAGCGTGTCGGTCGAATTGCGCACGGTCAATTCGCGCTTCCTCGATCTGGCATTCCGCATGCCCGAAGAAGCGCGGGCGTGCGAACCGGTGCTGCGCGAAGCGCTCACCGCGAAACTCTCACGCGGCAAGGTCGATATCCGTATCAACGTGCAACGTCCCGAGAACGGCACGAACGGCGCGCTGAATCTCGGCGCCGTCAAACGACTCGCCGATCTCGAACAGCAAGTGCTCGCGCTCTTCCCGGATGCCGAACGCATGCGCACGGGCGAAATCCTGCGCTGGCCGGGCGTGCTGGGCGAAGAGTCGGTAACGGCCGAAGCGCTGCGCGACGCGGTGATCGATGCGGGCCGTACGGCCATCGGCGATCTCGTGGACGTGCGCAAGCGCGAGGGCGCGCAACTCAAGGCGAGCCTGATCGAGCGCATCGAAAAGATGGAGACGATCCTCACCGGCCTGCAACCGCTTGTGCCGGAACTGATCTCGCGCCATCAGCAGAAAATCGTCGATCGCCTTCAGGAAGCGCTGGGCGTCGTCGTGCCGGAAGGTTCGGTTCCGCCGGGCAAGGAAGAAATCGCAGAACGTATTCGTCAGGAAGTGACGATGTACGGCGTGCGCATCGACGTTGCGGAAGAACTCACGCGACTCGACGCTCACCTGAAGGAAACCCGCCACATCCTCGACAAGGGAGGATTGGTCGGCAAACGGCTCGACTTCATGATGCAGGAGCTCAATCGCGAAGCGAATACGCTCGGCTCGAAGGCGGCCTCGAAGGAACTCGCGGATGCCTCGATGGAGCTCAAGCTCTACATCGAGCAGATGCGCGAGCAAGTGCAGAACCTGGAGTAAGTCGTATGTCTTCGCCATCCCAAGCCCCGCATAGCCCCCTGCATGCCGAGTATCCCGGCAATCTGTTCATGGTGGTCGCCCCCTCGGGCGCGGGCAAATCCACGCTCGTCAATGCCCTGCTCGCGCAGGACAGCGACATTCGCCTGTCGATCTCGAGTACTACGCGCGCACCGCGTCCCAACGAGGAAGAGGGCGTGCATTACAACTTCGTCTCGGTCGAGCAGTTTCTGGAGCGCCGCAAGCGCGGCGAATTTCTGGAAAGCGCGGAAGTGCACGGCAACTATTACGGCACCTCGCGTGTGTGGATCGAAGATCAGATGCGCGAGGGCCGGGACGTGCTGCTGGAGATCGACTGGCAGGGCGCACAGCAGGTGCGTAAGCGCTTTTCGAATGCCGTGGGCATCTTCATTCTGCCACCGTCCATCGAGGCGCTCGAAGAGCGTTTGAAGAAGCGGGGGACCGACGAGCCCAAAGTGATTGCGCGACGTCTTCTGGCCGCAGGCGGTGAAATTGCTCACGCGCCCGAGGCGGATTTCATCATCATCAACGACGAATTCCAGCGCGCGCTCGATCAACTGCAATCGGTCTTCACCGCGGTGCGTCTGCGCTTTGCTTCGCAGTACGCGCGGCACAAGACGTTGTTCACGGATCTGGACATCCACGCGCCGAGCGAACATCAGTAACACCCGCAGGACAAGCGGCCTTCGCGTGGTGCGCGCGTTTTGCGCGTGTCTGCGCCGGCTGCGATAGAATACGCTTTATATTGAGAAGGAACCTCCTTATGGCCCGAATTACCGTTGAAGATTGCCTGAAACAAATTCCGAATCGCTTCGAGCTCGCACTCGCCGCGACCTACCGCGCCCGCCAACTGGCGCAAGGTCATACGCCGAAGCTCGAGAACAACAAGGACAAGCCGACTGTCGTCGCGCTGCGCGAAATCGCTGCGGGCCAGGTTGGCATCGAGATGCTCAAGAAAGTGCCGCTCTGATCGGGAGACTGCACTGATGCGATGTGACGTTCCGGGCCGCTCGACGATGCAGGTACACGTATGAGTCACGCGAAATCACCGGCCGCGTCCATCGCTGCGGATGAACCCAAAGCGGGGGAGCCCAAGCCCGAACGCAAGAAGAAAAAGGGCGAAAGCGCCACGCGACAGTACATCGACGCGCTGCTTGAGCAGTCCTATCGGCACCTTTTCGGTCCGACGGCAACGCCTGAGCAGCCGCGCAAGCACGAGGTCGTCTCGATCGCCCGTCTCAAGGGCATGCTTGGGGAATACCTCAAGGAAAGCGACCTCGCGCTGATCAAAGAAGCCTTCCAGTTCAGTGACGAAGCCCACCTCGGGCAATATCGTCAGAGCGGACAGCCTTATATTACCCATCCCGTTGCCGTTGCCGAGATCTGTGCCGAGTGGAAGCTCGACGCGCAGTCGATCATGGCCGCGTTGCTGCACGACGTGATGGAAGACCAGGGCGTGACCAAAGCCGAACTCGCCGAGCGATTCGGGCCGAAGGTCGCAGAACTGGTCGACGGTCTGTCGAAACTCGACAAGATGGAGTTTCGCAGCCGTGAAGAAGCGCAAGCCGAAAGCTTTCGCAAGATGCTGCTGGCGATGGCGCGCGACGTGCGCGTCATTCTCGTCAAGCTCGCAGACCGCCTGCACAACATGCGCACGCTGGGTGTCACGTCGACGGAGAAGCAGCGCCGTGTGGCGCGCGAGACGCTCGACATCTATGCACCCATCGCGCACCGCCTCGGTCTGAACAATACCTATCGCGAGCTCCAGGATCTGAGCTTCGCGAATTACCACCCGCGTCGTTACGCCGTGCTCGACAAGGCCGTGAAGGCCGCGCGCGGCAATCGGCGCGAAGTGGTCGGCAAGATTCTCGACGCGGTCGAGAAGGCGCTCAAGGACGGCGAGGTCAGCGCCGACGTCTTCGGCCGCGAGAAAACGCTCTTCAGCATCTACACGAAGATGCAGGAAAAGCAGTTGTCGTTCTCGCAGGTGCTGGACGTGTACGGCTTCCGTGTCGTGGTCGAATCGAATGCGCAGTGTTATCTCGCGCTCGGCGTGCTGCACGCGCTCTACAAGCCGGTGCCGGGCAAGTTCAAGGACTACATCGCGATCCCGAAGGTCAACGGCTATCAGTCGTTGCATACCACGCTCGTCGGTCCGTTCGGGGCACCGATCGAATTCCAGATCCGCACGCGCCGCATGCACGAGATTGCCGAAGCGGGTGTGGCGGCGCACTGGCTGTACAAGAACGGCGGCGCAGACATGAACGACGTGCAGAAGCACGCGCACCAATGGCTGCAATCGCTGCTCGACATCCAGAGCGAGACGGGCGACTCCACCGAATTCCTCGAACACGTCAAGATCGACCTGTTCCCCGACGCCGTCTACGTCTTCACGCCCAAGGCGCGCATCATGGCGCTGCCGCGCGGCGCGACGGCGCTCGATTTCGCCTATTCGGTCCACAGCGATCTGGGCAACCAGTGCGTGGCCGTCAAGATCAACAACGAGTTGCTGCCGCTTCGCACCGAGCTGAAGAACGGCGACATCGTGGAAGTCATTACCGCCCCCTATTCGAAGCCGAACCCCGTGTGGCTCGGCTTTGTGCGTACGGGCAAGGCACGCTCGGCCATTCGTCATTACCTCAAGACGATGCGGTTTGCCGAGTCGGTGCAGCTTGGCGAGCGTCTCGTCGAGCAGGCGCTCAAGGGCTACGGCCTGACGATGAGCGAAATTTCGCCGGAGATCTGGGACAAGCTCGCGCAGTGGACCGGCAACAAGGACCGTCAGGACATCTTCGCGGACATCGGGTTGGGGCGTCGCGTGGCGGCGGTCATGGCCAAGCGTCTGGCGGTGCTCTTGTCGGGCAAGGAAGGCGAGAACGACGACAGCCCGGACGATCCCGATTCCCCGCGTACGGGGGATGACAATGTCGGCCCGCCGGTCCTCATCACCGGCACCGAAGGCATGTCGGTGCAGTTCTCGGCGTGCTGCCGTCCGATTCCGGGCGATGCGATCATGGGCTACATCGGCATCGGGCTGGGCATGGCGATTCATACGACGGATTGCCCGGTCGCGCGCCGCATCCATCGCAAGGATCCGACCCGCTGGATCGATGTGGCGTGGGCGCCGCAGCCGGGCCGTCTGTTCGACGTCGGCATCAAGGTGCTCGTGCATCACAACCGTGGCGTGTTCTCGCGCGTGGCGGCGGATATCACGGCGTCGGACGCCAACATCGTGCACATCGGCATGGACGAAGTGGTGCCGGACGAGTCGGCCACGCTGCGCTTCCTCATTCAGGTGAGCGACCGCGTGCATCTCGCCAACGTGATGCGCCGGATTCGCGTGAATCCTGACGTGATGCGCGTGGCGCGGGAGCGTCCGAGCGAGCGGCATCAGGAAGAGATCCACGCCAATCACGCCATGCGTATTGCGCGCGAGCGCGGCAACTACTGATCGTCGTGTTGATGACATGAAAAACGCCTCCCTCGGGAGGCGTTTTCGTTGGTGTAAGGACCGACGTGTCAGCGGTGGCGATTACTCCGACGGCGGATAACGCACGTCCAGAATCTCGATCTGATCGAGCCCGGCGGGAGTGCGCAACGGCACGGTGTCGCCGACCTTCGATTTGGTGATGGCGCGAGCGATCGGCGATATCCAGCTGACGTGACCCCGCTCAAGATCGACCTCGTCGATACCGACGATCATGATCGTATGCTCGTCACCTTTGCCGTCGGCATAGGTCACTTCCGCCCCGAAAAACACCTGATCGACGTTTTCCTGACGACGCGTGTCGACCACCTCGGCATTGTCCAGTCGTCGCGTCAGGAAGCGGATGCGACGATCGATCTCGCGTAGGCGTCGCTTACCGTAGATGTAATCGCCGTTCTCCGAGCGGTCGCCGTTCGACGCCGCCCACGACACGATCTTCACCACTTCGGGACGCTGATTGTCGATGAGATCGAGCAACTCGTCTTTCAGACGACGATAGCCCGTCGGTGTGATGTAGTTCTTGGTACCCGCGGGAATCTCCGGGGCGCCGGCGTCGAGATCGTCATCGTCGTCGCCGTTATCTTCCTTGACGAAGGCCTTGTTCATAAGTCGATGCACGCGACATGCGCGTGCCAGAAGCGTTACACAATCCCTGCATTATAGGAGCGATGCCGCGAGCGCATGCGCAACGCTGTGCATTTCCGGTTTTTCCGGCTTTTCCGGCCATCCGGCGCGATGGCAATCATGCTCAGGTGTCATGGAGTGCGTGGGCAATGTCCTCTACAATCGGGCAGCAAGTCCCACACGAACACCGCCACGCAGGAGAACCGCGCCATGACCGATTCCACGAGTCCTTTTCTTGCCGTGCTCAAGCCGCATCAGAGCGATATCGGCGCCTTTACCGTGCAGCGCAGCCTGCCGAGTCTGCCGTTCAAAACCGTTGGCCCGTTCATCTTCTTCGATCACATGGGTCCGGCCACGCTCTCGCCGGGGCAGGGCATGGACGTGCGTCCCCATCCGCATATCGGGCTGGCGACCGTTACGTATCTGTTCGACGGGCAAATCTGGCACCGCGACAGCCTCGGCAGCGACCAGCGCATCACGCCCGGCGCGGTGAACTGGATGACGGCCGGACGCGGCATCGTCCACTCGGAGCGTACGCCGCCCGATGTGCGCGAGCGCGGGGGCGACGTGCACGGTATTCAGACGTGGGTCGCGCTGCCGCAGGCAGACGAAGAGACGGCGCCGTCGTTCGCGCATCACGAAGCGTCATCGCTGCCGGACATCTTCCTGCCGGGCGTTCACATGCGTTTGATTCTCGGCGAGGCATTCGGTGAGAAGGCCCCGGTGAAGGTGTTCTCGCCGATCTTCTATCTCGCGGTGGAGATGGAGCCATGCGCGGCGTTCGTGCTGCCGCCCGAGTATGCCGAGCGCGCCGTCTACACGGTGCAGGGCGAGGTGACGGTGAACGACGAGGCGTTGCCCGAACATCGCATGGGTGTGTTGGCTCAGGGCGGCGATATGCGCATCGTTGCGGGCGACAAACCGGCTCGCCTGATGCTGCTCGGTGGTGCGCCGCTGGACGGCGATCGCTTCATCTTCTGGAATTTCGTGTCGTCGAGCCGCGAGCGTATCGAGCAGGCGAAAGCCGCATGGACCGCGCAGGAGATGGGCACGGTGCCGGGTGAGACGGAGTGGATTCCGCTGCCGGAGCGTAAGCCGTCGGCGAACTGAGAGGTTTGCGCGAGGGACGCGCGGCGTGTGAACGAGCGTGTTCCTGTGCCCTGGGGCCTTAGTACCCGACGCCTGCTGCCGAAATAACCGGCAGCAGGCGTTTTTTATGGATATTGCCGACTCACGCGCTCAACACGATCACCGAGCAGTGTCGCTCTTCGAGCAGACGGTGGGAGACGGCACCGAAGTTGAGCCGGTCGCCGAAGCGCGGTTGCACGCCGAGCACGAGCAGATTGTGTTTGCCGTGACGGATCTGATGCAGCACCGCGTCGTCGATCTTGCCGCCCGCGAGCAGCCGCGTGCGCAGCTTCACGCCGTTGCGCTCGGCCAGCGAGTGCAGGTTGTCCATCATGGCGGCTTCGGCGGCGTCCGGACGCAGCACACGTGGACGCCAGCGGCGATGCAGCATGCCCGGCGCCACGCGCGCGGAAACGTGTAGCGCCGTGACGGGCGCATTGGCGGCCCGCGCAAGCGTGATCGCCAGCTCGGCCGCATGCCGCGAGTAGTCCGTACCTGAGACCGGCACAAGGATGTCGAGCGGCGCGTCGGGCTTGCGCACGTGATCGCCATGAGCGAGCACGATGGCGATGGCGCCGTCGAACGCTTTGGTCAGCGGCAACACGCCAGTCGGCAAGGGCAACGGCGGGACGTCGGAGTCCGATTCCTCGCCGGGGGCGTCGAAGCCCGTGATCACGAAGCCGTAACCCTTGGCGATTTCGTCCGAGATGCGCGTGGCCTCATGACTGCGCTCGGGCTGCTCGGCTTCCTGCTCACGGGCGGTATCCGACGGATCGCTCGCGACGAACTCGCCTTCTTCGGTCGCGTCGCTCACGCGCTTGTCGTCATGCGCCTCGCCGACAGGCTCGTGCTTCGGGATGTTCTTATCCGTGCTATCTGACTTATCTGAAGTGCCGCCGGATGAGGGCTCGTTATCCGTGCCGTCAGACGCTTCTTTGATCGGTCCATGCGGCAATTCGGGCGTCTTTTGAGGCGATTTCCCCGTGCGCTCCCGCAGCACCAGACGCGCCGCTTCCCGCGAAACATCTGTCGGCTTGTCCTCTTCGACACCCGGTGTGCCCGGCGCTCGGGGGATGGCGCGGGTGGCGGCTGCGAGTGCAATGTCGTAGGCGTCCAGCCCGGCACCTTCGTCGTCGCCATCGCTGCTATTGCCGCCATCGCCGTGTTCGGATTTGGCCGGTTTCCCGTTGCGGCGAGGGGATTTACCGGCGGACGTCTCAGGTGTGACGCCCGTCGGGGCCGTCGTGTCCATCTCGTCGGACTTGTCGCGTTTGGGGGATGTGCCGTTCTCCGCGTGGTCGTTGGCGCCTGCCGCAGGGCTTTCTTCTTTGTCCTTGCCCGCGTCCTTTCGCAGCTCGTGGACTTCCCGCGCGACTTTGCCGCCGTTCGTGCCCGCTGGCGCCGGCGCCAGCACGGTGGTGAGTGTGCCGCGCACGCCGGCGGTCAGCCCGGCGATCCACGCGGCGAAGCGTCCGTTGGCGCTGCCGTCGACGGCAGCGAGAATGCGCTCCACGTTCGGGAGAAAGTCCTTCTCCTCCGCCGCTTCCTTCTCCAGGCGCGCTTTTTCCTCCGCCGAGAGAGGAATGCGCACGAGCGCCCGCCGCAACACCGGCGGCATGATGAGTGTGGTGATGAGCGCCATGATGACGATCATCGTGAACAGGTCCTTGCTCAGCACGCCGAGCGACAGGCCGATACTCGCCACGATGATCTCGGTCGAACCGCGCGCGTTCATTCCCGTGGCGAGTGCGAGCGCTTCGGCAGAGGACATGCCGCCGAGGCGTCCGCCGATGAAGCAACCCGTGAACTTGCCGATGCTCGCGATCAGAATCAACCCGGCGACTAGCCCCAGCATGCGCCAGTCGAGCAGAATCGTCAGATCGACCGACAATCCCGCCACGCCAAAGAATACCGGGGCGAAGAGCGCGACGATCAACCCGCGCAATTGGGCTTCGATCTGCTCGGACAAAATGGGTGACTGCCCGATCATTACGCCGGCCATGAACGCACCGAGCGCCGTATGCACGCCGAGCTTGTCGGTTGCGAGCGCCAGCACGAACGTGATGACGAGGATCGCGCTGAGCACGGGCATCTCGACCGTGAAGCGATCGTTCGTCCAGCGAATCGCCACGGCAACGGCGCGTTTGCCGACGGTGAAGCACAACACGATGAACAGTAGCGTGCCCCCGAGACTGATCGACAGATGCCCGAGATCGACCGTTCCGCTGGCCCCCAGCCCGGCGATGGCGGCGATGATGATCCAGCCGGTGGTGTCGTCGAGAATGGCGGCGGCCAGAATGATCTGACCGATGTTGCGGCGCAGGTAATCGACTTCGCGAATGACCATCGCCACGACCTTGACCGATGAGATCGACAGGGCCGTGCCGAGGAACAGCGACGTGACGAGCCGTGCTTCGGGGTGCGGCAGCAGATTGTCGGGCAGATGCCAGCCGAGTGCGAAGCCACACGCGAACGGAATGATCATGCCGCCTGCCGACGCGAAGATCGCCATGCGCTTCATGCGTCGCACGAGCCCCAGATCGGTCTCAAGACCGGTGGAGAGCAGCAGCAACAGCACCCCAAGCTCGGAGACCGCGTCGAGCATCTTTTTCTGGGTTTCGGTGTCGGGGAAGACGGCGTGTTGCCAGGTCGGCAACAGCGCACCGAAGATGGACGGGCCGAGCAGCACGCCGGCGAGCAACTGGCCCATGACGGCGGGCTGACGCAGACGCTGCATGACCTCGCCGAGCAAACGGCCGACGAGGACCAGCAAGAGCAGTTGCGTGAAGAAGATTGCCGTGCCGTGGCCTGCGTGCATGTGCCTCCCTGTCTGTTGTCGGACCGGTCGGGCATGTGACGAGACGCTTGGCCGAGGCGGGAACCTGGGGCGCGTTAGCGCGTCCGTACCGATTTGCCCAGTTTTGCGATTACCATGCTTCAAGCTGGCGGCCGTTTTCTATGAGTGACGGCCGCTATGGACGCAATTTACCACGCTCGATAGGACCTATGATCGATACCAACCTTGCCAGCTTCGATGACGACGTGCTGGCCGTCTCGCATCAGGTGCCGGTGCTGGCCGACTTCTGGGCGCCGTGGTGCGGCCCATGCAACACGCTCGGGCCGATGCTCGAAAAGCTCGAGGCCGAAGCGCAGGGACGCATCCGTCTCGTGAAGATCAACGCCGACGAGAACGCGCAGCTTTGCGCCGAATACGGCGTGCGCAGCCTGCCGACGGTCGTCGCCTTCGTCGACGGTGAACCCGTCGATCAGTTCGTTGGCGCGCTGCCGGAAGGGCAACTGCGCGCGTTCATCGAGCGCATCGTGCCGAATCCCGCAGAGATGGCGCGCAAGGTCGCCCGTACGGCATTGGCCGAAGGGCAGCCCGCCGTGGCGCGCGACGCCTTGCAAGCCGCGCTCGCGCTCGACCCCGCGCACGACGACGTGCGTCTCGATCTCGTCGACGTGTTGCTCGGCATGGGCGACACGCAAGGCGCACGCACTGAGTTGACGCTGGTCTCCCCGCGCACGGCCGCCAGTGGCGACGCCCGCATCGCCGCGCTCAATACGCGTATCGCTGCGGCCGAGCAGGCGAGCCAATTGCCGCCGGCCGACGAGTTGCTCGCGCGGGTGAATGCCGATCCGTCCAATTTGCAGGCGCGTCTGGATCTCGCGAATCGTTATCTGGCCGAGCGTGCCTATGAGCCTGCGCTGGCGGCGCTACTCGACATCGTGCAACGCGACCGGTCGTTTGGCGACGATGCCGGACGCAAGTCGATGCTGGCGATTTTCGACGCGTTGTCCGAATCCGACCCGGCGACGGTGGCCGCATGGCGCCGCAAACTGAGCGCAGCGCTGAACTGAGCGCCGAACTGAGCGACCCACGCCCTCTGACTCTCACCGAACTCCGATGACTGCTTCTTCGACCCCTTCCCTGATTACCTTCGCCCCCGCGCAAGCGGGTGAGGCCATCTTCGATCATCCGGCCGAGGCGCGCCGGGTGAGCGGCAATCCGCAGCGCGTGACGCGTCCCTTTTACACAGACGCTCTCGGTGAATTCGATTGCGGCGAATGGACGTGCGAGCCCGGTGCATGGTGCATCGCCTTCGGCCCACACCGTCAGGAATATTTCTCGATTATCGAGGGACGTATCCGGATCAGCGATCTCGAAGGCAATGCATCGGAGTTCGGCCCCGGCGACGCCTGCGTGATTCCGGCAGGCTTCGAAGGGGTGTTCGAGGTCGTGGAGCCGGTGCGCAAGCACTTCGTGATGTTCGAGCGCAAGGCCACCTGAACCATCTGAATCCTCTGAGGCAGCGTCATGACACGTCTGATCTTTTTCTGCGGTCACGCCGGTGCAGGCAAGACAACGCTGGCGAAGCGTCTGATCCGTCCGCTGATCGCGCGCAGCGGCGAGGCGTTCTGCCTGCTCGATAAAGACACGCTTTACGGGGCCTACAGTGCCTCCGTCATGGGTGCGCTGACGGGCAATCCGAACGACCGCGACAGCCCGCTGTATTTGGAGACGTTGCGCGAGCCGGAGTACGCCGGGCTACTGGAGACGGCGCGTGAGAATCTGCGTCTGGGGGTGAACGTGCTGGTCGTCGGGCCGCTTTCGCGCGAGTTGCGCGAAGGCTTGCTGTTCGATCGCGCGTGGCTGGATGTCGACGACGATGTGGGCGTGCATGTGGTCTGGGTGGATCTGGACGAGACGCATGCGCACGAGCGGATCGTGAGTCGCGGCAATCCGAACGACGCCTACAAGCTGGCGCATTGGGAGGAGTACCGTCTGCGCCGCTTCATGCCGCCTGCGGCTGCGTTCCCCGGGCTCGTGCGATTCGACAACACGGCGCCGACGGCCGAAGACGACGAGCAACTGTTGCAGACGCTGTTGGCGCACACGCGCTGAGCGGGAGGGCAGGCGAGGGCATTGGGCGTGTCATCGACAGGCCAGGAGACGTGGGCGCCGCCGGATGCCGTGACGCGCGCATCGTTCGACGGGAATATTCCGAAAAGACGCGGGGCCGTGAGGATGGGGATCGGCCCATCGCTAAGGTACGGGCATTTTCCTTCCTGGTATCGCGTCGATCATGCCCTTTCTGACCTTTCTGCCCCTTCAGCCCATATCGTCCCGTTCATTCCGTTTGCCCGTCTCGTTTCGCCGGTGGCTTCGCGTCCTCGCGCTTTCCTTGTCCGCAGCAACGTCATACACGGCACTGGCCGACGCGCCGCCAATGGCCGGCATGCCGCGTCTGAGCACGGTATCCGCGCCCTTACAGGAGCCGTCGTCCGCGTTGCTGCCTGCCGGCGACGAGGTGCCTGCGACATCTGCGGCATCTGAGGTATCCGTGAAGACGGACGATACCCTGACCCGCATCCGTGAGCGCGGACGCATCCTGCTCGGCTATCGGCAGACGGCCGTCCCATTTTCGTATGTCGACGCACAGGATCAGCCGATGGGGCTGGCCTGGGCGCTTTGCCAGCGCATCGTGCCCGCGCTGCAACGCGAGATGGCGATGCCCGAGCTGCGCAGCACGCCGGTGCGCATCATCGAACAGATGCGCGGGCCGCTGATCAAGGGCGACGCGATCGACATCGATTGCGCGCCGTCGACGGTCACGGCCGCACGCGAGCAACAGGTGGCGTTCAGCTTGCCGTATTACGCGGCGCACGTCCGGTTGATGGTGCGGCGAGGGGCCGGCATCGACTCGATCGACGATCTGCGCGGATTGCGGCTCGCGGTCGTGCAGGGAACCACGGCCGAGCGCCTCGTTCGCGCGCAGCATGCCCGCGCCGGGTTCCAGCTACTGATGGCCCGTGATTACGACGACGCCTTTCGCATGCTGCGCGAGCGCCGTGCGCAGGCACTCGCGCTTGACGACGTGCTGCTCGAAGGCTTGCGCGCCACGAGCAAGACCCCCGACGCATACCGTATCGTCGGCGAGCCGCTCTCGGGGCAGGCCGAGTATTACGCGTTGGTCATGCCGAAAGACGACCCGGCGTTCAAGGACAAGGTCGATGCCGTGCTGGCCGCGATGTTCCGTAGCGGCGAGATGGCCCGGCTTCAGCGGGAATCATTCCGGGCGGCATTGTCATCCCGCGGGCATGACCTGCCGCTGGCACCCTCTGCTGAAACGATGGCGCTATGGGAAAGGGGCGCGCGCTATGGCGCCGAGCAAGAGGCTTCGGCGTCGTCGCCTGCCGCAGGCAGTTAGTCGGCGCGACGAATGTCCCGATTCCCGTCACGCATAAGCTAATGACGAAGATTTCTTTGTGCGATTGCACACATCTCTGTAAATTCCTATCGTGCTGTTAATCCGATAGGAATTTGCTGTGACCGGTCTCAAGGAAGTCAACTGGAATATCGCCGCCAAGCGCGTCGCGCTCGGCCTCTCTCTGTGGTTCGCCGCTCAGGCGGGGGTATCGACCGCGCTGGCTGCACCTGCCAAGGCAGACGCTGTCGTCGCGCTGCCGACCGTCAGCGGTGAACTGACCGGCACCCTCAAGAAGATTCACGACACCGGGCTGATTACGCTCGGCTACCGTGAGGCCGCCATTCCGTTCGCCTACGTGAACGACAAGGGCAAGCCCGTCGGCTATACGATGGATCTCTGCTATGCGGTGGTCGATGCCGTCAAGACGGCGCTGAACATGCCGAATCTGCGGGTGCGTGAAATGTCGATCACCCCGCAGAACCGTATTCCGCTGGTAAAGAACGGCACGGTCGACCTCGACTGCGCGCCGAATACGATTACGCCGGAGCGCGCCGAGCAGGTGGGCTTCAGCAATCCGTACTACGTCTCGGAAGTGCGTCTGCTGGTCAACAAGAAGGACAACATTCGCGACCTGCAAGACCTGAAGGGCCAGAATCTGGTGGCCTCGGCCGGCTCGACCGGTGAGCGTCTGGCGCGTATGCAGGCCGACAAGTTCGGGTTCCGCGTGATTCCGGCCCGCGACCATGCCGAATCGATGATTACGCTGGAAACCGGCCGCGCCAAGGCGTTCGCCCTCGACGACGTGCTGCTCTCCGGCTTCCGCGCGAATGCCCGCGATCCGGAGTCGTTCGCCATCGTTGGCGCACCGTTGGAGACGGAGCTCAACGCGTTGATGCTGCGTCGCGACGATCCGCAGTTCAAGCGCTTCGTGGACACCACGCTGGCGCACGTCTATAGCTCTGGCGAGATCCGCCGCATTCAGCGCAAGTGGTTCCAGCAACCGATCCCGCCGCGCAATGTGAATCTGAACCTCGAACCGAGCAAGGAAGTGGTCGAGGTCTGGCGCAAGGGGTCGCAAGTGACCGAATGACGCAGCGGGACGCCATGTCCCGCAATGCCACGTAGCGTAAGGCCCGGGAGCCCGCCGATAGCGATATCGGCGGGCTTCGTCGTTTACACATTTCGGCCCCGCGTTTACACGTTGTTTACACCCCCTTTACCCCTTTTGTCCCCGTCTTTATGCGCCCCTACGTATCGTTCAGGGCACGGCTGGCGAGCGCTGAGCAAGGGCGCGTCGCGTCCGTGGCTTGCCGGCCGCCACACGATAGGGAGTTGTCATGGACTGGTTATATCTCGGCGTGATCGTGGTGTTCGTTGCCACGACCGTCGGCTTTGTTGCGTTTTGCGCGTCGGTAGGGGGGCAGCAATGACAGCCATGTATTGGCTGAGCGGCGGACTCACGCTCGCGCTGCTCGCTTATCTCGTCTACGCGCTGTTCAAGCCGGAGGATCTCGCATGACACTCAATGCCTGGATCCAGCTCGGCGTTTTCCTCGTCGTGCTACTGGTGCTGGCGCGCCCGCTCGGCCGTTTCATGGCCGACGTGCTCGCCGGTGAATCGCGCGTGAACCGCTGGTTCGCGCCGCTCGAACGCGGCCTGTATCGCCTGTGCGGTGTGCATCCGGAACAGGAAATGCACTGGCGCGCTTATGCGATTGCGCTGATCGGTTTCAATGCCGTGGGCGCCTTCGCCGTTTATGCACTGCAACGCTGGCAAGTGTGGTTGCCGTTCAACCCGCAAGCCTTCGGTAATGTGACGCCGGATTCGTCGATGAACACTGCCGTCAGCTTCGTGGCGAACACGAACTGGCAGGGTTACGCCGGCGAATCGACGATGAGCTATCTGACGCAGATGCTCGGCCTCGCCGTTCAGAACTTCCTGTCGGCAGCCACGGGTATCGCGGTCGTCGTCGCGTTGATTCGCGGCTTCGCGCGTCATACGGCGCAGACCATCGGCAACTTCTGGGTCGACATGACCCGTATCACGCTCTACATCCTCGTGCCGCTGTCGGTGATTCTTGCCGCGGCGTTCATGAGCCAGGGCGTGATTCAGAACTTCGACGCCTATAAGGACGTGACGACGCTTCAGGTCACGCACTACGACAATCCGGTCCTCGGCCCGGACGGTCAGCCGAAGATGGACGCCGCCGGCAAGCCGGTGACGACCCCCGCCCAGACGCAGACGCAAACCCTGCCGATGGGGCCGGTGGCTTCGCAGGAAGCGATCAAGATGCTCGGCACCAACGGTGGCGGCTTCTTCAACGCGAACTCGGCGCATCCGTATGAGAACCCGACGCCGCTCGCGAACTTCCTGCAAATCCTCGCGATCTTCCTGATCCCGGCGGCGCTGTGCCACACGTTCGGACGCATGGTCGGCGACCGTCGTCAGGGGCTGGCGATTCTGGCGGCCATGACGATTGCGTTCTCGATCGCAGCGGTCGCGACCGTCTCTGCCGAGCAGGCAGGCAACCCGGTGCTCACCACGCTGGGCGTCGACCAGCAGGTCAGCGCGACGCAGTCGGGCGGCAACATGGAAGGCAAGGAAACGCGCTTCGGTATCGTCTCGTCGGGCATTTTCGCGACGGTGACGACGGCGGCGTCGTGCGGTGCGGTCAACGCGATGCACGACTCGCTCACACCGTTGGGCGGGCTGGTGCCGATGCTGTTGATGCAACTGGGTGAAGTGATCTTCGGCGGTGTGGGCTCGGGCCTGTACGGCATGCTCGTCTTCGCCATGCTTGCCGTGTTCGTCGCGGGGCTGATGATCGGTCGTACGCCGGAGTATCTCGGCAAGAAGATCGAAGCCTATGAGATGAAGATGGTCGCCGTGGCCGTGCTGATGACGCCGCTGCTGGTGCTGCTCGGTACCGCGCTCGCCGTGCTCGTGCCGGCTGGACAAGCCGGTGTGCTGAACCCGGCGACACACGGCTTCTCCGAAATTCTGTACGCGTACAGCTCGGCGGCAAACAACAACGGCAGCGCGTTCGCGGGTCTGTCGGCCAACACGCCGTTCTACAACACCACGCTGGGCATCGCGATGTGGTTCGGCCGCTTCTGGGTGATCGTGCCGGTACTGGCGATTGCCGGTGCGCTGGCGCGCAAGAAGCGCATTGCCGCGACGTCGGGCACGTTGCCCACGCACGGTCCGCTGTTTGTCGTGCTGCTGCTCGGCACGGTGCTGCTGGTGGGCGCGCTCACCTACGTGCCGGCGCTTGCACTCGGTCCGGTCGCCGAACATCTGGCGATGATCGGTGCGCATTGAACAATGAAATGAGGCATTCGAGGCACTCATGAATCAAACCTCAGGAAATACTGTCACCCGGCAGGCGGGCGAGGGTCATACATCGGCGACAAAGTCGATGTTCGACCCGGCCATCGTCAAGCCGGCCATCGTGGACTCGTTCCGCAAGCTGCATCCGCTCACGCAGGCGAAGAACCCTGTGATGTTCGTGGTGTACGTCGGCAGTCTGCTCACGACCGTGCTGTTCGGCATGGCCGTGGCGGGCCACGCCGAGGCGAGCGCGCCCTTCATCCTCGCGATCACGCTGTGGCTGTGGTTCACGGTGCTGTTCGCGAACTTTGCCGAAGCGCTGGCCGAAGGGCGCAGCAAGGCGCAGGCAGCATCGCTGCGTCAGGCGAAGAAGAACGTGCCGGCCAAGCAATTGCGCTCGGCGCGTCGCGACGCCGAATGTCTGGTCATCGATAGCGCCAGTCTGCGTCGTGGCGACTTCGTGCTGGTCGAAGCCGGTGACGTCATTCCGGCCGACGGCGAAGTGGTCGAAGGCGTGGCGTCGGTCGACGAATCGGCCATTACGGGCGAATCGGCGCCGGTCATTCGCGAATCGGGCGGCGACTTCTCGGCCGTGACCGGCGGCACGCGTGTGTTGTCCGACTGGGTCATCATGAAGGTGACGGTCAATCCGGGCGAGGCGTTTCTCGACCGCATGATCGCGATGGTGGAAGGCGCGAAGCGTCAGAAGACGCCGAACGAAATCGCGCTCACGATTCTGCTTGTCGCGCTCACGCTGGTGCTGCTGCTCGCCACGGCCACGCTGCTGCCGTATTCGATCTACAGCGTATTCGTCACGCACGCCGGGAATCCGGTCACGATCACGGTGCTCGTCGCGCTGTTGGTGTGTCTGATTCCGACGACCATCGGCGGGCTGCTGTCGGCCATCGGTGTGGCGGGCATGAGCCGCATGATGCAGGCGAACGTGATCGCGACGTCGGGCCGCGCCGTTGAAGCGGCGGGGGACGTAGACGTGCTGCTGCTCGACAAGACGGGCACGATCACGCTGGGCAATCGCCAGGCATCGCAGTTCGTGCCCGCCCCGGGCGTGGACGAGCGTACGCTGGCCGATGCCGCGCAACTCGCCTCGCTCGCCGACGAAACGCCGGAAGGTCGTAGCATCGCCGTGCTCGCCAAGCAGCGCTTCAATCTGCGTGAGCGCGAGATGAGTGGCCTGAATGCACTCTTCATTCCGTTCACGGCGCAAACGCGCATGAGCGGCGTGGACCTCGCCGACAAGCAGATCCGCAAGGGCGCTGCCGAGGCCGTGAAGCGTTACGTCGAAGCGGCGGGCGGCGCATGGCCGGTGGCGCTGGCGAGCGCGGTGGACGACATCGCTCGTCGCGGCAGCACGCCGCTGGTCGTGGCCGAGCAGGATACGAACGGCGCACGTGCACTGGGCGTGATCGAGCTCAAGGACGTGGTCAAGGGCGGCATCAAGGAGCGTTTCGCCGAATTGCGTCAGATGGGGATCACCACGCTGATGGTCACGGGTGACAACCGTCTGACGGCGGCGGCGATTGCAGCCGAAGCCGGGGTGGACGACTTCCTCGCGGAAGCCACGCCGGAAGAAAAGCTCGCGACGATTCGCAAGTACCAGGCCGAAGGCAAGCTGGTGGCCATGACGGGCGACGGCACGAACGATGCGCCGGCGCTCGCACAGGCCGACGTGGCGGTGGCGATGAACTCGGGCACGCAGGCGGCGAAGGAAGCCGGCAACATGGTCGACCTCGATTCGAACCCGACCAAGCTCATCGAAATCGTCGAGATCGGCAAGCAGATGCTGATGACGCGCGGCAGTCTCACCACGTTCTCGATTGCGAACGACGTGGCGAAGTACTTCGCGATCATTCCGGCCGCCTTCGCGACGACGTACCCGCAGCTCGACGCGCTCAACGTGATGCGATTGGCAAGCCCGTCGTCGGCCATTCTGTCGGCGGTGATCTTCAACGCGCTGATCATCGTGGTGCTGATTCCGCTGGCGCTCAAGGGCGTGAAGTATCGCCCGCTCGGGGCCGCGACGCTGCTGCGCCGCAACCTCTTTATCTACGGTCTGGGCGGGATTCTGGTGCCGTTCGTCGGTATCAAGATCATCGACATGTTCATCGCCGCGATGGGCTGGGCCTGATCGTGAAAGGGCCCGGACGCGTTGACCGAACTGGCTGAGCTTCCGGGCCACATCGCAGAAACTCTAAGGAATAGACGTCATGAAAACCCTCTTGCGCCCGATGCTGAGCCTGTTCGTCGTGCTCTCGGTCATCACGGGACTGGTGTATCCGCTGGTCGTGACCGGCATCGGCCGGGCGGCGTTCTCGCGCGAAGCCGCCGGCAGCCTGATCTACAAGGACGGCAAGGCCGTCGGCTCCTCGCTGATCGGTCAGAACTTCGACGAACCGAAGTACTTCTGGGGCCGCCTGTCGGCCACGTCGCCGAATCCGAACAACGCCACGGCGTCGGGCGGCTCGAACTTCGGCCCGCTCAACCCGGGGCTGACCGACGCCGTCAAGGGTCGCATCGCCGCGCTGCGCGAAGCGGATCCGAGCGCCCAACTGCCGGTGCCCGCCGATCTGGTGACGGCGTCGGGCAGCGGTCTCGACCCGGAAATCAGCCCGGCAGCCGCCGAGTATCAGGTGGTGCGTGTGGCCAAGGCCCGCGGGCTGACGCCGGACGCCGTGCGTGAGCTCGTCGCACGCAATACGCAGGGCCGCCAATGGGGAATTTTCGGAGAACCCCGGGTGAATGTTCTGAAGCTCAACCTGGCGTTGGATGGTTTGGCACGCGGCGCCGTCTGAAAGGCGCAGCCGCAGGCGATGCGAACCGGAGAATCGCTGGTTTTGCCCGTCGGCCTGCGGTAGATTGGCGGCACGCCCTGCGCGTGCCGCGTTTTTTTGCATCGACGTGGCTCGCGTCTTCATAGTGGACTGATCCGATGGCTGGCATGGAACGCCCCGATCCCGACGAATTGCTTGGCAAACTGCAACGCGACGAAGCTCGCGAGCAACGCGGCCGTCTGAAGATTTTCTTCGGCGCGTCGGCGGGGGTCGGCAAGACCTTTGCGATGCTTCAGGCGGCTCGCAAGCTGCGCGAGGAGGGCACCGACGTCGTCGTCGGTGTCCTGGAGACGCACGGCCGCGAGGAAACGGCGCAGATGCTCGAAGGACTCGAAGTCCTGCCGCAGAAGTCGGTCGAGTACCGGGGCCGCGTGCTGCGCGAGTTCGACCTCGACGGCATGCTCGCGCGCAAACCGGCCGTCGCGCTGGTCGATGAACTGGCGCACGCGAACGTGGCCGGGGAGCGACATCTCAAGCGTTGGCAGGACGTGCACGAATTGCTCGATGCGGGCATCGACGTCTACACCACGCTCAACGTTCAGCATCTGGAGCGGCTCAACGACGTGGTCGGTCAGATCACGGGGATTCGCGTCTGGGAGACGATTCCCGATCGTGTCTTCGATCTGGCGGACGAAGTGAAGCTGGTCGATCTGCCGCCCGACGAACTGCTCGAACGCATGCGCGAGGGCAAGGTGTATATGGCGGCGCAGGCCGAGCGCGCCGTGCGTAACTTTTTCCGCAAGGGCAATCTGATCGCGTTGCGCGAACTGGCGTTGCGTCGCACGGCAGACCGCGTGGACGCGCAGATGCGCGAGTACCGCGCCGATCAGTCGATCAGTCAGGTCTGGCAGGCGCGCGAGCGATTGCTCGTCGCGATCGGGCCGGGGCCAGAAGGCGTGGCGCTGGTGCGGGCGGCCGCGCGGCTCGCGGCGAGTCTGCGCGCCGACTGGCTGGCGGTGCATGTGGAGACGCCTGCGATTCTGCGTCAATCGACGGCGCGTCGCGAAGGCGTCTATGCCACGCTCAAGCTCGCGCATGAACTGGGCGCCGAGACGCTCACCCTCGATGGCGCGCAAGCGGCGACCACGCTGCTGGCCTATGCGCAGTTGCGCAACGTCTCGAAGCTGGTTGTCGGCGCGAGCGGCGCGCGGCGCTGGTGGACGGCGCGCACGCCGCTGCATGAGGAACTGGTGCGTCTCGCGCGCGGTGTCGACGTCGTGCTGATCGGCCCGGCCGCAGGCGACACGTCGGCCGACAAACGCGTAGTGCGCGGCGATTGGCGTGACTGGTTCGAAACGGCGCCCGAGCTGGGCCTTGTCGGCGGGCCCTGGCGTGCGTATGCGTGGGCGGTCGGGATTTGCGGCGCCGTGTCGGTGGCGGCGGCCGAACTGACATCGTTCCTCGATCTGGCGAACATCGCGATGCTGTATCTGCTCGGCGTGATCGTCGCGGCGATGCGGCTGGGGCGCGGGCCGGGCGTGCTCGCGTCGTTTCTCTCGGTGGTGGCGTTCGACTTCTTCTTCGTGCCGCCGAAGATGTCGCTGTCGGTTTCGGATACGCAGTACCTGCTGACCTTCGCCGTCATGCTGACCGTTGCGCTGGTCATCAGCCATCTCACGACGAGCCTGCGTTTTCAGGCGCGTCTGGCGACGTGGCGCGAGCGGCGCACGGGCGCCGTCTACGCAATGGCCCGTGAGCTGGCGGCGGCACTCACGACGCCGCAGATCGTGGAAATCGGTTCGCGTCACGTGCGCGAGGTGTTTCAGGCGCGTGTGGCGTTGCTGCTGCCCGATAGCCAGAGCAGCGTACGCCAGCCGGTGGAGAACGCACGCGCCGAGACGATGCCGCCCCACATCGATACCGACGTCGCGCAATGGGTGTACGACCGCCAGCAGGCTGCGGGCCGGGGCACCAATACCTTGCCCGGCTCGGATGCCTACTATCTGCCGCTGCGCGCGCCGATGCGTACGCGCGGGGTGCTGGTCGTCGCGCCCGAGGAGGGCGGTGGCGCGATCGGCACGCCGGAGCAACAGCGTCTGCTCGACACGTTCGCCGCGCAAATCGCGCTGGCGCTGGAGCGGGTGCACTACGTGGAAATCGCGCAGGATGCCTTGGTGACGATGGAATCCGAGCGTCTGCGTAATTCGTTGCTCTCGGCGATCTCGCACGATCTGCGCACGCCGCTGACGTCCATTGTCGGTTTCGCCAGCATGCTGAGCCGCGACGCACAGACGCCGGGGCCGCTGCGTATCGATCTCGTCGATGCGATCCACGAAGAAGCGCAGCGCATGACGGGGCTGGTGACGAACCTGCTCGACATGGCGAAGCTGCAAGCCGGGGGCGTGCAGCTCAATCGTCAGTGGCAGATGCTGGAGGAGGTCGTGGGTACGTCGCTACGCGCTTGCCGCCGGATGCTGGCCGGCTATGAAGTGACGACGCGTCTGCCCGCCGATCTGCCACTGCTGCGTTTCGACGCGGTGCTGCTGGAACGGCTCTTTACGAATCTGCTGGAGAACGCGGCGAAGTACTCGCCTGCGGGGTCGCACATCGAGATTGCCGCGCGCGTGGTGGGTGAGGACGTCGAGGTGAGCGTCAGCGATGACGGCCCCGGTTTGCCCGCAGGCATGGAAGGCCGCATTTTCGAGAAATTCATGCGCGGCGAGAAGGAGTCGGCCAAGCCCGGTATCGGGCTGGGACTCGCGATCTGCCGCGCCATCGTGGAAGCCCACGGCGGTAAAATCCATGCCACCAATGTCCCCGACGGGCAAGGCGCGCGTTTCATCTTTACGTTGCCGGTAGAGACGCCGCCGGTGCCCCCCGAGGCACCGGATGGGCCGGAGGGGCTGGAGGCACTAGAGGCACTCGACAGTCCCGATGACGACGGCGTGGCATCGAAAGCCCCGGCAGACGGCGCGGCCCCATCGAACGACCGAAACCAGACAGACGGCACCGGGCAAGCCCCGCGTGCCCCTGACGCAAACGCGACACAACAACATGAGTGAACCGACCATCAACATCGTGGTGATTGAAGACGAACGCCAGATCCGGCGGTTTCTGCGCACCTCGCTGGAAGCGGAAGGCATGGTCGTGCACGAGGCGGAAGCCGGGCGGCAGGGCATGGTCGAGGCGGCCACGCGCAAGCCGGATTTGCTGATCGTCGATCTGGGATTGCCGGACATCGACGGCGTCGAGGTCATTCGTGAAGTCCGCAGTTGGACCGACATGCCGATCATCGTGTTGTCCGCGCGCAATGAGGAAGCGGAGAAGGTCGTCGCGCTCGATGTCGGGGCCGACGACTATCTGACGAAGCCGTTCGGGGTATCGGAGCTGCTCGCACGGATTCGGGCGCAATTGCGGCGTCATCATCGGGGCGGCAATTCGGAGACGCTGGACGAAGCGTTCTCTTTCGGCGAGATCCATATCGATCTGGCGCGTCGCAAGGTTACGCGGGCCGGAGAGCCGGTCCATCTGACGCCCATCGAGTACCGCCTGCTCGTCACCCTCGTGCGCCATGCCGGACGCGTGCTCACGCATCGTCAGTTGCTCAAGGAAGTGTGGGGGCCGTCGCACGTCGAGAGCAATCACTACCTGCGCATCTACATGGGGCACCTGCGTCAGAAGCTGGAGGCCGACCCGGCGCAACCGCAGCACATCCTGACCGAGACGGGCGTCGGTTACCGGCTTGAAGTGGACGTCAACGGTTAAGCCCTGGTTTGTTAAAATCACGCTGTTCCATCCGCAGCGTCAGGCACTCAGCCATTCAATCGACCTTCGATGGAGCCCATTGCCGGGACGACCCGGCAAGCGGTTCGCGCAGACTCGCGCATCTCCCGGGGACGACCCCGCTTTTTCATCGAAGTCTCTCATGGCCTGGATTCTGCTCGTGCTTGCCGGATTCCTTGAAGTGGCTTGGGCCGTCGGCCTCAAGTACACGCAAGGGTTTTCGCGTCTCGTCCCCTCCGTTTTTACCATTGTCTCGATGGTCGGCAGCGTGTGGCTGCTGGCACTCGCCGTGCGGACCTTGCCGTTAGGCACCGCCTATGCGATCTGGACAGGGATTGGGGCCGTCGGCGCCTTCGTCCTGGGGATCGTCCTGTTCGGGGAGTCGGCGTCGGCTGCCCGCATCGCCAGCGTCACCCTCATTCTGGCCGGATTGGTCGGGCTGAAGCTGACGGCGGCGTGATGTGCCACGGGGGCGATGACATCGCCGCCCCCTTTTTGTGTCACCGGTGGTGCGTCGCCGTAACGCGCGGCATAATGGCGCGGTAACGGTCGCGGTCTGATGCGCGCTGTTACCGCGTCGGCAGGACGGGACGCGTGATCGTGCGACGCCGTCATGTCGGCGGCAGCGAGGTCACCATGCTTGAATCGATTGCGCTCGGCGCAGGGCTGTCCTGGGGCAGCGGCCTGCGGTTGTACCTGACGGTGTTCTGCGCAGGGCTGGCGGCGCGGCTGGGATGGTTGCATCTGCCTCCGACGCTCGCCGTGCTGGCGTCGACGTGGGTGATCGCGGCGGCCGGCGTGCTGGCGGCCATCGAGTTCTTCGCCGACAAGATCCCCTTCGTCGACAGTGCCTGGGATGCCGTGCATACCTTCATTCGCATTCCGGCGGGGATCGTGCTGGGTGCGGCGGCGCTCGGGCAGATGGACCCGACGGTCACGGTACTTGCCGGTCTGGCCGGCGGTGCGCTGGCCGGAACGGCCCATCTGGCCAAGGCGGGCAGTCGCGCGCTGATCAATACGTCGCCGGAACCTTTCTCGAATGTCGCGGCCTCAGCCGGCGAAGATGTCTCCACGGTGGGTGGTCTGGCGCTCGCGTTCTTCCTTCCCGCCATTTTTCTCGTGATGTTGTTGGTGTTCGTCGTGCTGGCGTGGTGGTGGTTGCCGCGTGTCTGGCGCGGATGGCGCTCGTTACTGGCGCGGGTCAAAGGATTGAGGAACGATGGGGTTCACTGAGGTTGCCCGCCAGGCATGGCGGATGTTCCTGCGCGATTGGCGCGCGGGCGAGTTGCATCTGCTTCTCGTGGCGTTGTTGCTGGCGGTGGGCGCACTGTCCAGCGTGGGTTTTCTCTCCGATCGGATGCAGGGCGGGCTTGAGCGCGATGCGCGTCAGATGCTCGCCGCCGATCTCGTCGTTCGCAGCGACGCTCCCCTGACCCCCGAATTTGCCCGGCAGGCGCAAGCCGACGGGCTGGCGACGGCCGTCATCGCCAATTTCCCCAGCATGGCCAGTGCTACCGGCCAGAGCGGCGGAAGTGGCCAAAGTGGTGTGAGCGCCGGAACGAACGCGAGCCGTCTGTCCTCGCTCAAGGCGGTCAGCAGCGGTTACCCGTTGCGCGGCCGTGTGCGCATCGCGCCTGACGCCGGTGCCAACACCCCGGACGCCCCCGCCACCGACATCCCCGCCCCGGGCACCGTCTGGGTCGATGCCGCGTTGCTCGACGCGTTGCACGTCAAACCCGGCGACAGCATCCGCGTGGGCAACAGCACGTTGCGCGTGGCGGCGGTCATCACCCGCGAGATGGATCGCGGCTACGGCTTCGGCTCGCTCGCGCCGCGCGTCATGATGCGCTTCGACGAACTGCCGTCGACTGGTCTCGTGCAGTTCGGCAGCCGCATCACCTACCGTCTGCTGGTCGCGGGGACGGACGCCCAGGTCGGCAAGTTCGCCGAATGGGCGCGTCCGGCGGCGGAGCAGGCGCGCGGTGTGCACATCGAATCGCTGGAAGACGGGCAGCCGCAGGTGCGTCAGACGCTTGATCGCGCCGAGCGTTTCCTCTCGCTCGTCGCGTTGCTCGCTGCCGTGCTGGCAGCGGTGGCGGTCGGTATCGCGTCGCGGCGGTACAGCGAACGACATCTCGACGCCTGCGCCGTCATGCGCTGTCTTGGCCTGCCGCGCCGGGCGCTGCGCGGCATGGTGACACTCGAATTCATCGGACTCGGCCTGATCGGCGGCGTGCTGGGCGTGGGCCTCGGCTATGCGGCGCATGAAGTGCTGCTGGCGCAGTTGGGCAATGTGATCCCGGCGGGATTGCCGGCGCCGACGTGGCGTCCGGCGGTGTTCGGTCTGGCCAGTTCGCTGGTGATGCTGCTGGGCTTCGCGCTGCCGCCGTTGCTGCCGCTGTCGGAAGTCGCGCCGCTGCATGTGCTGCGTCGCGATGTGGTTGGCGGGGCACGCCGTCAGGGATGGCTCGCCTATGGGGCCAGCGCGTTGGCATTCGGCGCGCTGTTGCTCTTTGCGGCGCGTGATTTGCGCCTCGGTGCGATGGTGGCGGGCGGTTTTATCGCCGGTGCGATCGTGTTCGGCGTGCTGGCCTGGCTGGCAATCCGTGTGCTTGCGGCGTGGGCGCGACGCCACGGTGCGGCCGGCGGGGCCATGGGCGGCATCGGCTGGCGCTACGCGGTGGCGGGGTTGCGTCGTCGCGGGCTTGGCAGCGCGCTGCAAGTGGTGGCGCTGGGCCTGGGGTTGATGGCGCTGCTGCTGCTCGCCGTCACGCGCAACGATCTGGTGGCCGGCTGGCGTCAATCGACGCCGGCAGACGCGCCGAACCGTTTCGTCATCGACATTCAGCCGGGGCAGGACACGCCGGTTCTCACACAGCTTCACGCGGCGGGACTGCCCGACGTGCAACTCTCGCCGATGATTCGCGCGCGACTCACGGCCATCAACGACAAGCCGGTGACTGGCGAGAGCTATACGGAGGAGCGGGCGAGACGTCTCGCCGAGCGCGAGTTCAACCTGTCGTACACGTCGGCCTTGCCCGACGGAAACCGTGTGACGGCCGGTCAATGGTATGGCGATGCGTCCAAACCGCAGATCTCCATGGAAGAAGGCATTGCGAAGACGCTCGGCCTGAAGCTGGGCGACGTGTTGCGTTTCGAAGTCACGGGGCAGACCATCGACGCGCCGATCACCAGCCTGCGCAAGCTCGATTGGGGATCGATGCGCGTGAACTTCTTTGTCGTGATGCCGCCGGCCGCGCTGCACGATTTTCCGATGACGTGGATTACGTCGTTCCATCTGGAACCGCAGCAGCAGGGCGTGGCGGACGCGCTGGTGCGTCAGTTCCCGAACGTGACGGTGATCGACACGGGCGCCTTGCTCGCGCAGATTCAGCAGATTCTGTCTCAGGTCATCGATGCCGTGCAGGCGCTTTTCCTGTTCACGCTCGCCGCCGGCGTGCTGGTGCTTTACGCGGCACTTGCGGGCACGCGTGACGAACGCATGCGCGAGAGCGGCATTCTGCGTGCGCTTGGGGCGTCGTCGCGACAGCTTCGCGATGTGCATCTGGCCGAGCTGGTGACGGTCGGCGCGCTCGCCGGGCTGCTGGCATCGTTGGGCGCCGGTGCGCTGGGCTGGGCGCTGGCGCGTTATGCCTTCGAGTTTGCGCTGAGCTTCAATCTCTGGTTGCCGGTGCTGGGCATCGGTGCCGGTGTATTGTGTGCGCTGATCGGCGGATGGAGCGGTCTGCGGGCGGTGCTGCGTCAGTCGGCACTGCGCACGTTGCGCGAAATCTGAGTATCTCGAAGGGGCGGCGCGCGACAGCGTCTCGCGCCGCAACCGCAGCCCCCGCGATTTCGAGACGGCGATCATGGCAGGCCTGACGGGCCTCGGGCACAATATCGGCCATGACGACCGAAAACACCTCCCAAACCTCTCCGGCGGACGACGATGTGCAGGACACGCCTGCCCAGCCGACCGCCTTTTCGCTGCTCGGCGGCGAGCAGCGCGTGCGCGAACTCGTCGACCGTTTCTACGACCTGATGGATCTGGAGCCTGAGTTCGCGGGCATCCGTGGCATGCATCCGGCGTCGCTCGACGGATCGCGCGACAAACTCTTCTGGTTTCTGTGCGGCTGGCTGGGCGGGCCGAATCATTACATCGAACGATTCGGTCATCCGATGCTGCGCGCCCGCCATCTGCCGTTTCCGATTGCGTCGAGCGAGCGCGACCAGTGGCTGCGCTGCATGGCGCTGGCGATGCAGGATACCGGTGTCGAAGCCACGTTGCAGGAGCGTCTGATGCAGGCGTTCTACGGCACTGCGGACTGGATGCGCAACAAGGCGGGCTGAGGCGGGCCAAGGTGAGCTAAGACACCTCAGGGCAGATATCAGAGATTCATGACGAGCGGCGTGTCCGAGATGTTCGCCACGCTCGACGACACACTTTTCAGTGATCGGTCGTCCATGCCGCTATCGTCCGAGGCCTCGCCGGCTTCGAGATCCCATTCGGCGTCCCTGACCCGATAACGCCCTTCAGTGCCGAACCCCTCCTCGTAGTTCAAGGCACGTTCGACGACATCCATATTGCGTTTGGCCTCCCTGGCGCTCATCCAGTCGACGACGCTGGTCGTCAAGGCATCGCCGAACAAGCGGTAGGCCAATGCCGCGAATCCGATGCAGTTCTGTAGGGTGTCCAGATGTTGTAACTCGGTGCCTGGTGCGTCGGAGGGTGACGGCAAGCCCAACGGCGCGGAAGTCGCGGTCTCGTCCATTTCCTGTTTGCTTTCATGTCCGCCCGCAAGCACCCCGGTACCGTTGACGAACAGCATCATCGACGTGCCGAGCAGGGTCGTTTGATACTTCCCGCCGTAAGTCTCGAGGTGCTTCGAGCCGACGAGTTTTCCGGCCGACGCCATCCACGCCGTATTTTGAATTTGCGCGCTGGTCGACGACGGATTGCAGTATTTCCCGACGGCGACGGCCAAATCCATCAAGCTCGAAAGCGACGCGGCGGTGGCCGTGCTCAGCGTAATCTGATGGGCCGTGGAAAGCGTACTGCTTTCATAGGTCTCCTTGATCGTGCTCAGGCTGGCCGCGCCCAATGCGCTGGCACTCAGCACGAAATTGCTGATGTGCTGAAACAACGCGGCGAATCGACCGACGGCCGGCGGCGACGGTGCGAAATCCTCCAGCGATCCGGCTTTTCGCGCGAGTGCGCTGAGCGCGTCGCCCGCGTCGGTCTTGAATGATGTCCCGTTGTTGCCGGGAAACCGCGTGCCGGTGGCGAGCGACGGGGAAAGCGATGTGGCGTTGGGGGAGAAGCGAGGGCTGTGCATCGAGGGGCAAATCCTTGATCAAATGGGTGGGACGAGGTGAGTCAGAGGCTGTCGAGCAGGCGCGTCAGGTTGTCGTGCAGACCCGCGTGGCGATTCGAGCACCGCACCATTTCCAGTGCGTCGCAGGCCATCTCGCGAGCCGTGTGCGCATCGCCCAGTTGCTGCATGCAAATGGCGGCGAAGTAGAGCGGCTCGGGATTGCCGTATTCGCGTGACACCGCGACCATGAGCGGCGCCACGGCATGTTCGTAGTCACCGAGTTGGCAGAGCACGTAACCGAACGCCTTGTAGACGTCGGCGTGCTCGGGAAGCGCGCTGCATAGGGCGGCAAAGGCCCGCGCGGCGCCTTCCAGATCGTTCGCGGCATGGAGGGCGTGCGCGTGGGCGAGTGCCTGGGCGTCGACCGGTCCGTTGATGCGTTCATTGATGCGCCCATTGGTGGAGGCGCCGGGTTCGCGTTCCATAAAGTCACGCGCAGGTGGTCGAGCGAAGGTGCCCGGCGCGTAAGGGTTGCGCTGGGCAATGTGGGGTCTCGTCATGGCAGGTTTCCTTGCTGATTCTTCGAATTCGATCGCGTGGATGCGACCGCCACGTAATGTGCGGCTCACACAAAGTTGCGGCTATTGCACCGCGACAAACGGTGTCGAGAATTCGCGCAAGTTGCGGGTGGTTGGGGCGTGACCTACGGGATTTGAGGGGCCGGTGACCAAAGCTGGCGCGGTTGGGCGATGGCTCGGGAACCTGCCGCAGTGGCCGATAACGTCGACCGTACCGGCATCGGGGCGTGCGATTGTGCCTTGCCACGCGAGCGGAAGTCGCGCGAATATGTCCTGTTCCCACAGGAGACACCATGACTACAGAAGCGCTGTTTCGACAAGACGCCTATCTGCGCCAATGTGAGGCGCGCATCACCCATATCGACGAGACGGGCATCATGCTCGACCGCACCGTGTTCTATCCGCTAGGCGGCGGCCAGGCGGGCGACGCCGGTACGTTCGTGCTTGCCGATGGCACGCGTCTGACGATTGCCGACACGCGCAAATCGAAGCGCGAAGGCGCGACGCCGGACGATGCCGTGCATGTGCCAGCCGAAGGGCAGGCGGATGCGTTGGCCGGGTTGTCGGTCGGCGACGTCGTCCAGGCAGAAATCGATTGGGCGCGGCGCTTCCGGCATATGCGGTTTCATACGGCGTCGCATCTGATGTGCGCCGTGCTGCCGCACCCGGTCGATGGTTGCAGCATCACCACGGAATATGCGCGGCTCGACTTCGTGACGAACGATCCCATCGAGCGCGAGACGGTCGAGGCCGGGCTGGCGGCGCTGATCGAGGCCGCGCGCCCGGTGGCGATCGACAGCATCAGCGACGAGGAGATGGCCGCGCGTCCTGAGCTGGTCCGCACGATGAGCGTGAAGCCGCCGGTCGGGCTGGGGCGCGTGCGTCTGGTGCGCATCGAAGGCATCGATTTGCAGCCGTGCGGCGGCACACACGTGGCGAATACGTCGGAAATCGGTGCGCTGCGCGTGGCGAAGATCGAAAAGAAGACCTCTCGCACGCGTCGGGTGGTGTTGGCATTCGCCTGAGTCTGGCATCATCGGCCCATCCCTCATTTCCTTCAGGACGTTCGATGGCGACGCCAGCAGCAGAGATTTCGACGCAATCACAACCGACGCAACCGTGGCAAGCGGTGCTTGATTTCTGGTTCGGAACGCCGGATGCCGAGGTGTACGGGATGGCGCGTCCCGAGTGGTTCCGTAAGTCGGATGCGTTCGACGAGGAGATTCGTGCCCGCTTTGGCGCATTACATGCGCGTGCCGTCGCGGGGGAGTTGAATGATTGGGCCGATACGCCGCTCGGCGCATGCGCGTTGATCGTGATGCTCGATCAGTTCTCGCGCAATCTCTTCCGGCATCGGGCTGAGGCGTTCGCCGGGGACGCGCAGGCGCTGGCGGTGGCGCGGCGTCTGGTGGAGGCCGGGGATGATCGCCGGTTGCCGACGGCACAGCACCGCGTCTTCGTCTATCTGCCCTTCGAGCACGACGAGTCGCTGGAAAGCCAGCATCTCTCGCTGGCGCTATATGAGCAACTGGCGCAGGCGTCGGGGCTCGTGGATAACCTTGATTACGCGCGCAAGCACGCCGTCATCATCGAACGTTTCGGCAGGTATCCGCACCGTAACGCAGCCTTGGGACGTGCATCGAAGCCCGAGGAAATCGCGTTTCTCAAGGAGCCGGGATCGTCGTTTTGACGCGTCGGCTTTGGTGCCAGTGAATGGCGAAGAATCCGATGACGTACGCGAGAATGCCGCCGACCACGGCGAAGGCGGCCAACCCGGCGCAGAGATACAGGGTCGCGGCGCCGAAGTCGAACTGCGTCAGTTGTGTCCAGACGCTCTCGCTCGCATGCGCTGCCGCCGCGACTGTCGCTTCGATCTCGGCCTTGGGGGACCAGTCGAGCATCCAGCGCCCCACGCGATGGGCCCCCAGATAGACGAACGGCACGGTCAGCGGGTTGGTGATCAGCGTGCCGGCGGTGGCAAGAAACAGATTCCCGCGCATGAACGCAGCGACGAGAATCGCCACCGGCATTTGTGCCACGGGTAGCAGGAAACCGAAAAAGACACCACATGCCAACCCGGCCGCGACCCCTCGCGGCGTGGCCTGCCACAAGCTACGGCGCAGCAACAATCCGGCATGCGGGCGCAACCAGCGCGAGCGCAGCAGTCGCATCGGGCGAAGCATCTTTAACATCATGGGCAGGTTGCTCGTCGGAGGATGTGGACCCAGGCGGGCATGGGGGAAGCGGCGCAGCACGGCAAAATGGCCGCATACAACGGATGTCAGAGTGTGACGGGTGGCAAGAGTTCAATGCGGCCGCAGACTCAGGGTGTTGCCGGGAGATGTCACAAGATGCCGGTAAGACGCCGCCGAACAAGCCGACGAACAGCAGGTGCGCGATATCGTTGGAGGGCGTTGGAGGGTCGTACGGGAACCGGGCGTTGATGCGATAAGACGGCAGGAAGGCGAGCGGAGAAGGGACTTGAGAAAGCACTGCGCGGCATGGCTGCCGCGCAGCGATCACATCGACGGGCTTAGATCTGCGAGCGCTGATCCGACCAGCGATCGATTTGCGCCGGCTTGAAGCTGCGCATCGTGTCGAGCAACGCTTCCGGCGACGTGGCGATTTGCAACTGATCGAGTTGCGGCGCCTTCAGGAACTGCTCGGTCACCATCGACTTGAGGAAGACCATCAGCGGATCGTAATACTGCTCGACGTTGAGCAGGCCGATCGGCTTCGCGTGATAGCCGATTTGCAGCCACGTGAACACTTCGAACAGCTCTTCGCAAGTACCGATGCCACCCGGCATGGCGATGAAGGCGTCCGAGAGGTCGGCCATCATCTGCTTGCGCTGGTGCATGTTTTCGACGACGTGCAGCTCCGTCAGCCCGGTATGACCGACTTCCCTGGCCATCAGCGCCTTCGGGATGATGCCGACGGCCTCGCCGCCATGCGCGAGCACGGCGTCTGCGATGATGCCCATCAGGCCGACCTTGCCGCCGCCGTACACCAGACGGATCCCGGCTTCGGCCATGCGACGGCCCAGTTCGCGGGCCGCTTCAGCGTATGCAGGACGCACACCCGTGGCGGCGCCACAGTAGATACAAATGGATTTGACTTCCGACGACATGCCTTACTGCACTCCCTTGGACGAGGATTCCCGAGCCATCTTGTCATAAAGCTCGCGCGACTTGCCCTTCAGATACGGGGCCATCTGCGAGAGGATGTGATAGCTCGACTGATGCAACCCCGCGCCGATTTCTTCAGGATCGTTGTACTTGCGCGGGTTCATCACGAATTGGTACGACAACCAGTACGTGGACAACACCACCATGTTGGTGGTCACGACATCGATCTGCTCCGGCGTAATCTCCATTTCACCGTCGGCCACGAGCAGGTCGCACATCTCGCGTGCGAAACGCTTCTTGTGGCCCACGATCTGCTTGAAATGCGTCTCGAGCGTGCGGTTGCGCGCCAGCAGGTCGTTCAGGTCGCGGTAGAGAAAACGGAAGCGCCACAGGAACTCGGACATGTATTGCAGGTACGTCCAGACTTCGTCGAGCGTGGGCTTGTGGTCATCGGGCAGCCGCAGACGCCGTTCGATTTCCTGCTCGAACTGCGCGAAGATGCTGTTGATGATGTCGTCTTTGTTGCGGAAGTGATAGTACAGATTGCCGGGGCTGATTTTCATCTCCTCGGCAATCGTGGTGGTAGTGACGTTGGGTTCGCCGATTTCGTTGAAGAGTCGCAACGACACTTCAAGAATTCGTTCGCGGGTTCGGCGTGGCGGCTTTGCTTCCATGTCTGTCGGCCCCGGTTAGCGGCAAGCTCGGCGAAGGATGTTCTCCGCTTGCGTTTATGAGTTGAGTATCAGGTATACGGCGACCGATTATACCCGGCAGCCGACCGGTGCCAAGCATGGGGGCGGGGCAGGAAGCGCGATATCAGAAAAACGCCGTACGTACGAGTTCCACGATGACGGGCCCCGCAAGCGAAGCCCAGGTGAGCAGGCACAGGCCGAGGGCGACGAGGACGGCGGCACTGCCGAAATCCTTCGCGCGCTTGGACAGTTCATGCCGTTCCAGTGAAATCCGGTCGATGGCGGCCTCGATACTCGAATTGACCAGCTCGATGATGAGCACCAGCAGGATCGATCCGATCAGCAGGACACGTTCGACGGCGGTGACCGGCAGGAAAATGGCTGCCGGCAGCAGAATGGCGGCGAGCGCGAGTTCCTGACGGAAAGCGCTCTCCTCGAACACGGCAAACTTGAATCCGGACAGCGAGTACTTCAGGGCGCGCCATGCGCGCATGACGCCCCGGTTGCCTTTATACGGATTCGGTTGTTTGTCGCGTGGCGGCGGGTGATCGATGAACAAGCGTCAGGTTCCTCGCCGCAACGGGCATTAACGGTGGATCAGATCGCAGGCGCGAGCGATGGCTCGGGCTTGCGCGGATGCAGATGCGAGGCGAACTCTTCCGAGGCGGCTTGCCACGAGAATCGTTCGGCCCATGCGCGCGCGCTTTCTCGCGACACTTTCAGGGCGTCGAGACACGCTTCGCGCAGATCCTCACGCAGTGCGCCGCCTTCGCCTTCGGGGCAACCGTCGAGTACGTCGACCGGACCGGTCACCGGGAAGGCCGCGACAGGCAGACCACAGGCCATGGCTTCGAGCAGCACCAGACCAAACGTATCGGTGCGGCTCGGGAAGACGAAAACGTCAGCCGACGCATACACCTTCGCCAGTTCGGGCTGCGAAAGCATGCCGAGATAGTTCACATCGGGGTAGCGCGAGCGGAGTTCGGCCAGTTGCGGCCCTTCGCCTGCGACCCATTTCGAGCCAGGCAGATCCAGCTTCAGGAAGGCTTCGATGTTCTTCTCCACGGCAACGCGCCCCACGTAGAGGAAAATCGGATGTGCTGAATTTAGCACATGTGCTTCCTGCACACGGAAGATGTCGAGATCGACGCCGCGCGTCCACAACACGACGTTGTTGAAACCGTTGGCTTCCAGGTCACGCTTGACCACTGGGGTCGGCGCCATGACGGCGCGCGACGGCTTGTGGAACCAGCGCAGGAAACGGTAGGTGGTGGTCAGCGGAAAGCCGAAGCGCGCCTGGACGTATTCGGGGAAGCGCGTGTGATAGGCGGTGGTGAACGGAAAGTCGTTGCGCAGCGCCCACTTGCGCGCGGCCATGCCGAGCGGTCCTTCGGTGGCGATGTGCAGCGCGTCCGGCGCGAATTCCTCGATGCGGCGCGAGACACGGCCGCCGGCGAAGAAGGCGAGACGGATTTCCGGATAAGTGGGGCACGGGATCGTGCGGAATTCCTGCGGCGTGAGCAGCTCGACGCGATGGCCGGCAGCTTCCAACTGAGCGCGCGTGTTCTTCAACGTGCGGACCACGCCGTTGATCTGCGGATCCCAGGCGTCGGTGATGATCATGATTTTCATCGGGCGCTCCTTCGCGCACATGGCGCGGGTGGAATGACACGCGCAGCCGCGCGTGAAGGGGTAAGGGGGAGAGTGCGCCAGTCGTTTCAGGCGCTCACCGGCGTGGCTTTCACGCTCACGCGCGTGTCGCGTTTTTGCGTCCAGTAGATGATCTTCAGCTCGCCCTCCATCGTCTCGACGAGTGCCGACAGACTCTCGACCCAGTCCCCGTCGTTGCAGTAGAGCAGGCCGTCGATCTCGCGGATTTCAGGTTTGTGGATGTGGCCGCAGACCACGCCGTCGCAACCCCGGCGACGTGCTTCGTCCGCCATCACGTTCTCGAAGGCCGAAATGAAGTTCACGGCATTCTTCACCTGATGCTTCAGGTACTGCGAGAGCGACCAGTACGGGAAGCCGAAGCGCGTGCGTACACGGTTGAACCAGCGGTTGAGCAGCAGCGTGAGCGTGTAGAGTGAATCGCCCAGATAGGCGAGCCACTTGGCGTGCTGGATCACGCCGTCGAACAGGTCGCCGTGGGTGATCCACAGGCGTTTGCCCGACAAGGTCGTGTGAAAGGCTTCGTCGCGCACGGCGATGTCGCCGAAGGCCAGCCCGCAGAACTGGCGCGCCGCTTCGTCGTGATTGCCCGGGACATAGATGACTTGCGTGCCCTTGCGCGCGCGGCGCAGCATCTTCTGCACGACATCGTTGTGCGCCTGCGGCCAGTGCCAGCCCTTGCGCAGATGCCAGCCGTCGATGATGTCACCGACCAGATACAGATAATCCGAATCGTGGTGACGCAGGAAGTCGAGCAGGTATTCCGCCTGGCAGCCTTGCGTTCCGAGGTGGATGTCGGAGAGCCAGATCGTGCGGTAGCGGGTGATGCCCTCGGGCGGCGGGTCGAGCGGGTCGGGAGTGTCCGGCGGCAGATCGATCGTGGAAGGCGGCGCGGCGGGTGGGGTGGCGGGCGGGGAGGCGGGGCGGCCCGGCGGGGTGTCTGCGAAGTGACCGGCGCGAGCCGCAGGGGTGGGGATCGGCAACTCGAAGGTGGGTGTCGTCGTCATAGCGGCTCGCACGTCGCGTTGAACATGCGTGCATTGCGCCATGCCTTCGTGAAGGGAAGATGACAGTCATGCGCGTGTCGCGAAAGTGTCTTTTGACGTCGCGCAGATGCGACAGCCGCTTGAGCGGGGCAACGCGCTTGCCATGCCCTCAGATGCCCCGTGCGCCATGCGCGTCAGTTCGGATGACGCAATCCCTGTGCAACGCGTTCGAGCGTTTCCAGCACCAGCGCCCGCGAGCGTGGGTGCGTGCCGAGCGACACGTGACCGAGCCCTTCCAGTGCGATGTTGTGCGCGCCTGGCAGCACCGACGTGCGCACGGGATACACCACGTTGTCGTGCGCGGTGTAGATCGACGTGATGCGCGCGCGTGCCGTGTCGTTTTCGCCGTTGGCGAGCGCCACGAGCCATTCGCTGCCGATGCTCATCTGGCGTACGTTGTGTCCAATGCCATGCCGCGCGTGAAGCGTGCCGAAGTGCGGCGAGCCCAGTGTGACGGTATGCACGACGGGTAGCGTCGGATAGCGCCGCAGGCAGGCGCGTGCCGCGAGGCCACCCATGCTGTGGCCGACGATGACGACCGGTGCTCGTGTGCGTTCGGCAAGCGCCTGTACGGCGCCTGCGATGGTGTCGGCGTAGTCGTCGATGTCGCCGAGCAGCGGGGCGAGATTGATGGCGTCACAGTGATAGCCGGCGTCTGCCAGATGGCGCGAGAAGCGCAGCCAGAACGCCCGGTTACAGCCGTAGCCATGCAGCAACAGAACGGCCACGGGGCGCGCCGGACCACTGGGTGCGGCCAGCGGCGCGGCACTGAACCACGGCTGGTAGATGTCGAGCAACAGGATCGACGCCGCACATTCGTATGCCCAGACCGCGATGTTGGTGCCGGCGAGCGTGCGGCGCTCGGGCGTGGGATCGCCATGCGCGGCCATGACGAAGCCCGCAGCGAGACCCATGGCGTGAGAGACGGGCAACCACAGGATCGTCCACAGGAACGTGGTCCAGGGGCTGTGCCAGGCCGACCAGGTCGCGACGGCAACGACGATCGACAGCGCGATCTCGACGCCGCCATAAACCAGATGCGGGCGGGAGGCGCGCAATGCGACGGCGCTGGCGGCGGGTGGCGTGCTCATCGTCCCGTCATTTGCCGAGGACGCTGACGAGCCGCGTGCCTGCGAGCCGGTCATGCACGAACTGATGGTCGGGCATCACGCGCATGGCCAGCGCCCAGAGCACGATCCAGCCGGCGAGCAGGGCGACGCTGCTCCAGCCCGTCAAGCCGAATGCCCAGTCGATGGCCATGGCCGGGAGCACCCACAGCCAGGCAAGCACGTAGCGCACGATGGCCCGGCCGACGCGCAGCGGCTGCCCGTGCGCATCCACCAGACGGATCTTCCAGGTCTTCATGGCGAGTGTTTGGCCGCCGTGAGTCCAGAACCAGACGAAATAGGCGCCAAGAACGAGAAACAGCCACGTCTGCATGGCATGGCGGTACATGAGACCGCTGCGTTGCTGCGTCAGGGCGCTGAAGAGGTAGCCCGCCAGGAACAGCACGCCGAAGAGCAGCAGCGACTCGTAGACCATCGACAGCAGCCGGCGACGCAGCGTTGGCACGGCATAGCTGCCAGGGGCGCTGCCCTGCGAGGCATTGGGCCCGGACGTCTGCCTGGCAAACGGTTGCGAACGCGGCGGCTTGGAAGGCTGAGGCGTAGCGGAGTCGGTCATCGCAGCGTGGTCTGAGATCTTGTTATCGGGTATCGGAAGTCCTGTGCCGCGTTGGCTACGTTCGCCACGTTCGGCCTGCGCGCTGTGCGTTCGCGTCGGGAGCGTCGCCCATTATGCGGAAGATTGTGCCGATGGGCCAGCGAGCCCGCCCGCCGGTGTTCGGTGTGCCGCAATGCAAACGGCCGCCCGGAGGCGGCCGTCATGGCGGGTTGCTGCGAGTCGCTACGTGTTGCCGAGCGACGTCGCGTCAGTTGTGATGGTACAGATCGGAATTGAACGTGTCGCCGCTCTTGTCGCCATTGGCCGGGGCGGCGCTCGCCGCGCCGTTGCTGGCGGCCGACGGGACGGATGCCGCAGCCCCCGGCATCGACGCCGCAGCCGGCTGCGAGGCGGCAGGCGCCGAAGCGACCGGCGCGGGAACCGGCAGCGCACCGTTCTTGGCGGCTGCGCCGGTGTCCTTGCGATGCACGGCGGCATACGGGTTCTTCACGCCCGAGCGGCCCGAAGGCGGGGCGCTCACGACGTTGGGGCGATTGGACTGCTTCTTGTCGTCGGCCGCCAGACGCTTTTTCTGTTCTTCCGTGAGCTGCTGGTATTGCTGCCACACCTGCGCCTTGCGCTCCGGTGGCAACGTCTTGGCATTCTGGTAGCTTTCGCGCGCCAACTGGCGCTGCTCGGGCGTCAGACGCACCCAGTCGGCCATGCGGTCATGCAGGCGCTTGCGAGCCTCCGGCGACAACGTCTGGAAACGTTTGGCGATTTCGATCCACTTCTCGCGCTGGCGCTCGCTCATGCGGTTCCAGTCCTGGGAGAGCGGGGCGAGCGCTTCTTGCTGGGCCGCATTGAGCTTGGCCCAGGCGCCGCCGGGTGAGGGCAGCGCGGCCGCCGGTGCGCTGCCGTTGGCCGGGACGCCGGCTGTCAGCGCGCCGACCGGGGCCGAGGACGTGCCCGGCGCGCCGTTGCCGGTCGCGGCCGACGTTGCGGCGATGGTCGGCGGGGCGTCGGACACCGGGGTGGCATCCGGTGCTTGCGAGCGGCGCAGCGCGGCCGTGCCGGCAAGAGCGGCGACGATTAGCGCGGCGACCAGGAAAAGTACGTTGCGTCGCGTCACTGGGCGGTCTTGGATGGGGGGACTACTGGGCACGCTTCACATAGGCGTTGAAGCCGTGATCGGCATAGGCCGACAGCGGCAATTCGTCGCTCAATACGGCAGCATCGATATCCGCCAGATCCTGAATGTGTTGCTGATGTTCCCAGTACGCGATGCCGGCCAGACCGATCACCAGTGCGGCGAGCGGCCAGAGCAGGCCAAGACGGCCGAGCTTGTCGAATGCGCGGCGCGGCCCGCCGATTTCCGGCGATTGCATGGCACCCACACCCGCGAGCACCAGCGCCGGTTGCACGACGGCGACCGGTTCTGGCTTCTTGCGGGCGAGCGCCTCCTGGCGCGCGGCGGCCAGCCGGGCCGCGATGTTCGGCGACGGCGAATCGGATGCTTCGTCCAATGCCAGTCGCACGCGATGTGCGAAGCGAATTTCCCTCGTTTCCAGATCGTGACTCATAACCTGATCCCTTTTGCCTTCAACGCCTGTGCCAACGCGTGAGTGGCACGCGAGCAGTGCGTCTTGACGCTGCCTTCGGAGCACCCCATCGTGGCGGCGGTCTCGGCAACGTCCATGTCCTCCCAATAACGCATGAGGAACGCTTCCCGTTGACGTGTCGGTAGTTTCTGTATTTCCGCCTCGATCAGCGTGAGGATTTCGGCACGCGAAACCGAGTCCTCGCTGCTCTCGGTTTGCACTGACCCATCCTCGCCCAGTAAGGTTTCCAGCGGGTCGAAATCGTCGCGCTCGTCCTCGCCGGGGCCGGCCAGGTTCGAGAACAGCGTCACCCAGGTGTTGCGCACCTTCTGGCGGCGGAAATAGTCGTGAATGGTGTTCTGGAGGATGCGCGTGAACAGCAGCGGCAGGTCGGCCGGCGGCTTGTCGCCGTACTTCTCGGCCAGACGGATCATCGCATCCTGAACGATATCGAGGGCGGCCTCGTCGTCGCGTACGGCATACACGGCCTGCTTGAAAGCGCGCCGTTCGATGCCTGCGAGAAAATCCGCCAGTTCCTTGTCAGATGCCATCCGGTGGGGTACACGCAGCGTTTGCCGCTGCGCCTGTGAAATGCCGTGTAAGCGTAAAGATTACGTAAAGATCGCGTAGTCGGTGCGGATGCTACCAAAAACGCGCCTGCCTGTAACCGCTTTTGCTCCCGGTTGTGTCGCGTTACGACACCGGCGCATTCGCCAGCTTCCTATGATGTGAAGATTGTGCACCAGCGTGGGGTCTTGCACCGCACAGTGTGGGAATTTTGCGAAGCGAACTTCGTGATCATGCTGCAAATGCATAAACTCGCTTGACCATTTTGCTGCAAACCAGTAATGTTGCCAGTTCGCAATATCTGTGATTGTCTCAATATCGGCACGCCTATCCGGTGTGTCCATCATTCAGACGCGCAGCTTGAGCCCGGACCATAAGTTCGTGGGGAGAGCACCCGATCAAAATTTTTGCCGAAACTTTGAAAGGTCGACGATGAACATGCCAAGCGCGGAATTCTCCGAGGCGGAAGCTACACGCCACCAAAATACGACTGAAGACATGATTGGCGCCGAGATCCTCGTGCGCTCGCTTCAGGAAGAGGGAGTCGAACATCTGTGGGGTTATCCCGGCGGTTCGGTTCTCTACATCTACGACGAACTCTACAAGCAGGACAAGATCCAGCACATTCTGGTGCGCCATGAGCAGGCAGCCGTGCATGCGGCCGACGCTTATTCGCGTTCCACCGACAAAGTCGGCGTGTGCCTCGTGACGTCTGGCCCCGGCGTGACCAATGCGGTCACCGGTATCGCCACGGCGTACATGGATTCGATCCCGCTCGTCATCATTACCGGGCAGGTGCCGACGGCCGCGATCGGTCAGGACGCCTTCCAGGAATGCGATACGGTCGGTATCACGCGTCCGTGCGTGAAGCACAACTTCCTCGTGAAGGATGTGCGCGACCTCGCCGCCACCATCAAGAAAGCCTTCTATATCGCCAAGACGGGCCGTCCGGGTCCGGTGCTGGTCGACATTCCGAAGGACGTCTCCAAGGCACGTTGCCGCTTCGAATATCCGAAGTCGGTGGCGCTGCGCTCGTACAACCCGGTGACGAAGGGCCACTCGGGCCAGATCCGCAAGGCGATGAGCCTGCTGCTCTCGGCCAAGCGTCCCTATATCTATACCGGCGGCGGCATCATTCTGGCCGATGCGTCGAAGGAACTGAACCAGTTCTGCGACCTGCTCGGCTATCCGGTGACCAACACGCTCATGGGCCTGGGCGGGTATCGCGCGAGCGATCCCAAGTTCCTCGGCATGCTGGGCATGCACGGCACGTACGAAGCCAACATGGCCATGCAGCACTGCGACGTGCTCATCGCCATCGGCGCGCGCTTCGACGACCGTGTGATCGGTAACCCGGAACACTTCTCCTCGACCGCCCGCAAGATCATTCACGTCGATATCGACCCCTCGTCGATCTCCAAGCGTGTGAAGGTCGATATCCCGATCGTCGGCGACGTGAAGGAAGTGCTGCGCGAAATGATCGAAAATCTGCAAACGGCGGAACATGGCCCGGACACCGCGGCGCTCGCCGACTGGTGGAAGCAGATCGAGCAATGGCGTTCGCGCGATTGCCTCGCCTTCGATCGCGAGAGCGAAATCATCAAGCCGCAACATGTGGTCGAGACGTACTGGAAGCTTACGGACGGTGAAGCGTTCGTGTGCTCGGACGTCGGCCAGCACCAGATGTGGGCGGCTCAGTACTATCGCTTCAACAAGCCGCGCCGCTGGATCAACTCGGGCGGTCTGGGCACGATGGGCTTCGGCCTGCCGGCAGCGATGGGTGTGAAGATGGCGCATCCGGACGCAGAAGTCGCCTGTATCACCGGCGAAGGCTCGATCCAGATGTGCATTCAGGAACTCTCGACGTGCCTGCAATACCGCACGCCGGTCAAGATCCTGTCGCTCAACAACCGCTATCTGGGCATGGTTCGCCAGTGGCAGCAGATCGAGTACAGCAAGCGTTACTCCAGTTCGTACATGGATGCGCTGCCGGACTTCGTGAAGCTCGCCGAGGCGTACGGTCATGTGGGAATGCGCATCGAGAAGTCGTCGGACGTCGAGCCGGCACTGCGCGAAGCGCTGGCCCTGAAGGATCGTACGGTATTCATGGATTTCCAAACGGATCCCACCGAAAACGTCTGGCCGATGGTTCAGGCGGGCAAGGGCATCAGCGAGATGCTGCTCGGTTCGGAAGATCTGTAAGACGACGAGGCACGCTCGCGCTGCCAGCCGCTTCCGGCATTGCCGGGGCGCGGGTGCGACGTCCCAAACCAGGACAATCCGGGATACACCATGAGGCACATTATTTCTGTTTTGCTCGAAAACGAGCCGGGCGCGCTGTCGCGCGTTGTCGGGCTGTTTTCGGCACGTGGCTACAATATCGAGACCCTCACCGTCGCGCCGACCGAAGATCGTTCGCTTTCGCGCATGACGGTGGTCACGACCGGCTCCGATGACATCATCGAGCAGATCACCAAGCACCTGAACCGGCTCATCGAAGTGGTGAAGGTGGTCGATCTGACCGAGGGGGCCCATATCGAGCGCGAACTCATGCTCATCAAGGTTCGCGCGGTGGGTAAAGAGCGGGAAGAGATGAAGCGGATGTCGGATATTTTCCGCGGCCGCATCATTGACGTTACGGAAAAGACCTATACGATTGAGCTCACCGGCAATTCATCGAAACTCGATGCATTTATCGAAGGGCTCGACCAGACGGCGATTCTCGAGACGGTTCGTACCGGTGGCTCGGGCATCGGGCGCGGTGAGCGCATCCTGAAGGTCTGACCGGCAACGACAACGCGGTAAGCGGATTTCGATCCATTCTGATTTCAGTTTATTTTTGGTAATACGGGACACTCCAAATGAAAGTTTTCTACGACAAAGACGCCGACCTCTCCCTCATCAAGGGCAAGCAAGTCACGATCATCGGTTACGGCTCGCAAGGCCATGCCCACGCACAGAACCTGAAGGACAGCGGCGTGAACGTGACGGTCGGTCTGCGCAAGAACGGCGCTTCGTGGAACAAGGCGGTCAACGCCGGCCTGAACACCAAGGAAGTGGCAGAAGCCGTGAAGTCGGCCGACATCGTCATGATGCTGCTGCCGGATGAGCAAATCGCCGACGTGTACAAGAACGAAGTGCACGCCAACATCAAGGAAGGCGCAGCGCTCGCGTTCGCTCACGGCTTCAACGTGCATTACGGTTGCGTGATCCCGCGTGCTGACCTCGACGTCATCATGATCGCCCCGAAGGCCCCGGGCCACACGGTGCGCTCGACGTACTCGCAAGGTGGCGGCGTGCCGCACCTGATCGCCGTCGCACAAGACAAGTCGGGCGCTGCTCGCGATATCGCACTGTCGTACGCTGCCGCTAACGGCGGTGGCCGTGCCGGCATCATCGAAACCAACTTCCGCGAAGAAACGGAAACCGACCTGTTCGGCGAACAAGCCGTGCTGTGCGGCGGTACCGTCGAGCTGATCAAGGCTGGTTTCGAAACGCTGGTCGAAGCCGGTTACGCGCCGGAAATGGCTTACTTCGAGTGCCTGCACGAACTCAAGCTGATCGTCGATCTGATCTATGAAGGCGGTATCGCCAACATGAACTACTCGATCTCGAACAACGCCGAGTACGGCGAGTACGTCACGGGCCCGCGCGTCGTGACGGAAGAGACGAAGAAGGCCATGAAGCAGTGCCTGACCGACATCCAGACGGGCGAGTACGCCAAGTCGTTCATCCTGGAAAACAAGGCCGGCGCTCCGACCCTGATCTCGCGTCGTCGTATCACGGCCGAGCACCAGATCGAGCAAGTTGGCGGCAAGCTGCGCGCGATGATGCCGTGGATCGCCAAGAACAAGCTGGTCGACCAGTCGAAGAACTAAGTTGTCAACGCGACGTGCCGCTCGGTGCGTGGGCTTGGAAGTCTCCGGACCTCTTCGGGCTCATGCATCGGCGGCAGACGATGGTGGATAGTCGGGCTCGTGGCGACACGAGGTTCGGCCATCCGTGAATCATCGTTGCGTCAGGCCGTCCGTTTTGCCGTAGCCGCTGCTATGGCAAGGCGGACGGCCTTTTTCGTTTCAAACCCAGGGCTTTTTTCGCGTCGTCGCGAGCGGTGTTGTCCGGTCTCGCGAATATGACGCGAACGTGTCGATTGGGGAAAAAGTGTCGCCGCGTCGCGCGCATTGCTACAATGCCGCCACGTCACGGTTTGGCCCGAAGCAGGCCGACCCGCTCACTCAACCGTTTTACCAAGGACGCGAGTTCAATCGCATGAATTATCCTCACCCGATCATCGCCCGCGAGGGCTGGCCCTTCCTGGGTATCGCCGTCGCCGTTGCGCTCGTCGTGCATTTCATGGCTGGCGTGTTTTGGGCCGCGCCGTTCTGGGTGATCGCCCTGTTCGTACTGCAGTTCTTCCGCGATCCGCCGCGTGAAGTGCCCCAGCAGGCCGGTGCCGTGCTGTCCCCGGCAGACGGCCGCATCGTGGCCATCGAAACCACGCAGGACCCCTATGCAGGCCGTGAAGCGCTGAAGATCAGCGTGTTCATGAACGTCTTCAATGTCCACTCGAATCGTGCGCCGGTTGACGGCACGGTGACCAAGGTGGAATATTTCCCGGGCCGCTTCTTCAACGCCGATCTGGACAAGGCATCGCTCGAGAACGAGCGTAATGCGCTGGTGATCGACGTCGGTGGTCAGATCGTCACGAGCGTGCAGGTCGCCGGTCTGATTGCGCGCCGTATCCTGTGCTACGTGAAGGCGGGCGACCGTCTCTCGCGCGGCCAGCGCTACGGCTTCATTCGCTTCGGTTCGCGTGTCGACGTGTACCTGCCGCTCGGTTCGCGTCCGCGCGTGGCCATTGGCGACAAGGTGTCCGCTACCTCGACGATCCTCGCCGAGCTGTAAGCTGCGCCTGGCTGCATCAGGGCCGTCGGCGGCGGTGTGACACGGGGTCGCACGTCGCCGGATCGTCTCGTTGGGGCTCGTATCCTGAGCGTCATGACGACACGGCCTGCAACTGCTTTCGCTTTTCGCGTTCCAATAGCGGTGATCCGTCGCGGGTTCGCCCGCAGTCTTGGGGTCAGTGAGCCGACCCTAGCATCGTCAAGGAGTTACAGATGCCGGAAAACCATCGCGGCCGCTTGCGCAACAATGTCAGGCATCTCTCGCCGTTCGGCCGTCACAAGAATCCCTCAGAGCCATCGATGAACGAAGACCACGATCCGGGTGTGGACGAGGACCTGCCGGTGCGCCCGCGCAATCGCGGCATCTATCTGCTGCCCAATGCTTTCACGACTGCCGCGCTGTTCTGCGGCTTTTTCGCCATCGTCCAGGCGATGAACGACCGCTTCGAGCAAGCCGCCATCGCGATCTTTTTCGCAATGGTGCTCGACGGCATGGACGGGCGCGTTGCCCGCATGACCAATACGCAGAGCGCCTTTGGCGAACAATACGATTCGCTCTCGGACATGACCTCGTTCGGCGTAGCGCCGGCGCTGGTGATGTACGAGTGGATTCTGCATGAGATCGGCAAGTGGGGATGGCTCGCGGCGTTCGTCTACGTTGCGGGTGCAGCGCTGCGTCTGGCCCGTTTCAATACGAACATCGGCGTGGTCGACAAGCGTTTCTTCCAGGGGCTGGCCAGCCCGGCGGCGGCGGCGCTCATTGCCGGTTTCGTCTGGATCACGATCGACAACAAGTTGCCGGTCAACGTGTTCTGGATGCCATGGGTGGCGTTTTTCCTGACGATTTACGCCGGGATGTCCATGGTCTCGAATGCGCCGTTCTACAGCGGCAAGGCGCTGGACGTGCGCCAGCGCGTGTCGTTCGGCGTGGTGCTGCTGTTCATGGTCGGCTTTATTCTGGTGTCGTCCGACCCGCCGCTGGTGCTTTTCGGCATGTTCTGCCTGTACAGCATTTCGGGCTACGTGCTGTGGGCGTTCCGCTTCCTGAAGGGCCGCCGGCAGCGGATCTTCGGTGAGGTCGACGAGTAAATCGGTCAATACAAGGGGCGTATGAGTACGCCCCTTGTCACATCTACCTGTCAGAGTTGTCAGGTATCACGCCATCGGAATGTTCTACTCTTGACGATGGCGGCATCGAAGTACCCCCTGTGGCCCGGTCCGCGAGGCAATGCATGCGTGACCCGGCGCCGTTTCCGTAGGTCAATGTGACGAAGGAGAAATCATGGGCATTCTGGACTTCGTGAAGGAAGCTGGCGAAGCGCTTCTCGGCAAGGCGCAGGCGGCAGAGCCGCCGCCTCCCGGCCCCGATGCCGACGCGGCGAATCGTGCGGCAGGTGAAGCCATCGAGAAATACATCGGCAGCCAGGGGCTGAGTGCGACGGCGCTCAGCGTCGAGTTCGACGGCGCGACGCGTACGGCAACGGCGCGCGGCGTGGCGCCGGATCAGGCGACCAAGGAAAAGATTCTGCTGTGCTGCGGCAACGTCAAGGGCGTCGAGAAGGTGAACGACCAGATGTCCGTCTCGACGGCATCCGCCGAGGCGAACTACTACACGGTCAAATCGGGCGACACGCTTTCGGCGATCTCCAAGGCGCAATACGGCGACGCCAACAAGTACAACGCCATCTTCGAAGCCAACAAACCGATGCTTTCCAGCCCGGACAAGATTTACCCGGGGCAGGTGCTGCGGATCCCGCCGCTCTGATTCGTCGGCGGCGACGTCATCTCGATCAGCCCGGCTTCGGCCGGGCTTTGTCGTTTTGGGCGGGAACCCTGCGCGGGGCGCATCGTCGCCTGCAAACGCCCGTGCGCATGGGCGTTGCCGCCTATTCCCCGCGTTGCGAAAACCCCCGATTGCGACTATATTGGCGCTCATGATTTCAGGCGCCACCCCGGCTCCGGGCCTTCCTCACGCAACGCCACCGCTATGCCGTTTTTCCGCCTTCGCGGCCGGCCATGCCTGCGCGCGTCGCGCGCTGATTCCCTCCCGGTAGTTGCCCGCCTCAGCGGCCGTGTGCGTGTTTGCGCGCAGGCGCTGCCGCCAGACATCAAGAACAATCCCTACGAGATCCCCACAGGAGCAAATCATGGCCGACAAGCTGATCATTTTCGACACGACCCTGCGCGACGGTGAGCAGTCGCCGGGCGCGTCAATGACGCGCGACGAGAAGATCCGCATCGCCCGCCAACTGGAGCGTCTGCGCGTGGACGTCATCGAAGCCGGCTTCGCCGCCAGCTCGAACGGCGACTTCGAATCGATTCGGGCCATCGCCGGCATCGTCAAGGACAGCACCGTATGCTCGCTGGCCCGTGCCAACGACCGTGATATTGCCCGCGCCGCCGAAGCGCTCAAGGGGGCGAATTCGTCGCGTATCCACACGTTCATCGCCACGTCGCCGCTGCACATGGAGAAGAAGCTGCGCATGACGCCGGATCAGGTGTTCGAGCAGGCGAAGCTCGCGGTGCGCTATGCACGTCAGTTCACGGACAACATCGAATTCTCGCCGGAAGACGGTAGCCGCTCGGATCTGGATTTCCTGTGCCGCGTGCTCGAAGCCGTGATCAACGAAGGCGCGACGACCATCAACGTGGCCGATACTGTTGGCTACGGCGTGCCGGAGCTCTACGGTCAACTCGTGCGTACGCTGCGCGAGCGCGTGCCCAACTCGGACAAGGCGGTCTGGTCGGTGCACTGCCACAACGACCTCGGCATGGCCGTGGCGAACTCGCTGGCCGGCGTGCAACTGGGCGGTGCGCGTCAGATCGAGTGCACGATCAACGGTCTGGGCGAGCGCGCGGGTAACACGTCGCTCGAAGAAGTCGTGATGGCGCTCAAGACCCGCAAGGATTACTTCGGTCTGGATCTGGGCATCGACACGACGCAAATCGTGCCGGCCTCGAAGCTCGTCTCGCAAATCACCGGTTTCAACGTGCAGCCGAACAAGGCGGTCGTGGGGGCGAATGCCTTCGCCCACGCGTCGGGCATCCACCAGGACGGCGTGCTCAAGGCGCGCGACACCTACGAAATCATGCGCGCGGAAGATGTGGGCTGGACCGCGAACAAGATCGTGCTGGGCAAGCTCTCGGGCCGTAACGCGTTCAAGCAGCGTTTGCAGGAGCTGGGCATCGAGATGGAGTCGGAGCAGGATGTGAATGCCGCGTTCGCCCGCTTCAAGGAACTCGCCGACCAGAAGGCCGAGATTTTCGACGAAGACATTCTGGCGATCGTCTCGAACGAAGCGCAGGCCGAAGGCGGCGAGCACTTCTACCTCGTGTCGATGGCCCAGCATTCGGAGACGGGCGAGCGCCCGAGCGCACGCGTGGTGTTCACCGCACAGGGCAAGGAGCTGGTCGGTGAGTCGGACGGCAACGGTCCGGTCGACGCGGTGCTCAACGCCATCGAATCGCAGGTCCAGAGCGGCGCCGAGCAACTGCTGTATTCGGTCAATGCCATCACGACGGGTACGCAATCGCAAGGCGAAGTGACGGTGCGTCTGTCGAAGGCGGGTCGTATCGTGAACGGCGTCGGCACGGATCCGGACATCGTCGCCGCATCGGCCAAGGCTTATCTCTCGGCGCTCAACAAGCTGTACTCGAAGGCCGAGAAGCTCAACCCGCAACTCACGCCGTAATGCTGGCAGTGCCACGCGCCTTCGCTGCGCGTGCACGATGATCGAAAGCGCCCGCACCCCGAACGTCAGGGGCGGGCGCTTTTGCTATTTCCGCGCCGGATGCCAGGGGCCGTGAGCCTCTTGCTCGTGGCCCAGCGCAAGGGTGCGTGCCGCGACGATCAGCGCGATGCCCAGCAACGCCAGATCCTTGATCAGAAAGCCGAACGTACCGCTGCGCAGGTCGGGTGTCGTCACAAGGAACGACAGGGTGACGACAAGGGTCAGCGCAACGCCCAGACTGCCCGCAAAACGGACTCGCCAGTTGCCGGTGTATGCCATCGCGAGTGCCGCGCTCAGCTCGAAGATTCCGATGAGGTTCGACACGCTTTGCTTGCTGAAAATGAAATAGAGCCAGCTCAGCAACGGGTGATGGCTGACCAGCGGAAAAATGGCGGTAGCTTCGCGCGCCGTGAACTTGTATGCGCCGTAGCCGAGGAAGATGCAGACGACGCTATAGAGCGCGAAGTGGTACGCGAAGCGCTCAAAACGAAGCGTGGTAGGGCACGACGTGTGTAAGGGGTGCATTGGCGACGGTCCTCCAATGGGTGGGGCTGAGGGATGTCTGCGCTGATGGCTTGGTGGTTTTGGTCGGCCCGGCGCGACGTATAGAGTGCGGTTGCGACCGTCACGCCGAGGCGAGGCAGCCGCGTGATGTGCCCCACGTCGACCTGCCAGCCGGTGGAGCGACTGGCAGGTTGACGCGAAGACTGGCAGGTAGCGGGTTATTGGCCGCGGTAAATATTGTCGAGGTGCGATGCGCTGGGGTAATCACGCTGCATCGCACCCGATGCCGATGCGGTGTCGCCCGTCGCGACACCCGTGGTGCTGGTGGCGCTCGTGACCGATGCAGCGCTCTGCGCCGATTGACGTTCGAGCTTGGCCTGCGCCATCTGAATGTTCGCCGGATAGCGCGTATTGTCGCTGGCAGAGGTGTACCCCACATCGTGCAGCGCCTTGAGTTCGGCGCGGACTTCCGCACGCGTTTTTTCGGCTTGCGGTGCAGCGATGGCGACGCTCGAAGCGGCGATGAGGATGGCGGTCGTGGTGGCGAGGATGGACGTGTTCATGGTGGGTATCTCCAAAAGTGCAATAGGACAAAAGGTTCCGATCAAGCAGCGCGTTGGCTACCGATCGCACCGATTAGTCGGACGGAGATGCCGGATATGACAGCGAGATGCAAAAAAATTTTTAGTCGGGTGTCGAGTCGCTTGCCGACGTTGCGCCGACGTCGCTTTGACCCGACACGATGCGTGTGGCAAGACGCAGCGTCGCGAGTTGCGACGCGTAGGCCCGGCATCCCCGGCAAGCGAGTAGATGGACCCGCAGGCGAACGCGCTGGGCTCGTGTGAGCGACCGGTCGAGTTGCTCGGAGATCGAGCGAGTGGCGGTGGTGCAGTTACCCAATAGCATCGTTCGTCTCCAGACCTTTGGCTGACAGGCAGGTGCGCAAGCGAGTGCGCGCACGGTAAAGCAGCACGCTGCAATGGTTGGCTTCCAGTCCGAGTTCCTGACAGATTTCGGTGATGTCCATTTCGAGCAGCTCGCGCATCGAGAAGACGCGACCGGTGGATTCGGGCAACGCGTTCAGACACCAGTCGAACAATTGCCAGAACTGCTGCCGGGCGACGAGTGTCTCCGGGCGCGGCCACGGGCGTGGACGTGCGTGATCCGTCCAGTGCCCGCTGTCGTTGAACAGTTCGCGGTCGAAGATGGAGTCGTCGCCGGCCTCACCCTCCAGGGCAGACGCGTTGATGGTGCGACGTCGCGCCCGCATCATGTCGATGAGCTTGTTGCGCAAAATCGCGAATACCCACGTTTTGTGCTGAGCGCGCCCCGAGAACGCGTCCGACGACAGGCAGGCCGCCGTCAGGGCGTCCTGAACGACATCTTCAGCGAGATGATCGTCTCGCAACTGAAGCCGGGCAAAGCGCAGCAGGTCGCGGCGCAAGTGGGCCAGATAGGCGGGGTCGAGAGGGGAATTCGCGGGGATAGGGCGCTCTCCTGTGCTCAGAACATGTTGTTATCCCGTTTCTCATGCAGCGGATCCGGGCTGATTTGCGTGGTCTGGACGATGCCGTCCGGATCGAAGTAGAAGTTCATCATCGAAAACCACACGTCGTCCTGCTTGAACCGATATGTCCAGACTTCGCGTTTCATCAGCGGAAATGCCGATGTCTCGACAGGCTCGCCGAAGTGATGCAGGACATCCGTTTTCGTCCACTTGCCGACTTCGACCTTGTTGAACTCGGTCGTCGAGAGTACCTGGGTCGTGCCCAGCAGACGGCCTTGCGCGTCGAAGTCGGCAGCGATCGTTTCCTCACCGAACGGCTTCGTCGGATACAACCAGCGCGTGATGCCCGGCGCGAGCGGGTAGACCTCCTTCGGCTTACCGAGCTGCGCCTGCACGTCGGCCTGCGACGCCATCGGCGTCAGCGTTTGCCAGGCGGGCGTGTAGCACCCGGTCAGGCCTGCGGTGAGCGAGAGCGCCAGCGCACCCGCGCTCAGCCAGCGCACGGGGGCGCTCGCCCCGATGCGCCGGTTCCGGTGGGGGGGGGCCGTGCCGGAAGCGTCGATAGTCGACGCTTTGGAAGGAACAAAGCGGGTGTGAGTACGATACGTCATGGTGGCCCTCGTGGTCGTGGGGAATGGCCCAAAAGGCAGTGCGATGATGGTGCGGTAACCGGGCACTGGCTGTGTCTGGCTAGGATAACGCCCCTGTTCCTTATCGTGGGGGCGCTCGGCTTGCCCGGGGCAGGCGTGGCAGTTATGATTCGCGCCGGGACAGTCCTAGAGGCCTCGATGAAATCTCAAGTCTTGCTTTCGCGTATCTGTGCCGTGGTTTGCACTTTCGGCCTGCTGGCCGCTGCCAGCGTGGCGCATGCGGCGCCGCCGATTCGCCTTGCGCTCATCGAAGGGATGAGCGGGCCGTTCGGTAACGCCGGCGCGATGGTCGAGCGGAATCTGCGGTTCGCCATCGATCGCGTGAATGCGCGGGGTGGCGTGAAGTTGCGCGACGGCGCCCATCCGCTGGAACTGACGGTATTCGACAGCAAAGGGGCGGTCGAGGACAGCCTCGTCCAGCTCAAGGCGGCGGGTGATCTTGGCATTCCCTTTGTGCTCCAGGGCAACAGTTCGGCGGTAGCGTCGGCGCTGATCGATGCCGTTAACAAACGCAACGCGCGTGAGCCGGGGCAGCGCATGCTGTTCTTCAACTACTCGGCCGTGGACACCGCGCTGACCAACGAGCAGTGCAGCTTCTGGCATTTCGCGTTCGACGCCAATGCCGCCATGCGCATGCAGGCGCTCACCGAAGCCATCAAGGTCGACGACAGCATTCAGAAGATCTATCTGCTCAATCAGGACTACAGCTTCGGGCGTCAGGTCGCCGGGCTGGCGCGTCAGATGATCGGGTCGAAGCGTCCCGATGTGCAGATCGTGGGCGAGCAGTTCAGCCCGGTCGGGAGGGTGAAGGATTTCACGCCGTATCTGGCGCGTATCCGGGCGTCAGGGGCCGATACGGTCGTCACCGGAAGCTGGGGCAACGATTTGACGTTGCTCGTGAAGGCGGCGCGCGAGCAGGGGATGGAGCTCAAGTTCTATACGTTCTACGGCAATGCGCTGGGGGCGCCGGCGGCGCTGGGCGATGCGGGCGTAGGGCGGGTGTACGCGGTCGCCGAATGGCATCCGAATGTGGGTGGCGAGGCGTCTGACGCGTATTACAAGGCGTTCCGGGCGCGCTATCCGGAAGCGCGCGACGACTATCCGTTGCTGCGCATGAGCGTGATGATCGACATGATTGCCGCCGCGCTGGAGCAGGCGGGCACGACCGACGTGACGACGGTGGCGCGTGCGCTCGAGAATCGCCGGGTCCGCGAGGCGCCGGCCGATGCGTGGATGCGGGCGAACGACCACCAGATGATCGAGCCGCTGTACGTGTCGGTGATGCGTCGTGCGGGCGAGCCGGGGGTGAAATTCGACAACGAAGGCTCGGGCTATGGCTTCCGGACCGTGATGGAACTGCCCGCGAACAAGGTGGCGCTGCCGAGTACCTGCCGGATGGCGCGTCAGCGCTGATCGAGAGCGTGGCCTCCCGGGTAAGCGGCAAACCGTCGATTTGTCGTAAATTTCGGGATAATCCGGGGGATTTTTAAGGATTGTTCTTGGGGTTTCCCGGTTTGCAAGGCCCTGATGGCGCCTTGCGCCCCGTCTGCTGCGGCACAGCGTGGAAAAAAGTGGCGTCGTAAAGCCAGTTCCCGTATAATCGCGCACTTGCAGTTTTGTTTATGTACGGCAACGTACATGTTTTTGTAAGTTCACGGCACGGCCATTCTTCCGTGACCGCGTGTATCCAAAGGAAAGAAAATGTCGAACGCAGATATCAAGAAGTCGGACGTCGTGGCGCAATTCGCCCGCGCCGCCAATGACACCGGCTCCCCCGAAGTTCAGGTTGCGCTGCTGACCACGCGCATCAACGAACTGACCCCGCACTTCAAGGCACACATGAAGGATCACCACAGCCGCCGCGGTCTGCTGCGCATGGTGAGCCGTCGTCGTAAGCTGCTCGACTACCTCAAGGGCAAGGATGCAGACCGCTACCGCGCCCTGATCGAGAAGCTGGGCCTGCGTAAGTAAGCGATTACGATTACGACAAGATGCCTGTATCAGCGTGCTGATGCAGGCATTTTGTTTTTGGGCGGTGCCCGATCGATGTCCTGAGCGTAGGTTTGGGGCGTGTCGATCCGGTGATTGTCGCGGGCTTCGGTGACGATAACGGTCACGCAAACGCTTGCGAAATACCCGTCTGATTGTCCGGTATTACCCAGTTTATGGGGCCTCGTCGGCAAGCAGGGCTTGTGTCATTCCAGGGTCGTCTCAGCGCACGCGGTCGCACTGAGCACCGGACTACGCTGGAATGGCATAACACTCCCCCCTGTAAGGCGTCGGGATCACCCCGGCAGCGATATCGCGCCGCTGCTGCATTCGCGCGATTCGATATAGGAGTGCAAATGTTCAATAAAGTCGTCAAGTCTTTCCAATGGGGACAAAACACGGTTCGTATGGAGACCGGTGAGATTGCTCGCCAGGCATCCGGCGCCGTGCTCGTCGACATGGACGATACCGTCGTGCTCGCCACGGTCGTGGGCGCGAAGAAGGCCAAGGCTGGCCAGGATTTCTTCCCGCTGACCGTCGACTATCTGGAAAAGACTTACGCCGCCGGTAAGATCCCGGGTGGCTTCTTCAAGCGTGAAGGCCGTCCGTCGGAAAACGAAACGCTGACGTCGCGCCTGATCGACCGTCCGATCCGCCCGCTGTTCCCGGAAGGCTTCTACAACGAAGTCCAGGTCGTGGTGCAAGTCGTCTCGCTGAACCCGGAAGTGCCGGCTGACATTCCGGCCCTGATCGGCGCATCGGCCGCGCTCGCCATCTCGGGTCTGCCGTTCAACGGCCCGGTCGGTGCCGCGCGCGTTGCCTACGTCGACAGCCAGTACGTGCTGAACCCGTCGCGCGAGCAGATCGCCAAGTCGAAGCTCGACCTGGTCGTCGCCGGCACGGAACAAGCCGTGCTGATGGTGGAATCGGAAGCGCAAGAGCTGCCGGAAGACGTGATGCTCGGCGCCGTGGTGTTCGGCCATGAGCAAATGCAAACGGCCATCAACGCCATTCACGACCTCGTGCGTGACGGTGGCAAGCCGGAGTGGGACTGGGCGCCGGCCGCCAAGAACGACGCGCTGATCGCACAAGTGAGCGAGCTGGCCGAAGGTTCGCTGCGCACCGCTTATCAAACGCGTGAAAAGCAAGCGCGTACGCAACAACTGCGTACCGTGAGCACGGACGTCATCGCCAAGCTGGGCGAAGCCGCTGCCGCCAAGGGCGAAGCTGCGCCGGACGACATCGAAGTCGGCAACATCCTGTTCGATCTGGAAGCCAAGATCGTGCGTAGCCAGATCCTGGCTGGCGAGCCGCGTATCGACGGCCGCGACACGCGCACCGTGCGTCCGATCACGATCCGCACCGGCGTACTGCCGCGTGCTCACGGCTCGGCCCTGTTCACGCGTGGTGAGACGCAGGCCCTCGTGGTTGCCACGCTGGGTACCAAGAGCGACGAGCAGATCATCGACGCGCTGCAAGGCGAGTACCGTGATCGCTTCATGCTGCACTACAACTTCCCGCCGTTCTCGACGGGTGAAACCGGCCGCGTGGGCTCGCCCAAGCGTCGCGAAATCGGTCACGGCCGTCTGGCCAAGCGCGCACTGGTGGCTTGCCTGCCGGGCGCCGACGATTTCGGCTACACCGTGCGTGTCGTGTCGGAAATCACGGAATCGAACGGTTCGTCGTCGATGGCTTCGGTCTGCGGCGGTAGCCTCGCCATGATGGACGCCGGTGTGCCGATGACCTCGCCGGTCGCCGGTATCGCGATGGGCCTGATCCTCGACGGCAACAAGTTTGCCGTGCTGACCGATATTCTCGGCGACGAAGATCACCTGGGCGACATGGACTTCAAGGTGGCAGGTACGTCGAATGGCGTGACCGCACTGCAGATGGACATCAAGATCCAGGGCATCACGAAGGAAATCATGCAGGTCGCGCTGGCGCAAGCCAAGGAAGGCCGCCTGCACATCCTCGAAAAGATGACGGAAGCGCAGTCGGGCGTTCGTACCGAGCTGTCGGAATTCGCGCCGCGCATGGTCACCATCAAGATCAATCCGGAAAAGATCCGCGACGTGATCGGCAAGGGTGGCTCGGTGATCCGCGCGCTGACGGAAGAGACGGGCACGAGCATCGACATTTCGGACGATGGCGTGGTCACCATCGCCAGCCCGAGCGCCGAAGGCATTGCCGAAGCCAAGCGTCGTATCGAGCTGATCACCGTGGAAGTCGAAGTGGGTCAGGTCTACGACGGCACCGTGCTCAAGCTGCTCGAGTTCGGCGCGATCGTCTCGGTGCTGCCGGGTAAGGACGGTCTGCTGCACATCTCGGAAATCGCCAACGAGCGCATCAAGGACATCAACGAGTACGTCAAGGAAGGTCAGGCCGTGCGCGTGAAGGTGATCCAGCAAGACGACAAGGGTCGTCTGCGTCTGTCGCACAAGGCGCTGACCGATGAAGAGAAGCAAGGTGGTCCGCTGCTCGTCAAGCGTGAAGGCGACGCTCAGTAAGCAGGGTATCGGCATGACGCAGGGCGGTGTGTAGCTGTGCCGCCACTGCCGAAAGCAAAACGGCGACTCGAATGAGTCGCCGTTTTTTCATCTTTCGCACGGATTCGCAAAATAATGCGGAAAAAATGCGGGAAGGGTATTTACAGGAAATGGGTTTGTCATTAGAATCTCATTTCTCTGTTCGGGGGGTATAGCTCAGCTGGGAGAGCGCTTGCATGGCATGCAAGAGGTCAGCGGTTC
>NZ_MAOS01000042.1:0-74432 GCF_001721285.1 Pandoraea sp. ISTKB
GCACTGGCCCGCATGCTTCAGGACCCGAGCGAGCCGTATCTGCTCGACGTGCTGGTCGCCCGGGAAGACGATGTCTATCCGATGATCCCCGCCGGCAAGACCTACCGCGATGTGGTTTTCGGGCCGGGGCAGACGGCCGGGCCGATTGCCGCGGGCGCATTCTGATTTGCGCGTCCGGTGCCAGGCGTGATCCAGCCTCACGTCGCGAGATCGCAACGAGCTAACCCGCTTTGGCGGGTTTTTTACGTTTCGGGGGCAGCGAGGAGTATCATTGCGCTCTTTCTAGAATTCTCGCCAAGGAAATCAATATGTTGACGAAGCGCCTGGTGCTGGCCGCCGCCTGTATTCTGACGACCTTCGCCGCGCTGCCGGCAGCGCAGGCCGCCGATCCCACCTACACCGTAGGCGCAGGCGGCACGTACCGTCCGTTCGAATTCGAAACGCCGCAAAAGGAACTGGTCGGCTTCGATATCGACGTGATCAAGGCGATCGGCAAGGCCGGCGGCTTCAACGTCAAGCTGGTCAGCACGCCGTGGGAAGGCATCTTCGCCACGCTGGATCAGGGCGATCGCGACATCATCATTTCCGGCATCACCATTACCGACAAGCGTCGTGAAATGGTCGACTTCTCGGCCCCGTATTTCCCGGCCGATCAGGTCATCATCACCGCACCGACCGCAAAGGTCACGGGTCTGGTCGATCTGAAGAAACTCCAGGTCGGCGTGGTCAATTCGAGCACCGGCGACATCGCCGTCTCGGAAGAACTGGGCAAGGCGAGCACCGCCATCCGCCGCTTCGACAACACGCCGCTCATGCTCGAAGAGCTGTATCGCGGTGGTGTGGACGCCGCCGTGGGCGACGTCGGCGTGATCAAGTTCTACATCAAGAGCCACCCGGAAAAGCCGTTCAAGCTCGTCTACGACAACAAGTTCAAGCGTCAGTACTTCGGTATCGCGGTGAAGAAGGGCAACAAGGTCGCGCTCGACAAGATCAACACCGGCCTGAAGAAGATCGTGGCTGACGGCACCTACGCCAAGATTTACAAGCAGTGGTTCGACGCCGACGTGCCGACCCTGCCGCAGCAGTAAACAGGCGCACCGCATTCAACGCGTGTAAGATTCGCGCCACGCGCGCCAGAGACTCTGGCCACTCGCGGCCCGTGAGCTGATCGTCGAGTTACGACGTCATCCCCGGGCCGCGCGCGTTTTTTCTGCCGGGTAGTCGACGCTGTCCGGTCCGTTTCATTTTGTGAGAAAGGTGCTTCATGGGTGGGTTCCAGTGGAACATCATCAGCGAATACATGCCCCTGTTCGTCGAGGGCACGCTGATGACGCTCAAGTGCACGGTGATCTGTGTGATCGCCGGCACGTTACTTGGGCTCGTGCTTGGCGTTGGCCGTCTGGCCGAAGCGCGTCACGGCTTCTATAAGTATTTTCTGCGCTACGCGGTGCAATATCCGGTGCGCTTTTACGTCAGCTTCTTCCGTGGCACGCCGCTGTTCGTGCAGATTCTGCTGATCCACTTCGCGCTGATGCCCGTGCTGATCAATCCGTCGGGCGGCCTGCTCGTTAGTGGTGATTTCGCCCGTGAAATCCGCTCGCAGTACGGCGCGTTCATGTCGGCCGTGCTGGCGATCTCGCTCAACGCCGGCGCTTACGTGTCGGAGATCTTCCGTGCCGGTATCCAGTCGATCGACCGGGGCCAGGCCGAAGCCGCCCGCTCGCTGGGCATGACCTATATGCAGACGCTGCGCAAGGTCGTGTTGCCGCAGGCGTTCCGCCGCATGCTGCCGCCGCTGGGCAACAACGCCATCGCCATCGTGAAGGATTCGTCGCTCGCGTCGGCCATCGGTCTGGCGGAACTGGCGTACGCGGCGCGTACCGTGTCGGGCGCCTACGCCCGTTACTGGGAGCCGTATCTGACGATTTCGCTCATCTATTGGGTGATCACGCTGGTGCTGTCGGCATTTGTTCAACATCTGGAAACGAGGTACGGCAAAGGTGATCGTCGTCAATAACCTGCAAAAGCAGTACGGCGAGGCGCACGTACTGCGCGGCATTTCGTGCCGCATCGAAGAAAAGGAAGTGGTGTGCGTGATCGGGCCGTCGGGCTCCGGCAAGAGCACCTTCCTGCGCTGCCTGAACGGTCTGGAAGACGTGTCGGGCGGCGAAGTGCTCGTCAACGGTTTCCATGTGGAGGATCCGAAGACCGACATGAATGCCATGCGCGCGAGCGTGGGCATGGTGTTCCAGCGCTTCAACCTGTTCCCGCACATGTCTGTGCTCGAGAATCTGATTCTTGCACCGATGCAGGTGAACGGCATCAAGCGGGCCGAGGCGGTGACCATCGCCGAGCAACTGCTCCGGAAGGTCGGTCTGATCGACAAGATCGACGCGTTCCCGAACCAGCTCTCGGGCGGCCAGCAGCAGCGCGTGGCGATTGCTCGCGCGCTTGCCATGAAGCCGACGGTGATGCTGTTCGACGAGCCGACGTCCGCACTCGATCCGGAACTGGTCGGCGAAGTGCTGGAAGTCATGAAGTCGCTCGCCGGAGAAGGCATGACGATGGTCGTGGTGACCCATGAAATGGGTTTTGCCCGGGAAGTCGCCGATCGCGTTTTCTTCATCGATCAGGGCGTGATCATGGAAGAAGGCCCGCCCGAGCATATCTTCACGGCGCCCAAGCACGAACGCACGCGCGAATTTTTGCGCAAGGTCCTGTAATTCTCACGAATTCTCACGACGGCGACGCGCGCAGAGGTATATCCGCGCGCCGCATCTGATTACAATGCGAGGGTACGCGCGCCGAGTGACTCCGAGCACCGGCGCGTCGCAGGCACCCTGAGCCATTCGCCAGGTTTTTTCACAGGGCAGCGACCTATGTCCGACGTTGCCCCGCAATCGCAGATTGCACTCCGATTTCACGAGGTAGTCATGAGCCAGCAAATCGCTGTGACCCGCCAGACGTTCGACGACGTGATGGTGCCCAATTACGCTCCTGCCCAGATGGTGCCCGTGCGCGGCGAAGGCTCGCGCATGTGGGATCAGCAAGGTCGCGAGTATGTCGATTTCACCGGCGGGATCGCGGTCAACGCGCTCGGCCATGCCAACCCGGAACTGGTGAAGGTCATCGAAGAGCAGGCCCGCAAGGTCTGGCACATCGGCAACGGTTACACCAACGAGCCGGTGCTGCGTCTGGCGAAGGCGCTCACCGAGGCCACGTTCGCCGACAAGGCGTTCTTCTGCAATTCGGGCCTCGAAGCCAACGAAGCGGCACTCAAGCTGGCGCGTCGTTATGCCTACGATCACGCTGCGGAGCGTGGCGGCAAGGAAAAGAGCGAGATCATTTCGTTCTACAACTCGTTCCACGGCCGCTCGCTGTTCACCGTGAGCGTGGGTGGTCAGGCCAAGTACACCGAAGGTTTCGGCCCGATCCCGGCCGGCATCATGCATCTGCCGTACAACGATCTCGAGACCGTCAAGGCGACGATTTCGGACGCGACGGCCGCGGTCATCGTCGAGCCGGTGCAGGGCGAAGGCGGCGTGCTGCCGGCCGATCCGGCATTCCTGAAGGGCTTGCGCGAGCTGTGCGATCAGCATGGCGCGTTGCTGATTTTCGACGAAGTGCAGACGGGCGTCGGTCGCACCGGCACGCTGTACGCCTACGAACAATACGGCGTGACGCCGGACATCCTGACCACGGCCAAGGCACTGGGCAACGGCTATCCGATCGGCGGCATTCTCACGACCCGCAAGATCGCGGCAAGCTTCTCTCCGGGTACGCACGGTTGCACGTACGGCGGCAACCCGCTGGCCACGGCGATCGCCGGTCGTGTGCTGGAACTGATCAACACGGCCGAGACGCTCAATGGCGTCAAGGCGCGCCACGATCACTTCATCAAGGGTATCGAAGCGATCAATGCCCGCCATGGGGTGTTCGAACAGGTGCGCGGCATGGGCCTGCTGATCGGCGCCGTGCTCAAGCCGGCATTTGCCGGCCGGGCGAAGGACATCGTCGGTGAAGCCGAGAAGAATGGCCTGATGCTGCTGGTCGCGGGCGGCGACGTGGTGCGTTTCGCGCCGTCGCTGAACATCCCGTTCGCCGACATCGACGCGGGTCTCGCCTCGCTGGAAAAGGCAGTCGCGACGGTGGCGGCAACGGCAAAGGCCGCCTGATCGAGCTGCTGCGTTTTCAGCACGCCAGGGCCTGAGCCATGCCCAGGACTTCGGGCCGGACCGACGGATGACGTCGCTCCGGCCCTTGTTGTATTCAACGGATCCAACGCTTCCCATCATTCATCACGGAATGCTCACATGACGCATCCATCGAAAGCGGTGACCCAAACCCACGCGCTCACCGACACCGATCCCACGCACGACGGCGCGGCGAATTCGTTGCGTGTGGTACGTCTGGCGCGTCCGGGCGATTTGCCCGCGCTGCTCGCCCTGGCGGCGCTGGCTGGCCCGGGGATGACGTCGTTCAAGCCGGATCGGGCGGCGCTGGAGGCGCGTCTGACGCGCGTGGCCGCCACGGTCGAGGGGCAGGCGCCTACGGCCGAGCAGGGCTATCTGTTCGTGATGGAAGACGTCGAGACCGGCGAGATCGCCGGCGTCTGCGGGTTGGAGGCGGCCGTCGGGCTGGAGCAGCCGTTCTACACGTATCGCAAGGACACCATCGTCCACGCGAGCCGTGAGTTGAACGTATGGTCGCGCATGCTCACGCTGTCGTTGTCGAACGATCTCACGGGTTATAGCGAACTTTGCTCGCTGCTGCTCGACCCCAAGTGGCGAGGTCACGGCAACGGCGCCTTGCTCTCGAAGGCGCGTTTCCTGTTCATGGCGCAGTTTCCCGAGCGCTTCGGCCCGCACGTGTGTGCCGAGCTGCGCGGATTCTTTGACGACGATGGACAAAGCCCGTTCTGGCAGTCGCTCGGGCAGCACTTCTTCAAGATCGACTTCGATCAGGCGGACTATCTGACGTCCATCGGGAAGAAGTCGTTCGTCGCCGAATTGATGCCGAAATACCCGATCTACGTCGACTTTCTGTCGCCGCAGGCACAGGCGGCGATCGGCGTGACGCACCGCGATACTTTACCGGCGCGGCGTTTGCTGGAGCAGGAAGGGATGCGCTCCGGCGCGCACGTCGATATCTTCGACAGCGGTCCGGTGCTCGAAGCGCGAGTGGCCGACTTGCGCGCGGCGCGCGATAGCCGTTACCTGTCGGTCAACATCGTGACGACCGATGACGGGGCACCTTCGGTCGCGCCGAATGCCGAACCCTATCTCGTGGCATGCCTCGGTCTGGACGGGTTCCGCGCCACGCTGGTGACGGGGCGTCCCGAGCGACGTGCGTTTGCGCTCAGCCCGCTCGCCGCGAAGGCGCTCGGCGTGAAGCAGGGCGACCGGGTGCAGGTGCTGCCGCTCAAGCCGCCGCGCGCCGAAGCCATCTGACCCCGTTGCGCAAGCGTTCCTCCGAGCGCGCTCAGAACTGAATCGTCGCCGTCACCGTGTCCGTATAGACGCCGGGGGCCGGCGTCGATTGTGACGGGACGAGCGCGAAGATCGGAATGACCTGAACCAGTCCGGTGCCCACGCCGGTCAGTTGCGACGTGCCTGCCGTGCCATCTCCCCAGATCGTGGCGTAGCCGCTGTCCAGATACAGCTGATAGCGCACGCTCGACGTCAGCCCGGTCATCGTGCGTGACGTCACAGTCCCGAGCAATCCCCCCGAGAGGCTGACCCGGAAGGCATCGTTCTTCGTGCATTGCACGCTCAGTTGCCCGCTGCTGGCAACAGGACTGGCGAGTGCCGATTGTGTTGCGAACGTGATGTTGGCCGCAGCAATGGTGCAGTTGTTGATGACGGTGACATTGGCGGTGAACGGTGAGCCGGGGACAGCGGTCATGGCCGTGCCGCAGGTCGGCGCAGGCGAGAGCGCGGCGTAGGACGCGTATTGCAGTACGGTGTCGGCCGACGCGAACGTGCGCGAATAGACCGTATTGCTGCTGCCCGAGGTCGGCACTGTGGTTTGCCCTGCCGAGATCCTGCCGTAAAAGTTGACGTTCTGCGTCACCGTGCCGCCGAGCAACGGACGCGCCATCGTGAGCGAAATGACGTTGCTCGTGCTACTACCCCACGCATTCGAGAACGACGGATCGGTGAAGAGTCCGAAATTGATGACGCTGCCGACACTCGCGGCACTCGTCAGCGTGAGCGGCTGACCGGTGTTGAGCGACAAGCAGAGTTTGACGTTCGGGTTGCCGCCGAGCGCAGGCCAGGTGCATGACACGGGAAACGTGCCGGTGGCCGAAAGCGCAAATCCCGAAATCGGGCTGAAGGCGGCGAAGGCGAGTGTCGGCGTACCCACCGCGCATGTCTGTGCCTGCGCGCTGAGGGTCAACGCGAGGCATCCGGCGGTGAGCGCTGCACGCTTGAGGATCATGAGTGGCTCTCTTGTGACGATGGCGTCGATGGCGGAGGGTTGTCCGGATCCTTCGCTGCCGGTGAGGCCGGGGGCGACGCCGATTCGCCCGCTAGCGTGCCGAACACCACGCACGCCAGCGGGCCGACGCGGGCGATACGTCCCTCAGGCGGCGTGGTCCAGTCGAACGAGACGCGGCAGCGCTGGCGTCCGTCACGCGATTCAAGCGTGTTGCGCGCGCCGAGTGCGTCGACGAACACTTCGCCGTCATACCCCACGACCGTCACGATCCCGCTTTGCACGTGACGGACCGAGGTGCCCGGCCGCAACGGCTGTCCCGATGCATCGACGAGGGTGACGAGTGCCGCCCGGTAGCGTCGCACAGGGAAGTGCACCAGCACGCCGCTGCGTGCTTGCGGGGCCACACGTCGCTCGGTGGTGGTGACCTCCAGATCGGCGGGCAGATGCATGGGATCGATGCCGATGCGCGAGGCTTCGTAACCGTTCAGGTCGGGCACCAGAAAGTAGCCACGCGAATCGGTGTGTCCGACGGGCACCGATTCGCGCAGCACCGGCACATGCGCTTGTGCGTCGGTGCTGACCAGTGCGAAGGCGTCGTAGGTGCGGCGTGTGGCGTGGATGCTGTTGTCCATGACGACCAGCGCGCCGGTCATGCCCAGCGCAGCCCCCGACTGGCGTCCAACGCGTTGCGCGAGGGCCGAGATTTCGCCGTGGCGGCCGAGATACTGCACCTCGCCCTGCATCGTGCGTTGCGAGAATGCGCGTCCGCCCAGCACTTGCCATCCCCATCCGCCGTTGTAGTCCGGCGTGCGACTCGCGCCGACCCATGCCTGCGTCTGCCCGTCCTGCTGACTGAACGATGCATTGCCCAGCGCCGCACTCGCGCTGTCTGCCGTGCCGCCCAGCAAGACGCTGAGCATGGCGAAGACGCCGTGGGAGCGACGTCGGGCGAAGTCGCGAAACCCGCCCATGGAGAGCATGCCGCGCGTGCCGGCCGGTAGCGTGAGGCTGGCCGACAGCACGCGCGTGGCCGGTTGGCGCGATGCACGCTGCGCGAACCATGCCAGCGACGCGGTGCTGCTGCGCGCAAACGGGATCGACACGGTCACGCGGTCGCTGGCGCGTGGCACCGGCATGCCGTCGAGCGTTGCGATGTCGCGATAGCGCCCCGTGGTGCGGATGATCTGCGCGTCGATGCTCAACCGTCGCGACAGGTATTGATAGCCGGCACTCCACTGGCCGCCGGTGCCGCGTCCGCCGGAAATCGACGCCGACGCACTCACGACGCCCGCATGCCCGAGCGCGACGAGCGCACCCGCGCCACCCAGCGCGAGACGTCGCCCGGCCTGTGCCTGCGCTTCGACAGTGACCGTGTCGGTCGCGCCGTAGCGCGCCGCCAGCGATGCGACGGGGTGATGCCGGTACGCGAACGAACGAACGCCGTAGTCGTCTCTCGGCAGGCCGGCTTCCACGGAGAAACTCGACAGGCCGCGGGCTAGCAGACGCGGGTCGATATAGAGGGGGACCGTGGTGATCTGTTCGCGGCCCAGCGCATCGCGCGTGACCACGCTCGCTTGCAGATCGCCCGTCAGCCCGGGGGTCTCCTGAATGACGAAGGGGCCCGGCGGCACGCGTCCGCCCATGCGTCGAACGCCGTCGAGATACAGGTCGACGGAAGAGGGCACGACGGCGCTGCCACGCAATGCAGGGATCGGGAAGGTGACGAGGTCCGGGCGCAACGTGAAGTTGCGGCGCCATTGCACGCCGGCAATACGCAACGAGCGCGACCATGAGAGCGAACCCGTGATGAGGTCGCCCGCAATCCAGGTGGTGAGGCGCGACGGGTCGTCGTGTTGCCACCAGGTGTCGTAGCGGCGGTAGCCGTGTCGCCCGCGTGCGTGTTCGGCGAGGCCCGTTTGTTGCAGCGTGCCGCCTGACCAGAAGCCGCGAACTTCGCTCCATAGCGACGCGCGGGTGAGGCGGTCACGCTGCACGTAGCCATCGTAGTTGACGATGACGCCAGGGTCGGCGCTCGCGCCGATGACCAGCGGCTGCGGGCTGCTCAGGTGGTATGGCGCGAGCCACGCGTCGCCGACGTCGAGCGCCATCGTCTGACGCGACGCGTCGTAAGCGGTGCGAATGCCGTCGAGCGAATCGAGCGCGACGTCGGTCGAGTCGTTCGGCGGTAGCCGATGCGACGTGAGCCCGAGTGCGCGCAGGTCGCCCGCTTTCGCGTACCAGCGGCCCTGCCGTCTCGCGAAAGGGGCGATGCGTCCGGTTGATTCCCCGTTGACGATGACCTCCAGGACGTAAGGGCCGTCGAGCCGTGAGATGCCGGCGGTCGCGGTCATGCCTGGCACCGGAGTCGAATCGGCACTGACGGTAGGCGCACGTTTGCCTGCGGCCGCCAGTGCTGCGTCATCGAACAACGCCGTGCCGGGCGTGTGCGGTGCCGCTGCCGAACGCGCGCGCGTGCGATCGATGTCGTCGGTCTCCGGCGGGGCGTCAAACGCCGGGCCTGCCGATGCCGTCGAGAGCGCCGCAAACGTGGCGAGCGCGGCGCTCAACGAGACAGCAGCGGACACCCCCGTGGCGCGAGGCGCGACATCTGTCTGCACTGGCACGGCACGCCTGAGAGCGCGGCGGGCGGCGGCACGGCTAGCGCTCGCCATCCGGCGAGACGTCTGCGGCAAAGCGCATCGGCACCGCGTCGATGCGCGACTCCACCGTGAATGGGGCCACGGGCGGCGCCCCAGCGGGCCAGCGCACGGCAAAGCGGCGTGTCTGACCCGCCAGCACATAGCCGAGCAGGCCGCGTGTCAGTTCGACGCTGCGCCCGGAGGCATCGAGCACCCGTGTCGCGCCAAGCTGGGCATGGCGCTCGCCGTCGTTGCGCACTTCCAGCTCGCCTTGCGCCATGCGCACGTCGAAATGCAGCGATGGCGCGCGCGTGTTGGCCGCCTGCACGAACACCGGCAGCGAATACCGCAGGCGGATGGACACGCCCTCAGACGGCGTGGCGTCGGCCGACGGCAGTTCGTCGACCAGCAGCCGGTAACTCTGTTCATTGCCGTCGGGTTTGCGGGCAACGTGCACGAGCCGGACGATCTGCCGCTCGCCCGGCTCGATACGCACGATGGGCGGGCTGGCGATGAGCGTCTCGGTCGGTGTGAGTACGTTGTCGCCGTTGCGCTGTGTCCAGGCGTATAGCCGAAGCTGGCCGTGAATCGGCAGATCGCCGGAGTTGCCGAGCGTCAGCGTGGTGGCGGGCTGCGTGGGCAGAATGTTGACGATGACGGGGGAGACTTGCAGCGTCGCGCCGTTACCGTCGGTCACGCAGAGGGTCAGCAGCGCGACAAAGGCGCCGCCGCATGCGTAGGCCGTAGGTCGCCGGACGACGGGTCTCGGAGGACGCTTGATCGTCATGATTGACCTGATGTGTCAGAAGTAGACGGTTGCCGTCACCGTCGAAGCGTAGACGTCCGGCGCGGGCATGGTGGCCGACAGCGTGGCCTGACCGTAGACGGTGTAGGTCTTGAGCACGCCGGTGCCCGAGTCGCTCAGCGTGTTCGAGCCTTGCGTGTTGCCCCACGGCGTGGCGTAGTTGGCGTCCTGGAACAGGCCGAACGGGATGGTCGTGGTGTTGCCGGTGAGCGTGCCGGCCAGCAAACGGTTCGTCTCCGTGGAGTTCGGCACCGTTCCGGCATTCAGGCCGATGTTGTAGCCCGTGGAGGCCGTGCAGATGACCGTGAGCGACGACGTACTCGCCACCGGTCCGGTCGCCGAGCCCTGTACGGCGTTGAACGTCATGGGGGTGGCGGCGATCGTGCAGCCGGGCAGGATCGTCAGTTGCACCCGCATTTGCGCGGTGGCCGAACCATTGGAGTAGACGGCAGCGTGTGATGGGGTGCTGTGTCCGAGCACAGCGACGATGCCGGAGACGGCCAGACAGAGCAACGGTCGGTTCATGATTATTCTCCTTTGGAGTCCTATTTGATAGAGCGATGTCTTGCTGTGGGGACTGCGTTATCAACGTTCACATCACGTGCACATCACGCCCGTTCACGCACTACGTTTCGGACGCTTTTTACGTAGTTTATGAAGGCATTTGCCCGAAATACGCCCGATCAAACTGTTTTCGGAATGATCCCAAGCGAAGGCGGAAATGCCGCTCGGCGAGTGTCGGAAACATACGCGCAACGCGCACGTTCTCTTATGACGCAGTGCGCATGATTGGGGGGATTTCCGGTAACGATCGTGGGGTGACGTCGTGAGGTGCGGCCCCATGCCGCAGGGCTGGCGCGAGATCCACGGGCGTCGACACTGGAAGTGCCGTCTGGTATGCGGCGCAGCAAATCGACATCAGATGACGCGCGTCAAAGTGGCTGCCGATGGCACAAGCATTCGCACATATTTCACTTGCTCTCACGTCGAAGCCGTCTCTAGAATGACTTCTTGACGCGCATCGGGCGCCCAATCACATCAAACGTGTGCTAGGCCGTCAGTCGCCCGTGTTCGCTGCCTGCGGATATTTCACGAGAGGGATGCCATGCTCAGACTTCTGTCGAAATACTGGTGGTTGCTTGTGCTGCGCGGCGTGTTGGCCGTGATCTTCGGAATCGCGGCCTTTGCGTTACCGGGCGTGACGATTGCGGTGCTGGTGCTCTGTTTTGGCGCGTTTTCGTTCGTGGACGGCATCTTCTCGCTCGGCGGCGCATGGAGCGCGCGTCAGGAGCATGCCGACTGGTGGCTGCCGCTGCTGCAAGGCATCGCGGGCATAGTCATCGGAGTCCTGACTTATCTCAACCCCGCGTTGACCGCCGTGGCGTTGCTCATCTATATCGTGGCCTGGAGTTTCGTCACCGGCGTGTTGCAGGTGGCCGCCGGCATCGCGCTGCGTCGCGAGATCAAGGGCGAACTGTGGGTCATTCTGTCCGGCGTGTTCAGCATCCTGTTTGCCATCTTCATCATGTGGCAACCGGGCGCGGGCGCGCTCGCCCTGATCTGGGCCATCGGGTCATGGGCCATCATCTGGGGCGTGCTGCTGGCAATGGCCGGCTTCAAGCTGCGAGGCGCAGGGCACCGCGTGTCGCATGCACCCTCGGGGCACCTCGGGTCCTGACCCCTCGCAAACAGGGTGAATTCAGCACACATCCCATCCGTTTCCCTTCGTCCGCACGGGCCCGGCCAGCAAGGCAACACGGCCGGTGTCCGATGCCGACGGCTTCCCCCCGGCGACCTGCGGGTCGCCCAGACGTCAGGAGTGTCAAATGGCTCTGAATCATACGCGTAACACCCTCGGTGAAAAAATCCGTATCGAATCGGTCAACCAGCTGAGTCGCGGGCTGGTCAACGGCATCGATGTGCAGCGTCAGGCGAAGCAGGCGCACTGGAACGTGCATGGCCCGGGCTTCATCGAGCTGCACCTGTTGTTCGACAACGTCTATAACGCGGCCATCGAGTGGGCCGATCTGTGCGCCGAGCGTCTTGTCGCGCTGGGTGGGGTGGCTGATGGCCGCGTGCAGACGGTGGCTCAGAAGACCGAACTGCCGACTTACAAGAACGAGTTCAAGCGAGGCCTCGATCACGCCGCGGCACTGGCCGAAGCGCTCGCCGCGTATGGCGAGATCATTCGTGGCCTGATCAATGCGTCGGCCGAAATCGGCGACGCGACCACGTCGGACGTCTTCACCGAAATCTCGCGAGGTGTCGACGATCACCTGTGGAAGGTCGAGGCGCACCTGCGCGGTGAGTGACTGAGTGACGCGGTTGCCGGGCATCCGTTCGGGTGCCCGCAACACGCACCGGCACGGTGCCGGGTCCTCGACAGACATCTGCGTCGTGACTCGCGCATCTCGTAGCAAGACCGATAGATTCGGTCGATTCGCCTGTGGGCCGAAGACGGACGCGCGCACCGGAATATCCCGGCGCGCGCGTTCGCATGTCCTGCCCCGCATCCCCTGCATCCCCCCGGAGCCGCTATGACTACCCGTAACCTGAGCCAGATGTTCCAGCCGAAATCGGTCGCCGTGATTGGCGCGTCCAATCGCGAGCGCCGCGTGGGTACGACCGTGCTGCAGAACGTCGTCGACGGGGGCTTCAAGGGCGACATCTATCCGGTGAATCCGAAGTATTCGACGCTGGCCGGTCTGAAGTGCTACCGGGATGTCGGCGATCTGCCGCAGGCGCCGGATCTCGCCGTCATCTGCACACCACCGTCGACGGTGCCCGATCTCATCAAGGAACTCGGCGAGCGCGGTACTCGCGCGGTGGTTGTGCTGACCTCGGGACTCGCACGCGAGAAAGATCGCCACGGCGTGACATTGCAGGAGCGCATGCTCAAGAACGCGAAGCCGCATGTGCTGCGCATTCTCGGGCCGAACTGCATCGGGCTACTGAGCCCCGGCATCGGCCTGAACGCGAGCTTTGCGCACATGGGCGCGCGGGCGGGCAAACTCGCCTTCGTCTCCCAATCGGGGGCGCTGACGACGGCTGTGCTCGACTGGGCCGATGCACGTGAGATCGGCTTCTCGCATTTCGTCTCGATGGGCGACAGTGCGGACGTGGACTTCGGCGACATGCTCGACTATCTCGCGAGCGACCCGGGCACGGACGCCATTCTGATGTACATGGAATCGATTCGCGACGCGCGCAAGTTCATGTCTGCTGCGCGCGCTGCCGCACGTAACAAGCCGGTCGTCGTGATCAAGTCGGGACGCGTGCCCGAGGGCGCGCAGGCAGCTGCCTCGCATACGGGGGCGCTGGCCGGATCGGACGACGTGTACGACGCAGCAATCCGGCGCGCCGGGATGCTGCGCGTGGATACGACCGATGAATTGTTTGCCGCCGTTGAGACGCTCGCCCGTCTGCGCCCGTTCGTCGGCGACAAACTCTCGATCATGACCAACGGCGGCGGTGCCGGCGTGATGGCCACCGACGCCCTCGTACTCGAAGGCGGCAAGCTCGCCCATCTGAGCGACAAGACGCGCGAGGCGCTCGACGCCGCGCTGCCGAAGACGCTGGGGCGGGTCAACCCGGTCGATATCGGGGGGGACGCCGACCTCGACCGCTATACGGCAACGCTTGCCGCGCTGTGCGGCGACCCCGAGACGGCTGCGGTGCTGTTCATTCAGGCGCCGACGGCAGTCATGCCGAGTCTCGACGTTGCGAACGCGCTTGCGGCGTTACCTAAGCCGCCGAAAAACGTCTTCACCTGCTGGCTCGGTGGCGAGACGGCCGAGCGCGCGCGTCGCATCTGCCGCGAGGCCGGCCTGCCGACGTACGACACGCCGGAGAACGCCGCCCGGGCGTTTCTCGAAGCGGTGAACTATCGACGTAACCAGTCGCTGCTGATGGAGACGCCGCCGTCCATTCCACCGGGATTCGCGCCCGACGTGGCACGTGTGCGGGCCATCGTCGACAGTGCCATGCGCGAGGGGCGGGCGCTTCTCACGGAGCCGGAAGCGAAGGGCGTGCTCGCTGCCTACGGCATTCCGGTCGTGGAGACGCTCGTTGCCGAGACGCCCGAACTCGCGGGCGAGTTGGCGAAGGGCATCGGCTTTCCGGTGGCCGTCAAACTGATTTCGCCGGACATCACGCACAAGTCGGATGTCGGCGGTGTCGTGCTCAACATCGAAACGGCGGAGCAGGCGAGCGAGGCCGCGCGCCAGATTCGCAAGCGCGCGCTGGCCGCGAAACCCGACGCTCGCGTGACCGGTTATTCGGTGCAGCGCATGGCCAACGGCGCGGAGGCGTTCGAGTTGATCGTGGGCGTGGCGACCGACAACGTTTTCGGGCCGGTGCTGTTGTTCGGGCAAGGCGGCACGGCCGTCGAGGTCATTGCCGATCGTACGATCGGGCTGCCGCCACTGAATCTGAATCTCGCGCGCGACATGGTGGCGCGTGCACGCGTGTCGAAGCTGCTGGCGGGGTATCGCAATCGTCCCGCCGCCGATCATGAGGCGATCTATCTGACACTGGTGAAGCTCTCGCAACTGGTGTGCGACGTGCCGGAAATCGCGGAACTCGACATCAATCCGCTGTTTGCCGATGCGCGCGGCGTGCTCGCGCTCGACGCTCGCATCGTGGCGCGTGCGCCTGCGGTGCCGGGACACGGCCGTCTGTCTATCGCGCCCTATCCGCAGGAGCTGGAGAGTACGGTGGACGCGGGTGGCAAGCCGGTGAGGGTGCGCCCGATCCGACCGGAGGACGAGCCGGCGTACAACGCGTTCTTCCACACGCTCACACCGCAAGATGTCCAGTTCCGCTACTTCGGGCTGATCAAGGAGTTGTCGCACTCACAGATGGCGCGCGTCACGCAGATCGACTACGACCGCGCAATGACGTTCGTCGCCACGGAAAAGGATGAGGCCGGGCAAACCCGTTTGCTCGGCGTGGTGCAGGCGCTCGCCGATCCCGACAACACGGTCGCCGAGTTTGCGGTGACGGTGAGTCCGGCGGCGCAGGGGCGCGGCCTGGGACGCGCGCTCATGGAGCACATCGTCGATTACAGCCGCAAGCGGGGCACTGGGGAACTCATCGGCTATGTGCTCTCGGCAAATACGCGTATGCTGACACTCGCCCGTCATCTCGGTTTTGTCGAAGACAAGGAAATGGAGGCGGGCATTCTTCATATCCGGCTGCCGCTGCAACAGACGGCGCAGGCGCGGGAGACACGCAAGGTGTGACGGCGGACGATGGCGGCCGGCGCGCTCACTGCGCCCGGCGTTTGCTCGCGGGGCAGGGCGGCCGCCTCGACCAGGAAGACGAATGCTAGTGAATTGCGTGGCCTATGAGGATGGCCGCAAGATCGCCGATCTGCACCCCGACGAAATCTCGGACTATCTCGAACGTCCGCATTGCTTCGTCTGGGTGGCGCTCAAGGACCCGGGCCCGGGCGAACTGGCGCAGATGCAACATGAGTTCGGCCTGCACGACCTTGCCGTCGAAGACGCGCAACACGGTCATCAGCGTCCGAAAATCGAACAGTACGGCGACTCACTCTTTGCCGTGCTTCACGTGCTCAACAAGGACGACGCCGGCGACTTCTCGATCGGTGAGGTGGCGATTTTCGCGGGGCACAACTACGTGCTCTCGGTGCGCTCGAACGCCACACAGGGGCTTGGTGCGGTGCGCGCTCGTGCGGAGAAAGAGCCGCATCTGCTGCGTCAGGGGTCCATCTTCGTGCTCTACGCCTTGATGGACGCCATCGTCGACAGCTACTTTCCGGTGTTCGACGATCTCGAAGCGCAACTCGAAGCCATCGAGGAGCAGATTTTCACGCCGAATGCGCCCACCAAAGGGCGCGCGATCATCGAGGATCTGTATCAGCTCAAACGCCGGCTCATTACGCTGCAACACGCGTGCGTGCCGCTCATGGAGGCGGTCAGCAAGCTGTTCGGGGCGATGGCGCCCAAGCTTTGCGGCGGCATGCAGGAGTATTTTCGCGACGTCTTCGACCACCTTCAGCGCATTACGAAGAACATCGATTTGCTGCGTGAAATGGTGACGACCGCGCTGTCCGTCAATCTCGGCATGATTTCGCTGTCGGAAAACGAAACGACGAAACGTCTCGGGTCGTTCGCAGCGTTGTTTGCGGTGCCGACGATGATCGCCGGGATCTACGGGATGAACTTCGACGACATCCCCGAATTGAAGCTCCATTACGGCTACCCGATCTGTATCGCCGTGATGATCATCATCGACGTGCTGCTGTTCCTCAAATTCCGTAAAGCCGGCTGGCTCTGACGGCTGGGGCGAGGGGGTAGAAGGCGGGGGCAAGGCCGGGGAAGGCGGGTGGCAAGGCCTTGCTTTTCATGTCAGGTGCATGTCCTGACGGGCTTTCCGGCTGCCCCTGTTGCCCGGTGGCAACGCGCCGTCGACCCTCCATTTTTTCGCAGTGACCGGCGTGGAGTAACTGTTCTAGAATGCGTCAACGCCGCGTCAGACGGTTGCCAAGGGTTGAAAACTACAACAAACCGTCAGGCAAAAAGGGGTCAGATATTGAACGCACCACTCACGGGGATCCGCGTCATTGAGTTCTGTCGCGGCGCGGCGGGTGCCTATTGCGGCATGCTGTTGGCCGACATGGGCGCAGACGTCATCATGGTCGACGAACCTGTCGACGAACTTTCCAGCGATAGCCAGAACCCGCTCGGCGAAACCGCGCAATTGGGTTTGCGGCGCAACAAGCGATCCGTTGCACTGGATCTGCTCACACTTGAAGGCCGTAGTCTTGCTCACACCCTGGTGCGCGGGGCGGACGTCGTCATCGAATGTCTGCCGCCAGGCACACTGTCACGTGCGGGACTTGCTTATGACGCGCTAAGCGGTGTTCAGCCGCATCTCGTCTACGTCTCCATTTCCGCTTTTGGTCAGGATGGCCCGCGCTCGGCTGCCCAGCAGGGCGGCGTGCCCGCGCTTGAAGCGCTCAGAGGAATGCTCGGTGCGGCGTCGCACGGCGCCGAGCCGCCGCGCGACTTGCCGGTCGCCGATCTTGCCGCCGGCCTTTACGCCGCATTTTCTGTCTCGGCAGCGTTGGTCGCAGCGAAGCAACAGGGGATTGGCGTGCATATCGATGTGCCAATGCTCGGCGCGACGCTCGCGATTGCTGCCTTGCGCGCCGGAGACGCCGGGGCTGAGGCGGCCCAGCGGGCCGGGCTCGTTCCTGCGGCAGCGATGGTGCAACCGGTCGGTGAAAGCGTGCCCTCGATGACCCGGCAACGGCAGGCGCTTGCCGATGCGTCAGGACTCGGCAAGGGGTCTCCGCTGGCTGACGATGTCGCTGATAGCGGTCCTGACGGGAAACGTTTTGGTGGCCCGGTGGCACCGTGGCCGACGTTCCGGGCCCGCGACGGGTATTTCGGCATGGATCTCGACGGACCGGCCCATTGGCAGGCGATCTGCGCACTGGTGCACCGGGTCGATCTGCTCGACGACTCGCGGTTCGGTAACGCGCGCGAGCGGGCCCGCCATCAGGCAGCGTTGCGCGACGTGCTCGAAGCGGTGTTCGTGCTCGAAGATCGAGGCGTCTGGCTGGCGAGGCTCGTTGCCGTCGGCGTGCCTTGTACAGCGATCAGCACGTATTCGCGCGTGCTGGCCGATCCGCAGGTCGCGCACATGGGATGGGTGCGGCCTATGGTGTTGCCCAGTGGTGAGACGACGCACACGATCGTCTCGCCCGTTCGGTTGAACGGACAAAGCCCGGTGACCCGGATCGATCCGCCCGCACCCGGCGCGCACACGGGCGACATCCTCGCGGAACTTGATGCTGTCGAGGCGGAGAACACGCCGACCCAGGGGACATCTCGGACGTAGTCTGATTTCGTCTTTTCCCTCGTTTTCTGATCAAGCGGCACTCCTGGAGTGCCGCTTTTCATTTTGCCTTGGCGTTTTACGACGGCGCCATGTTCCCCTCATTTGCCGTCATTCGTCCTTATCGTGTCGCCCCACCGTCAGGGCAACCCACCGCCGGGACTTTTCCTGAATTGTCCATTTCTATATAATTCATCGTCATAAGCATATGACCAATAGTGATTTGGGCCGTGTGCCAAATCACCTTTCGCCGGATCTCGCCCATGTTTCCCGACTTTTCGAGTGCCTCGCCTGCTGCCGCCGTCCTGGGTGCGGCTGTCGGTCTCGTGCTGGGTCTTACCGGGGCCGGCGGCGGTATTTTCGCCGTTCCCGCATTGGTCTTCGGGCTGGGGTGGGGTGTGCCACAGGCGGGACCCGTGGCGTTGCTCGCTGTGGGCGCGAGTGCTGCGGTCGGTAGCGCGCAGGGCTTGCGTGCCGGGATTGTGCGATACCGGGCTGCGATCTTGATGGCGGGAATTGGCATTTGCATGGCGCCGCTGGGTAGCTGGATGGCGCATCGGTTGCCGGAGCGATGGCTCGTCGGGTTGTTTGCCGTCGCGATGCTCATCGTTGCAGCGCGTATGTATCGGGCGTCGCGAGGCGGTGGGGCGAAGGCTGCCGGCAACGGGGCGGCAGTGTCCTGTGCGCCTCTGCCGACGTGCCGTATGGATCCGTCTACGGGGCGTCTGCACTGGACGCGGCGAGTGGCTGGCACGCTCGGTGTTATCGGCGCGGTGTCGGGCTTTGCGTCGGGATTGCTGGGCGTCGGCGGCGGATTTGTGATCGTTCCCGCGCTGCGCCGCTTCACAGACATCACGGTGCACGGCGTCGTGGCGACGTCGCTGTTCGTCATTGCGCTCATCTCCGCGGGCACCGTCGCCAACGCCTGGTGGCATGGCATGCACCCGGGGGCGCAAGGCTGGACGTTCGTCGTCGGGGCGGTCGCCGGAATGCTGTTCGGGCGTGCACTCGCACCGCGTCTCGCGGCAACCCGGCTTCAGCAAATCTTTTCTGCGCTCATGGCCGCCGTCGCGCTGGGAATGTTCGTTAAAGCCTTTGGCGCGTGATTCTCTTAAAGCGGTAAATCCCGTAAGCCAAACAAATACCATCGATTGAATCGGTGGTTGATTCGCTATTAAACCGCGCATCCAAATTCCTCGAAATTCGCAACGTCTTTCGAGTGAAATTATTGATATTCGATACGCCGGTCTTGCGTGACTCAGGGACTGTGGTTCGCGTCACAGTCACCTTTCGAATGAATCTTTTCCTCACCTGACTGTCCATTAGAACGCTGCGTGAGCGTTTGCACTACGTCACTTGAGTTTTTCCCGCATACAGATGCAATGTAATGCGTGCGCCACGTGAGCTGCGAACGGTGATCCTCCTATTTTGGACTAGGATATTTCCTATAAAGAGTTCCAAAACGGTAGGGTTTTGTAGATTTATCCTATATTTCCGCTGGTCGTGAAAGTGACGCGTAACGTTTTGATGTCACGCGGCGATGCGATTGGTAATGGACCAATGACCACAACCTACGTTGACGCTTTCCTGGCCGATTCGTCCAGCCGCCCGACGGCTGGGCGTGCAAGTGAGCGGCGCGCCGTGACGACCCTGATGCGTTTTAGCGGCGCATTGGTGGCTGCACTGCTTGTCGGATGTAGCGAATACAAGGCGTCGACGGCAAGTGTGGGTGGCCCGGCTTCCGAGTCGGAAATGGAAGGGGCATCGCTGTCACGCGTGGAGTCGCAGGATGCAGTGCCGCGGGAAGTCGAAACGCGGATGCGACCGGTGGCCGCGGCAGTCAAGATGAGTGGTACGCCGCAAGTCGGCGTCGTCGTGAGCGGCTCGTATCGCTGGATGGCGGACTGGCCCGAGACCGATAGCGTGCATCTGTGGGAAGCGGCATCCGGACCGACGCGCATTCGCGTGGTCGGGCGCGCCCGCGAAATGATGCCCTCGGCCGGGTTGCGCGGCGTTCGCATTCGTTACTGTGTCAAGCCGGTGATCGGCACGGACACATCCCGGTTGACAGGGCACAAGACGTGCTCGGCCTGGACCACCGTCGACGGCGCCAAGGCTGCCGATGTCGCTGGCTAGCGACGGCTAGCGCAGGCGACAGGCAGGGGCGAGAAGGCCCTTGCGCCGGACTGTCGAGTCCCGCTTCGTCGCCTGGCAGCAATGCGGTTACGACTTCGTGACCAACGGGTGTGTCGGCAAGACGCACATTCCTCTTTTTGGGACGTCATGACGCGCAGACAAAGCGGAGGATCGCGCGCGCCCGTGACTGAATTCTTCTAAAAGGATCTCGCAAATGATGGTAAAGATTCTGATTGCCGACGATCACCCGATCGTCGCCTCCACGCTACGTGAAATGCTCTCCCCGGACCCGGGTTTTCACGTGCTTCCCCCGGTCTCCAACTCAACGGAACTGTTCAAGGCGCTCGAGACGAACTCCGTCGACGTCCTGATCACCGATTACTGCATGCCGGGCGGCGCCTTCGGCGACGGTCTCGTCATGATCAATCGCGTACGTCGCAAGTATCCCGATGTGAAGATCATCGTGTTCACGTCGATCGAGCAACCGGCCATCATCCATGCGCTGGACAGCTGTGGCGTGTTGGGCGTGATGACGAAATCCGATGACCTGCGTGAAATCACTGTCTGCGTGGAGCGTTGCCGCCGGGGCATGAGTTATCGCGGGGGCCGCGCCGAGCAGATCCTCGAAGAGCAGATGCGCCGCAAGCCCACCGCGCGCCGTCCACTCTCGCCCAAGGAGATGGAAGTGCTGCGCATGTATCTGGACGGTCAGAACGTGTCGCAGATTGCCGGTGCGCTCAAGCGTTCGGCCAAGACGATCAACAATCAGAAACGTATGGCGATGTGCAAACTGGGTTGCCGGACCGACATGGAGCTGTTCAAGCTGCATGTCTCGAGCCCGGTTCAGTTCGGGCGCGATAGCGACGCCGAAGCGCCGAGTGCCGCCTGAGTCCGCCGCGCTCACAGACGTTGGAGTCTATGCCTGCCAGAACGATGACGCGTGACATCGCGATCGCCGGCCGCCTGCTTCGCATTGGTGGCCTGCTTGCCCTTTTGTTCGGTTTGTCCGTTTGGGTCGCTGCCGTCTCGTACGCGCTGTTTGGCACGCTCTGGCAAAGCGGGCAAAAGACGGAGTCGTTCTTCGCTGCGGTCGGCCGGGAAATCCGCGATCTGGAAATCTTCAACGAGCAGGCCCGCGCAATGGCGCAGGCCACACAGGCCAGCTCGGTTCGTCCAGGCGGCGCGACACAGGCGCTGACTGACCGGATCCTCAAGCCGCTCGTGTCCATGCCGGTCGGCAGTGCCCGGCGTATCAGCGGTGTCGGGTGGGATAGCGAATTCGAAATCGTCAAGCTGGCGGATATCCCGCCGGAGCGCGCCGAATCGCTGGCGCGTCTGACCTTGCGGCTCATGGTGCTCGACGCCAACTTCTGGAGTCCGCTCGACGCCCAGGACGAAACCTTCATCATTTCTGCCGACGGCGCCTTTGCGACGTATCGGCCCGCCATCGGGCGTGAGGCCTTCAGTCCGGCCGACCTGGCGCGCGACACGCAGGCCATGCTCGCCGAGATCAACAAGGTCGAGCGTTATCACGCGCGGGTGCGCGGAAACAGCGACGGCCCGTTCTGGACGTACAACTACAAACATCCCGTCACCCATCTGAAGACCGTGTCGAGCTTCGTGCCGATACGCGATCTCAACGGACATCTGGTGCTCTACGTCGGCACCAGCATGTCACCCGAAATGATCGTGCCGCCGCGCATGCGGCACCTCGAACGCACCGGGGAAGCGCTCCAGTTGATTTCGGAAGACGGCCTCGTGATCGCGAGTGCCGGTCTTCCGCTGTCGTCGTTGGGACATTTGCGCACGCTGGTGACGTTGCCGCTCTTCGGCGGTGCGCAGATGACGTTGCGTACCGATGGTCAGCGGCTCGTCTTCGAGCGCCGGCTGGCATCGACCCCATGGTACGTTCGCTACGCGGTGCGTCCGGCGCAACTGTTGCGTGAGAACGCGACGTTGTTGCTAGGTGCCACGTTATTGCTGCTGTTGTACGCCGCTGGGGTGTACGCGGGTATGCGCTACATGCGTCAGCGCATCATCGAGCCGGCACGTCAGCGCACCACGGCGCTGCTTGAGCGCGACGCCTTTACGCAGACCCTCATCGAAACCGCGCCCGTCGGCATGGCGATCATCGATCCGTTCGAACCCGCTGTGGTGATGAGCAATCCGGCCTATGCGGGCACGGTCGATCTGCTGCGTCATCTCGGCGATGGTGAACTCACCCGGATGTACCGTCAGCTTCACAGTGGAGTCGTTGCGCGTCCGGTGCGCCGACTACTGAGCGCGCTCGACGACGCAGGCGAGCGCCACTATGCCGTGAGTTTCGTCGATACCGTGTTTCGCGAGCAGCCGGTGTTGATAGGCACGCTTTCCGACGTCACCGAGCAGCGACGCTTCGAGCTGGAGCAACGAAAGGCGCGTCTGGCGGCGGAGAGTGCCAATCGCGCCAAGGACGTGTTCCTGACGACGGTCAGTCACGAGATGCGTACGCCGTTGTACGGCACGCTCGCGTCGATCGAGCTGCTCAGTGCGCAGAACCTGGGCGACGACCACCGGTATTACGTCGATGTGATGGAAAGCTCGACGCGCAACCTGCTCGACCTCATCAACGATCTGCTCGACTATTCGCGCATTCAGGTGGGACGTTTTGAATTGAATTCACGCGACTGCTCACTGCTCAAGGAGCTTGAGGCAGTCGGTTTGTCGTTTACGGGACGTGCGCGTTTGCAGGGGCTGACGCTCGACTGGATGATCGATCCGCAACTCGCGCGCGCGGTGCATACCGACGCGTTGCGACTCGGTCAGGTCGTGACCAATCTCGTCGGCAATGCCATCAAGTTCACGGAGAGCGGACACGTTGCGTTTGCCGCGATGGTCACGCGTGCGGACATGCAAGGCTGCGATGTGGCCTTTACCGTGAGTGATAGCGGTGTCGGTATCGCGGCGACGGATCTCGCCGACTTGTTCCGTCCGTTCGGCAAGAGTACGACCGAGCCGGGTATGCAGCATGGGACTGGGCTGGGACTGGCGATTTCGCACCAGTTTGTCGGCATGCTCGGTGGCGTGCTGGCAGTAGACAGCGAGGAGGGCAAGGGGACGACCATGCGCTTCACGCTTCATCTGCCCTGGGCGCCGGACAGCGAAGCGCCTGTCGTCGCGGAGTCTCCGGAGACATTCGCCTACGTCAGCGCGATGCCGCGTCGTCACTGGTATCTCGACGCGTTGATTCGCCGCGCCGGCTTCCAGCCGGTCAGGTATGACGACGCGGTGTCCTGGTCGACCGGCATGGGCCGCGAGCAGGATTCGGGGCTGTTGATGTTCGCTGACGAATGGCCCGTGCGAGGAATGGCCGGCGCCGAAGTCTACTTGTTGCGTTCCACCCCGGTGGATCGTCTTGCAGGCAGCGCGCCGGTGTGGCCGCGTGATATCGCGCTCTTCCAGCAAGCCGAACTCTGGGAGGCGCTGGGCTCGGCGCCCCGCCCGGGGCTGGCGCCCCACGGGGAATTGCCGGTACCGGGCACCGCGAATGCGCAGGCGCGGGTGAAGCCGCTGGCCGGATGGTACGTGCTGGTGGCGGATGACCATCCGATCAGCGGCATGTTGCTGTCGCGTCAGTTGGAGGGGCTGGGGGCGATGGTGGACTGCTACCACGATCCACGTGAAGCGCTCGACGCCTTTGACGCCGATTCGCACATGCTGGTGATTACAGACGCCAACATGCCGCATATTTCCGGGCATGCGTTGGCGACGGACATCAAGGCCCGTGCACCGCACGTGCCTGTCGTGGTGGCAACGGCAGACGTCACGCTCCGCAACGATCGTGAAGCGAAGTCGCCTTACGACGCGGTCGTCTACAAGCCGGTCGATGCACGTTCATTGTTGCGGGTGATCGAGCTGGTTCGCTCCCGCTACCCGTCGCTTTGCGTCGACATTGCGCCGTTGCCCGCGTCGACGCGTCTGATCGAGAGCGCACCGAAGCCAGCACCGGAAACGGCGTCGCGAAAAGATTGGCGGTTGCCGTTGTCGGACATGCTCGACACGTTCGTCACGATCGCGGATCAGGACATTGCGAACTGCCGCGCCGCATTGGCCGACCTCTCGCGTGAGACGCTGCGCCATTCCGCGCATCGGTTGCGAGGCGGCTTTATGGCGTTCGGGTTGAGTTCGCTGGCGTCGTTGGCCGCGCAGGTCGAACACCTCGCCCCGCAGGCGTCGGTGGGGCAGATGGAAGCCGCGTTCGACGCGCTCGATGCCGCCTGGAACGACTGGTTACGGGCGCAAGGGCATGCCATCGTTAGCGATGCGTGATACCTGATCTCCGATCCATTGCCTCACTCCCCTTATTCCACGAAGTGTTCTGAGATCAACTGGCGTAGCCATTGATTGCCGGCGTCTTGATGGTAACGCCGGTGCCAGAACACATTGGTTTGCAACGCGGGAAGCCGCAGGGGCGGTTTGACGAAGTGAAGTCCGAACGGTGCCGCGGCGCGCTCGGCAAATTTCTGCGGCACCGTGACCACGAGATCATTGGCGCTAACGACATAAGGTACCGCGATGAAATGGGGCACCCAGAAGTTGGCGTCGCTCCCGAAACCTGCCTGTGCGAGCAATTGATTGACGCGCGCATATGGGTTGTCGCCCGTCGTCACGAACAAGTGGCGCGCCGCCTTGAATTCCGCCAGTCCGGCATCGGGCGTGTCGAGCGCGTGTCCGATGCGAAACATACTCACGTACTGCTGTCGAAACAGCCGCCGCTGAAAGAACGGGCCGGTCAGATCGTCGAACGCGCCCACGGCGAGATCGATGCGTCCGGCCGCCATGGAATCCTTCAAGTCGGGCAGCGACGCCCGGACCGTGCTGATGCGTACGCCCGGTGCCAGCCGAGTGCACAGATCGATCAGTGCCGGCATGAAGTACACCTCACCAACGTCCGTCATGGCCAAGGTGAACTCTCGCTGGCTGCTCGCGGGATCGAACGCCTCCCGATGATTGATCGCCCGCGAGATACCGGCGAGCGCAGCCGACACCGGTTCGGCCAATGCCTCGGCGAATGGGGTGGGTTGCATGCCGGTGCCCGTTCGGGTGAAGAGCTCGTCCTCGAACGTTTGCCGCAGGCGCGCAAGACCGTTACTGACGGCAGGCTGCGACAGACCCAACTCCCGGGCTGCCTGAGAAATACTGCGGTGGGTGAGCACGGTGTGGAAGACCACCAGCAGGTTCAGATCGACATCACGTAAGGAAATCATGGGGCGGCGCGCGGGCGTAAAAACATTATTCGCGTTGTGAATATAGTGGATTTGTGTATTTATATCGCAAAATTTGGCCGCTTGTCGGACAATAATCGCATTCGAAATCAGGAGACGAGGCCGCTCATGCGCCAAGCAGACCAAATCCAGGGGGAACTGGGCTACCTGTCCGGTTTTACCAACGAGTTCGCGACCGAGGCATTGCCCGGCGCGCTGCCCGTCGGGCAAAACTCGCCGCAACGTGCGCCCTATGGCCTCTACGCGGAACAACTTTCCGGCACGGCATTCACGGCGCCGCGCGGCCATAACCGCCGCTCGTGGGTCTATCGCATTCGTCCGGCCGCAATGCACAAGCCGTTCACGGCGCTCGAGAACACGCGCTGGCTGAGCCGCTTTGGCGATGTGCCGACGCCGCCGAACCAGATGCGCTGGGATCCGCTGCCGATGCCGGAAGCACCGACCGATTTCGTCGACGGCATGGTGACGATGGGCGGCAATGGCAGCCCTGACGCCGGCCACGGTTGCGGGATTCACGTGTATGCCGCCAACAAGTCGATGGATGGGCGCTTCTTCTACAACGCCGACGGCGAACTGCTTGTGGTGCCGCAAGAAGGGCGTTTGCGCATCGCGACCGAATTCGGTGTGCTCGACGTTGAACCGTACGAAATCGCCGTGTTGCCGCGAGGCGTGCGCTTTCGTGTGACGTTGCCGGACGGCCGTGCGCGCGGTTATGTGTGCGAGAACTACGGTGCCTTGTTCCGTCTGCCGGATCTGGGGCCGATCGGATCGAATGGCCTTGCCAATCCGCGCGATTTCCTGACCCCCGTTGCTGCGTATGAAGATGTCGAAGGCGACTTCGAACTCGTGGCGAAGTTCGGTGGCGCGTTGTGGCGTGCCGACATCGGTCATTCGCCGCTGGACGTCGTGGCGTGGCATGGCAACTACGCGCCGTACAAGTACGATTTGCGCCACTTCAACACGATAGGCTCGATCAGCTACGACCATCCGGACCCGTCGATCTTCCTGGTGCTCCAGTCGCAGAGCAACACGCCGGGCGTGGACGATATCGACTTCGTAATTTTCCCGCCGCGTTGGCTGGCGATGGAAAACTCGTTCCGCCCGCCCTGGTTCCACCGCAACATCGCCAGCGAATTCATGGGTCTGATTCACGGCGTGTACGACGCCAAGGCCGAGGGCTTCGTGCCGGGTGGTGCGAGTCTGCACAACTGCATGTCGGGCCACGGCCCCGACGCGGGTACGTTCGAGAAGGCCTCTGCGGCCGACACGAGCAAGCCGCATAAGGTCGACGCAACGATGGCTTTCATGTTCGAAACGCCGGCGGTGATTCATCCGACGCGGTTCGCGCTGGAAACCAAGCAGCTGCAAGACAACTACTACACCTGCTGGCAGGGCCTGAAGAAGCACTTCAACCCGAACCAGAAGTAAGCGGCATCGCGCCACGACACACCACATCATCAAGACAGCCGGCCCTGCGCCCATACGACGCACGGCTGGCTGACGCGTTACTTCGAATAAGGAACTCCACATGTCCGCTCTCCTGCAAAGCTGGGTCGCGTCCGCCAACACCGGTGTGACGGATTTCCCGCTGCAAAACCTGCCGTATGGCGTGTTCAGTACGCAGTCGCAACCGACGCCGCGCGTCGGTGTCGCCATCGGCGATCAAGTGCTCGATCTGGCCGCGCTCGAAGCCGCCGGTGTGCTCAAGGCGGGCGCTGCCCCCGTGTTCGCACAGGCATCCATCAACGCATTCGTGGCGTTGGGCAGCGCAGCGTGGCAGGCCACGCGTGCGCGACTGACTTCGCTGCTGGCCGTCGACGGCGATGCCTCGCTGCGTGAGAACGCTGCGCTCAAGGCGCAAGCCCTCGTGCCGCTCGCGCAGGCGACGCTGCATCTGCCGGTCGAAGTCCCGGGCTACACGGACTTCTATTCGTCGAAGGAGCACGCCACCAATGTGGGCAGCATGTTCCGCGATCCGGCGAACGCACTTCTGCCGAACTGGCTCGAAATTCCGATCGGCTATAACGGGCGAGCCAGTTCGGTGGTGGTGAGCGGTACGCCGCTGCACCGTCCGAACGGGCAGATCAAGCTGCCGGACCAGCCGCGCCCGATCTTCGACGGTTGCCGCAAGCTCGACTTCGAACTGGAAACCGGTTTCATCGTCGGACGCAACACGGCGCTGGGCGAATCGCTGAGCGTCGAAGACGCAGAGGCCGCCATCTTCGGTATGGTCGTGCTCAACGACTGGTCGGCGCGCGATTTGCAGCAATGGGAATATGTGCCGCTGGGTCCGTTCAACGCCAAGACGTTCGGCACGTCCATCTCGCCGTGGATCGTGACGATGGAAGCGCTCGAGCCGTTCCGCGTTGCCGGGCCGGAGCAAACCCCGGTGCCGCTGTCGTACCTCCAGCAGCAGGGCAAGCATGCTTTCGACATCGAACTCGAAGTGCTGATGCAAGCGGAGGGCGATGCCGAGCCGACGTCGATTTGTCGCACCAATTTCCGTCACATGTACTGGAGCATGGCGCAACAGTTCGCCCACCACACGGTGTCGGGTTGCAACGTGCGCGTTGGCGATCTGATGGGCTCGGGCACGATCAGCGGCCCCACGCCGGACTCGTTCGGCAGCCTGCTGGAACTGACGTGGAACGGCAAGAACCCGATCACGCTTTCGGGTGGCGCAAAGCGCACGTTCATCGAAGACGGCGACACCGTGGTGATGAGCGGTTGGTGCCAGGGTGACGGCTACCGCATCGGCTTCGGCGAGGTGTCCGGCAAGATCCTGCCTGCGAAAGCGCGTTAACCGCCCGCCGAGACGATCGAAATGGAAAGCTAGACAGGGCTCGCGGCTTCCTGAGTCACCTGTGTGATGTCAGCAACGCGCCGAACCGGTTCGCCGGTCGGCGCGTTCGTTTTTTCCGGGGCGATCGACGCGTCGTGCACGTCTTCAGGGCTGGCGGCAAACGTCGGAAACCGTTGCCACCATGGATTCACGCGTGCGACCAGCAGGCTGGTCGTGACACGGCAACGCGTTGGCGTGTAAGCCAGTTCGTGTGCCACACGCCGCAATAGCGGCGGATCACCAAGACGTGCGCGACGTGGCACGCGCCGCGAGCGTCGTGGCGGCGGCGTGATCGGGCTGGGCAGGCAGGGTGGGCTGGTCAGGGAAGCGCTTGGCATTGATGATCTCTCGTGAACTGCTGGGTACGGGAGATATTTAGCCATGTCGCGGCGGCGTGCGACAGGTGAAGCAATCCGAAAAATAGGTCCGAGTCGCGTGACGAACGCGACTCGCGGACCTTTAGACGAGTTACCCGTTAGCCTCGCCCTTTGCTGTCCGGCGCAGGCGGCGTGATGGCCTTGCGAGCGCCTTCCGAGGTGCCTTCCAGGCGCGATCCATGCTCCGAAGACGGGAGCGGTGCGCCGCTCGCCGCCGTCACCGGCCGGTTCAGGCCTTCGTTGATCCAGGCCATCAGCAGGGTGTACGTCACGGCGAGAATCACCGGACCGACGAACAGGCCGACGATACCGAGCGTCAGCATGCCGCCGAGTACACCGGCCAGTATCAGCGTCATCGGCAGATCGGCCCCGCGGCGAATGAGCATCGGACGCATCACGTTGTCGAGCATGCCGATGAACACGGAGAGGATCAGCAGCAACGTGGCAAGCGTGGGACTGTCTTGCCAGTAAAGCCAGGCGACGCTCGACAGCAGCACCGGGAACGGGCCGATCTGCGCGATACACAACACCAGCATCAGCGCCGTCAGGAAGCCCGGCAGTGGCACGCCGGTCAGCCACAGGCCCAGACCGCCGAGCAGCGATTGCGTAACCGCTGTGACGACGATGCCGAGTGCCACCGCGCGAATCGACATCCCCGCCAGTCGCACGGATTCTTCTCCGCGGTCGCCGCCGAGGCGGCGGGCGATCCGGATCAACGCCCGCGCCGCGCGTTCACCTTGCATGAAGAGGATGCCGGAGATGATCAGCGTGAGGCCGAGGTGAACCACGAGCAAGCCGATCGACCCCAACTTGGCAAACCCCCAGGACGCTGCTTTTACGGCATACGGCTGCACCTTGGAGACGAGACCCCCTGGCCCCGCGGCGGCAAGCGCCTGCCATTCCTCGCTGGCGCGCTGGCCGATCACCGGCATGCGGGCAAGCCAGTCGGGTGGCATCGGCAGGCCGCGCTGGCCGAAGGAGTGCACCTGATCGCTGATGTCGGCGGCATGGCCGATGAGCGTGCCGATAGCGGCCGACAAGGGCGCAACGACAATAATCAGCATGCCGACGATCATGACCGTGGTGGCGAGCCATCGTTTGCCCCACAGGCGTCGTTGCAGCCCGATGAGTAGCGGCCATGTGGAGGCGACGATCGTGACAGCCCAGATGAAGGCGGGCAGGAAGGGCAGCAGTACCCACAAGGTGCCGACGATCAGCAGTCCAAGGACCAGAACGATCAGCAGATTACGGGCAAGTTCGCTCGGCGTGGTGTTTAGCATAGGCGCTCCGGCAGGCAGGGGGCGGCGCGTATTTCCGTACGTCCCCCAGGATGGTCATGCGCTAAGAACGCGCTTGAAGTGCAAGATGCCATGCCGTGGCAGTCACGGCAAGTGCGTGCAACACTTCGTCACAAAGGCGTGTACAGGTCGGCCGGGTGGCTGATGTCCTCATTCTCCGGGGGCAGACCGATGCCGGCCGGCGCGACCGATGTACCGTGGCGTCGTCCCGGCGGCGCTTCGGCCGCCCGCGGTTCGACCGTCTCACGACTGGAAGACACGCTAAGTGTATCGTCCATCGGCAAGAAGACGGCGTCGTCTCCCGAGGTGTAACCCGACAGATCGCCGGATTCCGACGAGGGGCTGCTCGTCACCGGAAACGCACTGCCGGCGGCGCTTGCCGGGCTTGCGGGACTGGCCGGACTGTCCGGCAAGTCGGAATGCGAGCCCGTGGACGAATGCCCGGAATCCTCTTGTGACGTGACGGTGACCGTGCTGATCTTGGGGCGTCCCCGCCGCCGCGTGTAGGCCGTGGCAACGGCGTCATGACGCGCCGAGATGCCTTGCATGGAGACGAACGTGGCGATCAGGCCGTAGAGCACGCTGAGGACGGCCTGCGTATGCCAGTCGACGTCGAAATCGTTTGCCACGTCGGTTGATGACACTTGCGTCGCATTTCCGGATAGCGCGAGAGATGTCCCGAAGTCGGTGTCGTCGCGCTGCACGTCATCGTGGATAGGCGTTTGCGTGCCATGAAAGGTCGAGAGGAAGTAGAAGCCGAGCGACAGCGTCAGCCAGATGGCCTTCGGCGTACCCGATTGCAGCAATCCCGTGAAGTTGTGCCAAAAGGACGTCAGGAAGGGTGTTGCGGAGGTCGCGGGCATATCGTCGCTCATCTTGCAGATAAGGTCCGCGAAGCGATCTTGGAGCAACGGTTCGAGCCGGGCGTTCTCCGGCGCGACGGCAATCCGATCGATGATCGGTCCGAGGAATGCGCCGGGGATCGGACAAAGCAGGATTTCGAGGCACGAATGAATCGTATTGCCGAAGCGGTACGCCATGATGCCGGGCAGGGCCGCCGACAGACCCGCCTCGATCCCCGCGCGTGCGAGATTGCGCACGATGCCGTAGCAGAAAACGAAGCCCGCGACATGCGCCGCGACATCCCGGACAGGGTTGCGCAACATCGTGTTGACGGCTTCGAGCGCCTGCGTCGGCGTGACGCGTGCAAGGCGGCTCGCCCATTGCGGATGGGCGGCATTGAAGCGTGCCATCCCGAGGAGGTTGATCAGCACGACACCCATCGCTTCGACCGGCGGCCACATCATCGACAGGCGCCGTTGCGGGTCTGTCGTGTCGGCCAGCACCGAGAGCACGGTGGAGCCGAGCGCGAAGGGGAAGGCATCGCGCTCCAGACCGATGCGTGTGGCGCGCCACGAAACGCCGGGATGTTCGTGGCGAAAGAGCGCATCGAGCCGGTGACGGACTTTGTCCACGCTCAGTCCGCGTTGCGCGAGAAGTTGTGCTTCGATTCTCAGATGTGGGAGCAGATCGTCGAACCACGGCGGTGTCGCCGCCGTCGCATGGGCCCGTGCCGAGATTCGGGAGACGCCGGCCATCGGCGTCGCCGACGGCATGTCGGCGCGATGCGTTCGCTCGAAGCGGCGCAGCGCCGGGATGGCGATCTCGTCGCGAAGCATCGAATAGATTTGCTCGGCCGCGTTGGGGGTGTCGCTCGCGCGCGACGGGCAGGGTGCCAATCGGGTGGCGCGTCGCTGCGGCGAGAGATGGGCTGCGCGTCGCACGGCCAGCGCCAGATCGTCGCGATGCTCGCGAGGAATCGCCTGAGCCACCGTCGTGTGACGCGCGACGCGTCGACCATGACCCAGCATCACCGACGACTGCTGCGCCCGTGCGAAATCTTCGGCGAGATTGACGTGCGAATCGGCTGACGCCCCGGAAATCGGACGCTCGACGATAAGACCGGCGGTACGGGGAAACGCGGGAGTGGGGAAGGAGAAATCCTGTGGCATGTCGTCGATGGACGGCCGGACACGCGCGACTGCCTTCACTCGTGCCGCACGCCGTCATCGCCGTCTCGCAGGAGAAATGAAGTGGGCGATCCTACCTGCATCCCCACGTCACGACGACGCCCGGACAGGCGTTTAAAAACGTTCATTCGCGATGCTGCGTAGCCGGCGCGGTGCACTGCCGGTGCTACGGCAGTGACAATCACGCAAATGCAACGTCGACGTCAGGCACCGTCACGTTGGCATACGCCGCTCGATCTCCATGACGTCACCATCACTCCGGCACGACCATGACCCCGGCGCGCAGGCCGTTCGCGACGTTCGGGTTGGGAAACACGATGCGTTCCTCGGGATGCGAAACCGTGTAGGTGTTCTCGCCGTCGCGCGCGAGAACGGTGCCGGCGGGATAGGGCGTGAAGTTCGGCGTATCGGCGGGCACGTCGAGGACGAACGCATCGGTGCGACGCACGATCTCCGCCGCGACCCGGAAGCGTTGGGGCTGCGGCGACTTGCCATCGTCACGGGCTTCGAACTCGCCACCGGAGAGCCAGCGGCGCAGTGCCGCGTCGATGCCGGAGAAGTTTTCGAGCCGGTTCTCGCCGAACGGCGCGACCTTGCCCAACTCAAGTGTGCAGCTCTGCGCCCCGAACCGCGCGCAGGTGAAGTACGAAAACGTGACCGACGGTTGCTCGGTGCGCATCGTCGCTTCGATGTCGGCGGCACCGAGGGCATCGAACCAGTCGTCGCTAGGGCTGTGCTGTGGCGTGCCGGGCACGACGGCAAAGCGCTGAAAGAGCGACGCCCGAATGGCGGTGTGCATGTCCACGTGGCGACGTGTACGACGCACGCCATCCACACCGGCAAAGAACTGGGCCACGATCACTTCGAGTTCGCGGGCGCGCTGCACGGCAGGCGATTCGGCGCGCTTGGCGTGTGCGCCCTGAAAGAGACGGTTCAGATCGTATTCGAGATAACGCTTGCCCGCGCGCACGGCGTCCGGGTTGCCGAGGACGACCAGTACACGCTCGCGCAATGTGAGGCGGCCGTCGGCGATGTCGCGCAGAATGCCGTCGACGATCTCGATGGGGGCGGTTTCATCGCCGTGAATGCCACAGGACAGAATGGCGTCGTAGCGGTAGCCAGGCTGGGCCGCTGCGTCATCCTCTGCACCCTCTGCCGAGCGGGATACCGTGGCAGGTGTCAGTTCGAGCACGCCTTCCGCGTGCCGTTGCCAGCGAACACCGCAAGGGTCGACGCCTTCGTCGTGAGGATGGTCGCGCGACTCGCGAACGTCGCTGAGCCAGTGGCGCAATGCCGATCGATGGGCGTCAGTCATGATGGGGAATCTCCGGAAACTCAACGTCGTATTCTATGCGTGTCTGTCGCACTACCGACATAGGCCGTCCCGGAGGCCCGGCGGGCGATGGTTTGCCGGTGCTTTCGGCGCCGGCGCATTGTTCCGGCTGACGAATCCGTGTCATCATGATCCGCATCGCACGCCGCGCTATCGGGCGTGGCCTTCGGGGTAGCCCTCCATGACAGATCTGTACATCGAAGGCGTCTGGTGCGCAGCCAACGGCGCGCCGTTCCGCTCGCTCGATCCCATGTCGGGCGAAGTCGTCTGGCAAGGTCGTGCTGCGGACACGGCCGATGTCGATGCGGCCGTCCAGGCGGCGCGTCGCGCGCAGCGAGACTGGGCGCGACGCAGTGTCGACGAGCGTCTCGCCGTGTTGCAGCGTTTTGCGGCGATCGTGAGCGCGAATACCGAAACGCTGGCCGACGCCATCGGGCGTGAGACTGGCAAGCCATTATGGGAAGCCCGCACGGAAGTGGCGACGATGTCGGCCAAGGTCGTCAATTCGGCGCGCGCTTTTCAGGAGCGCACGGGCGAGCGCCGCAGTCCGGTGGCAGATGGCGAGAGCGTGGTCCGGCACCGGGCACATGGGGTGATGGCCGTCTTCGGTCCGTACAACTTCCCGGGACACTTGCCCAATGGGCATATCGTGCCGGCCTTGCTGGCGGGCAATACGGTCGTCTTCAAACCCAGTGAACTTGCCCCTGGCGTCGCCGCCCGCACGCTGGCGTGCTGGATCGAAGCCGGGTTGCCGCCGGGCGTGCTCAATCTCGTGCAGGGCGCGCGGGGCACCGGTGCTGCGCTCGCCGCGCATGACGGCGTCGACGGCGTTTGCTTTACCGGCAGTTCCGCGACGGGGCGCGCGCTTCATCAGCAATTCGCCGGGCGCCCCGACAAGATCCTTGCGCTGGAGATGGGCGGCAATAATCCGCTGATCGTCGACGTGCCCGCCGACATCGACGCCGCCGTGCACGTGGCGGTTCAGTCCGCTTTTCTCTCCGCAGGCCAGCGATGCACGTGCGCGAGACGCCTGCTCGTGCCGCGTGGTACGCAAGGCGACGCCTTTCTCGACAGACTCATCGCCGTTACGCAACGCATCAGTGTCGGTCGTTACGACGCCGAGCCGCAGCCTTTCATGGGGGCGGTCGTGTCGTTGCAGGCAGCACGTCGCCTGACTGCTGCGCAGGCGGAGTTGATGTCACTCGGTAGCCGTGCGCTGTTGCCGCTCTCACAACCGGATGGCCGCTCAGCACTGCTCACGCCGGGCCTGATCGACGTGACGGCGCCCGCCGCACGCGACGCGTTGCCCGATGAGGAGTATTTCGGTCCGTTGCTGCAAGTGCTCCGTTACGACACGTTCGACGACGCCATCACGCTCGCCAATCGAACCCGCTACGGGCTGGCCGCCGGGTTGCTGTCCGACGATCCGGCGCGTTACGAACAGTTCCTCGCCGAGATTCGCGCGGGCGTAGTCAACTGGAATCGCCCGACGACCGGGGCGGCCGGGGCCGCGCCCTTTGGCGGCGTGGGGGCATCGGGCAACCACCGTCCGAGCGCCTGGTATGCGGCCGACTACTGTGCTTATCCGATCGCCTCGATGGAGGCCGAACGGGCCGTGATGCCTGAACATCTGAGCCCCGGGTTGGACTTCGGTGTGACCTGATTCAGGCACAATGCCGCAGATCACCGCATATTGCGTATGTGGGACACGGACTCCCGCTTTTTCCAGGATTTGACATGACACGCTTTGCCCTCGAAGCCAACTTCGACGGATTGGTCGGCCCCACGCACAACTACGCGGGTTTGTCGTTTGGCAATGTGGCGTCGGCGAACAACGCCAACCGCGTTTCGAACCCGCGCGAGGCCGCGTTGCAAGGGCTGGCGAAAATGAAGGCGCTGGCCGATCTGGGCTACGCGCAGGGCGTGTTGCCGCCGCAAGAACGTCCGTCGGTCGCGTTGCTGCGCACGCTCGGGTTTTCGGGCGACGACAGTACCGTCATTCGCAACGCGGCACAGACAGCGCCCGCGTTGCTCGGCGCGGCGTGCTCGGCCGCAAGCATGTGGACGGCGAACGCCGCCACCGTCAGTCCGTCTGCCGACACGTCGGACGGGCGCGTCCATTTCACGGCAGCGAATCTGTGCAGCAAACTTCACCGCGCCATCGAGCATGAAACGACGTCGCGCATCTTGCGTGCGGCATTTCCGGACGAATCCCGCTTCGCGCATCACGACGCTTTGCCGGGCTGGCCGTCGCTCGGGGATGAGGGCGCCGCCAACCACACGCGGTTCTGCGGAGCGTATGGCGAGCGCGGCGTCGAGTTCTTCGTCTACGGACGGGACGATCTTGCCAGCGCGCCCGCGCCGCGTCGATTCCCCGCCCGGCAGACGTTGCAGGCCAGTCAGGCGATCGCGAGACTGCATGGGCTGGACGACGCGGATGTCGTGTTCGCGCAGCAGCACCCGGACGCCATCGATGCCGGGGTGTTCCATAACGACGTGATCGCGGTCGGCAACGGCAATGTGCTGTTCTGCCATGCGCAGGCATTCGTCGATCAGGCCAGCGTGCTGGCGACCTTGCGCGAACGGCTCGCGGCACGGGGAACGGCGCTCGAAGTGGTTGAAGTGTCTGATGCCGACATCTCGATGGAAGACACCGTCGGCAGCTACCTTTTCAACAGCCAGTTGCTCGCGCGCAGCCCCGAGGCGGGCGGCGGCATGCGACTGGTCGTGCCGCAGGAATGCCGCGAGCGCCCGGCTGTGTGGCGCTATCTGGAGGCGCTCGTGGCCAGCGGTGGCCCGATCCGTGAGCTTCACGTCTTCGATTTGCGTGAAAGCATGCGCAATGGCGGCGGTCCGGCATGCCTGCGTCTGCGCGTGGTGCTCACGGAGGAAGAGCGCAAGGCAGCGCACAGCGGTCTCTGGATGGACGATGCGCGCTACGCCACGTTGACGGATTGGGTCAAACGTCACTATCGCGATCGGCTGGCGGTGAGCGATCTCGCCGATTCGGCATTGCTCGACGAGTGTCGCACGGCGCTCGACGAACTCACGCGTCTGCTCAGTCTGGGCAGCGTATATCCCTTCCAACGCAACGTGTAGGCGGATGGCGAAGCGGCGAACCGCCGCCTCGCCACAAGACGTTGTGCGGTCTCTATTTCCGATCAGTACCGCAAGGAGTCGATTCGATGACGACGATCATTGGTTTGTCCGGCAGTCTGCGCAAAGGCTCTTACAACACGGCGCTGCTCGTCGCAGCGAAAGCGTTGGCGCCCGCGGGTGTCACGCTCGACGTCAGGACGTTGCACGGCATTCCGCTCTACGACGGTGATCTGGAGGCGAGCGAAGGCATTCCCGCCGCCGTCACGACCTTGAAGGACGCCATCGCGCAGGCCGATGGCTTGCTGCTCGCCACGCCCGAGTACAACAACGGCATGCCGGGGGTGTTCAAGAATGCGCTGGATTGGCTATCCCGTCCCCCGGCCGATAGTGCGCGCGTGTTCCGCGACAAGCCGGTCGCGCTCATGGGCGCGTCGCCCGGGGGTTTCGGCACGATCCTCAGCCAGAACGCATGGCTGCCAGTGCTGCGCACCCTGCAAACGACCCCGTGGTGGCAGGGCCGCTTGATGGTCTCGCACGCGAACAAGGCCTTCGACGCGGACGGCAACTTGCAGGACGACGCCGTGCGTCAGCAAGTGTCCGATTTCGTTGCGGGTTTCGTAGCATTTCTGAATGGAAATAAGGCTGCGAATTGATTTTTCATAAAAATCAATTGTTTGTGCGCTTTATTTAAAGCGATTTGTATGAGGTGAGGGGTTCCGGAACCTTCCCCAATCGATCTGGACGAACCGATAAGCGACGCAATTTTCGGTTCGTCCGGCGATGCACTATGCTGGATGGAACGTGTCGGCCGACACGTCGATTGCGTCCTTTCGTCAACCGGGGGTGCCGCCATGCAAATCGAGTTTCCGGATCACCGTCCCATGTTCAACTACGAAGACCTGACGATCGAGTTCGCCGTTGTCGTCAATGGCCGGCCGATCGATTGTGCGGTGTCGGCCGAGGCGCTGGAATCGCACTTTCACGCCCACTCGGCCCGCGCCGACGATCTGCTGCATGCCTTCGAGTACGGTCGCAGTCGTATTCACGCCCTGACCCGCGAATATCTCGCCATGGGGTTGCCTGGGCCGGTGTTGCTACGCAGCGGCCATTTCCGCTGGGCGCAACATCACGAAGCGCGTCGTTGAACCACGCCTGACGGTGCCTTTCATCTTCCCATCGAGTAAAGGTCTGAATGTCTTCAGCCCCCGGCATTGACAAGGATCAATGCCGGATTGATTAGGCATGCGACTCAATTGGCGACGTATAGGGATCGGCGTACACTGGTGTTGCCGCTAAAGAAGTCACGCCAGCGGCACCATTGCCGATAACTATAAGGAGTCGCTATGGGCTCGGAATTTCGCGTCGTCATCGCTTCGATAGCGGCATTCATGACGCTTGGCGGGGCATTCGCCACCATCCACGGTCTGCTTTACGACAAGTCGCACGTCATGCACGGCGGCGTGATCACGGTGCTGTTCGGCATCTTGTTCATCGTCGTGATGCTTACCCCCTGGCCGAAAGACGAAGCGAGCGACGTCAAGCGCTAGTCTTCAGCATCGGGGGGCACTGGCTAACCCTTGTTAACCGTTTCGCGCATGGCGTCCTACACTGAAATCGAGGGACGCCGCCGAAGTCATTCAAGGCACCCGAAGTTCGCGCAGGTCCGCCGTAATGCAGTTAAATCACGGGCTGGAAACTGCGGATTTCGCGATGTCGCGATTGGCTTCGCAACGGGCGTGGCCTCGTTGCGAGGTGACGTATGTGCTCCGATACCCGCGTCTTCATTGCCTCCCTTGCTGCCTTCGTCATGCTGGGCGGCATTTTCGCCACGATCCACGGTCTGCTGTACAACCTGCCGGAAGTCTCGCGCTACGGTGTGGCGGCGGTGCTGCTGGGGGCGACGTGTACGGCCACGATGCTTATTCCCTGGGGCGAGCGCGACAAGTCGTGAAGTCCCACCGGGCGCTGCGTTGCCCGACGGCATGCCGCTTCAGTCGGCAGGCTTTTCCAGTCGCGCCTTCAGGCACATGAAGGCTGGCACCTGAGATAGCTCATCGTAGAGTCGCGGGCTGACCGCCTTCATTTTCGGTAGCGGAAGGGGTTCGACCATCTGTTCGAGGCGCCATCCTGCGGCGGCGGCTGCGTTCAGAATGCCGGCGAGCGGGCGGCGATACGATTCCACATACGGTTTCGGTTCGCCGAAGCCGCTCCAGTACATCCCGAAGCGGGTGGTTTCGAAGTAGGTGCGGTTGCGCCGCGTGCGCTCGTCGATCCAGTCGCGCATCGGGTGACCCATCGACCAGACCAATGTCGCGCCAGGCTTCGCAACGCGTGCAAACTCGCGAAACGTCGGGCCAAGGTCTTCCACGTAGTCGAGGGCGAGAGCGCTCACGATGGCGTCGAAACGGCCGTCTGCCAACGTGACGAACGGGGTGCCGAGGTCCTGAACATCGAACGCGGCTGGCATGCCGTCGCAACGTTTGCGTGCGAGCGCAATCATTTCGGGCGTCACGTCGATGCCGTGTACCGTTGCACCTTGCTCGACGAGCCACGCACTGTTGATCCCCGGGCCGCAACCGGCGTCGAGCACGTGCAACCCGCTGACCTCGCCGAGCAACTGCCGCGTTGCGGGGCGCTCATAGAGCGCGTTGTGCGGTTTGGTGACGGCAATCTCGGCGTAGCGCTCGGCAAAACTGGCATACGCGGTGCGTCCGATCGATGCTGGCTCGGATGACGACATGCGAGGCTCCACGGTATCGCCCGACGGGCACTGAAAGGTGCGCGGGGGCAGAGGACAAAAAGCGGGGGAGCGATTGTAACGCCAAAGGCGGCGTCACGTGGTTTCAGGGTGTTCGCCTGTCACCGATGTGGGACAATGGCGGCCTTCGCCGCACGGGCTCGTGTGACGCGACATCGATCTTTCGTGACAAGACGTTTCAGCATGCCCCCATCCATCCCCACGACACCCTCTGCCGATTCACTTTCTTCCGCTGACGACGGTACGACGCCGCGCCCGGCTGACGTCATCGACGTGGCCGTGATCGGCGCCGGGCCAGCGGGGCTTATGGTGGCGGAGGTGTTGTCAGCCGCAGGTTGGCGTGTCGACGTGTACGACGCGATGCCGTCTGTCGGGCGCAAGTTCCTGATGGCGGGCAAGGGCGGTATGAACCTCACGCACAGCGAACCGGCGGCGCCTTTCGTGGCCCGTTATGGCAAGCGGGCGGAGGCCGTCGGTCAGTGGCTGCGCCGGTTCAGTGCCGACGATGTTCGTTCATGGGCTCATCGCTTGGGCATCGATACGTTCGTCGGCACGTCGGGACGCGTATTCCCGACGGACATGAAGGCTGCGCCGCTGTTGCGCGCGTGGCTGTCGCGCCTGCGCGCGGCGGGTGTGCGCCTGCATGTGCGGCACCGTTGGCTCGGGTGGGACGAGGGTGCGTCCGCAGGTCCGGGTCATCTGCGTTTCTCGACACCGAGTGGTGAGCGATGGGTGCAAGCCCGGGCGGTGGTGCTGACGTTGGGCGGCGCGAGCTGGCCACAACTCGGTTCCGATGCGGCGTGGGTGTCATCGCTTCGCGAGCACGGCGTGAGCGTTGTTCCGCTGGTGCCGGCGAATGCCGGATTCGAGGCCGATTGGACGCCCCATATGCGCGAGCGTTTCGCGGGGCATCCGGTCAAGCCGGTCACCATGACGTTGCCCGACGGCACGACCCGCCAAGGCGAATTCGTGATTTCCGAGCATGGCATCGAGGGCAGTCTGGTGTATGCGATGTGCGCGCCGATTCGCGATGCCATTCGTACGGACGGCAGCACGCACGTGTATCTCGACCTGCTCCCCGACTGGGCGGCAGAGCGTGTCGCGTCGGAAGTGGCGCGCCCGCGTGGATCGCGTTCGATGGCGAGTCATTTGCAGAGCCGGTTGGGGATCGCGGGGGTGAAGGCGGCGTTGTTGCGAGAGTGTTTGCCGCGCGAGACATTCGACGATGCGGCGGCACTCGCAGCGGGCATCAAGCGTTTGCCGTTGACGTTGCTGCGCACGCGTCCGATTGCCGAGGTGATCAGCAGCGCCGGTGGCGTGTCGCTGGAGGCGTTGGATGCGGCGCTGATGGTCAAGGCGCTCCCCGGCGTATTCTGTGCGGGCGAGATGCTCGATTGGGAAGCGCCGACGGGCGGTTATCTGCTCACCGCCTGCTTTGCCAGCGCGTGCGTCGCGGGCGATGGCGCAGCGGCCTATCTGGAGACGCAGCGCTGAGGTTGGCCGACGGCGCAACAGTCGACCGTGGAGATGCACGCAAGAAGGGCTTCCGTCAAGGAAGCCCTTCTTCATTTCCGATGCAGGGGGAGGGGCGCTATCCCTTCAGAGGGACAGGCGTTTGCGCGATTACGCCGGACGTACGCCGAGACGCCATAGCGACGTCACTTCGGCACGTCGCGCGACGTGCAGCGGGTCATTGGCGTCGGAGGCTTTCGGGTGATGGGGACGGACGTCGTGACGCGCCAGCACGACAAGCCCTGCGCCGTGGATCCACGACAGCAGCGTCTCGCGTGAGCGCAAGCCGAGATGCTCGGCCAGATCCGACAGCACCAGCCAGCCTTCGCCGCCCGGGCTGAGATGCGCGGCCAGCCCGCTCAAAAAGCCCTTGAGCATCTGGCTGTCCGGATCGTAGATGGCATGCTCGATCGGTGCATTCGCCTTCGCGGGCAACCACGGCGGATTGCAGACGATCAGCGGGGCCTTGCCTTCCGGAAAGAGGTCCGCGTCCACGATCTTCACCGAACGCTCGCAACCAAGGCGCGCGATGTTCTCTCGGGCGCAAGCCAACGCGCGCGGATCGCGGTCGGTGCCCACGACCTGCTGTACGCCGCGTCGTGCGAGCAATGCCGCAATCACGCCCGTGCCGGTGCCGACGTCGAACGCCAGCGACGTCGACGGCAGCGGCGCCTGATCGATCAATTGCAGATACTCGCCGCGTACGGGCGAAAACACGCCATACCACGGGTGAATCGTCGCGCCACCCAGCGCAGGAATCGCCACACCTTTCTTGCGCCATTCATGCGCACCGATCAAACCCAGAATTTCCCGCAGCGAGGCGACCGATGCGACATCGTCCGGGGCGCCCCAGGCTTCGGTACACGCTTCACGCACGTCCGGCGCGCGGCGCAGCGGAATGCCGTAGTCGGCGTCGAGCGGAATCAGCACCATGCCAAGAATGCGCGCGCGCTGCGCCTGCGCCATGCGGTGCTTGTGGAAAGCATCGGCCGGGGCCGGTGCCGGGGTGTCCTTGGCCGTCGGCTTGCGACGGGGCCGATGCGGCGGCCGGTCGACGCGACGCGCCATGGCCTGCATCAATTGCCGGGCGTTCTGATAGTCGCCGCGATAGAGCAGGGCAGTGCCGCCGCAAGCGAGGTGGTAGGCTTCGTCCGCCGTGACGGTGTCGTCAACGACTTCGACGCGACGCGGTGGCATCACGCCGGCTTCTGAGCGCCAGTGGGCAGTGACGGGGCGACCGTCTTCGGTCCAGGCTAGCGTCGGGGATTCATTCATGCGGTGTCTTCTGAGTTGCGTGGCGGCGTACCGGAGTGCGCCGTAAGCCCGCATTATGCCTGCGTTGACCTGTCTTCGGCGTCCGGCGCGCCAAAGAGCATGGCGATGGCTTCGCGCAGAACACCATTCAATATCGGGTCGATGCCCTCGATCGGCCCGTCAGGCAACACCGGCACCGGCCCGCTGTGACGCAGCGCCGCAGCCATATGCGTGAGGATCGCGGCGCCCGGATGCACCGGCGCACTGTGGTCGTCGCCATGCGGGATGGTGTCCGTGATCGCGTTCGCCACCCGCTCCAGCGAGACAAGCGCGGGCCACCACCTTGCCGCTCGACGACTCACGAGCGGCGGCTCCGACAATGCCCGTTGCAAGGCGATACGCGTGTCGTCCAATGCTTTGTATGCGGCACGGCGCGCTGCAAAAGCCGCATCGGTGTCATGCGTGTCCGCCAGCGCGGCGTAGCGCCCCAGCGCGTCGAGCGCGTTGGCGATGCGCTCGTCCAACTGACGCCGCTCCCACTTCGCCCACGGCAGATAGCCGACGAGCAACACGATGGCGCATGCCGCCACGGCATCGATGAAGCGCGCCAGCGCAATGTCCTGATTGCCCGGCTGCAAGGCACCCATCACCAGCATCAGGATCGGCAGGAGGAGCGCACTGAACAGGCCGTAATTGCGTCGCAGGGCCCACGGCAGACAGGCGGCCAGCGGGACCAGCGTCGCCAGATTGAACCAGCCGTTCCGGTCGATGGCGACGACGGCAGCCGAAAGCGCCACGCCCACGATACTGCCCACGCCGCTTTGCAACGCGCGCGCAAACACCGAGCCATAGTTCGGCTTGAAGATGACCACGACGATCAGCGGCACCCAATAGGAGCGCGGCAAGGCCGTCAGCGCAATAAAGATCTGCGCCACGAGCACGCACAAGCCGATGCGCACGAGATAGCGCCAGACGTCAGGCCAAGGCCACTTCGGCATCCAGCGCGGATGGGCCGTGGCACGCGCCTGATGACGCGCCAGCGCGACCAACGGCGCTTCCGCCGCGTGAACGGTGCCCGTGAGCAACGGTTCTGCCCGGTGAAGGGCAGCCGCCAACGTCGGCGCATGTTGCTCCCTGGCAGCCGCCACGGCGGTGTCGAGATCGACCGGCCGGTCTCTCGCGATGCTTCGGGCCACGCCGTACAAGGCCTTGCCCAACGGTGCCGGCACGCGTTGTCCGCCTTGCGCCAGCCCGATGACGGCCGACGTAATGGGTTCGGCGGCCAGGATTTGCGCGGCACGGCGCTCAAGGATTTCCCAGCCACCCGATGTGCTGGCCCGCGCCGTGAGCAAGGTGTCGTAGGCGGCCGCAATGGCGTTCTCCAGCGACCGCCGCGCAAGCGTGACACGCGGCGTGCCGCTGGCATCCAGCACGTTCGCGAGTTGCTGGTAGATGGCGGCGACGGCGTCGCGCTCGGCCGCGCCCGGGTGCCGGAGCCAATGCACGGCCATCAGCAGCATGCTGAAGATCCCGCCGGCGGCCAGCAATAGCGGCGCGCGCCATTCCGGCGGCGGCAGCGCGAGCCCCCAGCCGACGATCAGATAGACCGCGCCTTGCAGCGTCGCGGCAGACGCCACGTTGCCGAACGTGCCGATGAAGCTGAGCAGCAGGATGGCGATTTGGAGCAGCACATGCGCGAGCCACGGATGAGTCACGCCGACATCGTGGATCAGCATGCCCGCGTGAAACCCCAGCACGCCGGTCACGATGGTGATGAGGATGGAGCGTGCGCGGGCGCGATACGGGCCGGTGCGGTCGCCGGTGATGGCGGGCAGCGCGCCGAGCGCGATGAGCGAAGCATCGGCGCCGAACCCAATGGCCGCACCGATGGCCGTGGGCACGGCGACGGAGAGGGCAGCATGGACAGCGTCCCAGCGCGAGAACGCGACGGGTTCGAGCCGCGCCAGACGCGACATCCACGCGACACGGCGACCGGCGCCGGGTGTCTGCGGTAGTGGGGGCGGCGGCGTCGTCATCGGACCCTGGGTGAACTCAGGACGCGCGCGTGGGCGCGTCGGCGTCGGTGAGTGGCATGAGCTTGCCCTGACCCCGGATCCACGCATGGTCGGCACGCTCGGCCATCTCTTTGTCACCACGGCTGTCGCCATAGGCGAAGAGCACGCGCGGGGGTGTGGGTCCCCACCACGCTTCGAGACGTCGCACTTTCTCCGGTCCCCAGCAATTCGGCTGGGCGAAGACGCCGGCGAACCGGTCCTGCGCATCGAAAGCGAGTTCGGTGCACAGGACTGCCTCGAAACCGACGGAGGCCGCCCACGGGCGCAGATACACGCCGGGCGAGGCGCTGACGAGAACGATCCGGTGTCCCAGCGCCCGATGCTGCCGAACGCGCGCCAACATTTCGGGGCGCAGCAGTGCCGGTAGTCGATCCTGAACGAAGCGCTGCGCATCGGCGTCGAGCTGCGCCCGGGGGCGTGCGCCGAGCGTGGCGCGCAAGAACGCCGCCTTGGCGGTGCCGCGGTCTATGAGGTGGAAGGCGGCGCCAAGCAGCCAGGGGGCGGCGAGCAATGCGCCGAGCACGAAGCGTGGCGTGCCGACAGTGCTTCGCACGAACACACGCAGACTGTCGGTGGTGGAGATCGTCCCGTCGAAGTCGAAGGCGGCGACGATGGAGGTGTCTGGCATGCGAAGTCAGTTCGCCTGCGCCGAACGTGGAGCGCTCTCGAGTCCCGCGCCACGACCCTCGGAACCGTCACGCGAATCCGCGACCGCAACCAGATGCGGCCAGCGCTCGCTAGCCTCCCGTCCGGCGACGATCGCTTGTTCGTCCCGGTAGAACGGCAGCACATCGGTGCCGACGACCTCACGCAATCGGTCGACGTCCGACGGATAGCGACGTTCGATCATCGCGTCGGCGGCTTGTGCGCGCGCCTGTACGGGGGCGGGCATGGCCGACCCGCTGCCATTGGCAGAGGCGGACGTCGCGAGTTCCGAAGATTCGTGAGGGCTCATGCCGGGCATTCTATACGGTGCGTTGCAGGCACGGCAATCGCCATGCCAACAGGTCGTCCGATGTGCCCGTGGCACGACACTTGTAGGACAGCGCCTGCTTGCTCATTGACACCGAGGCAAGCTAGCATGGCGCAACGTGCCATTCTGAAAACACGAGTAACGCTGTCCCGCCGGGCCTTGGCAATCTTCGGATTGCCTGACGACGTGATGAGACGTCGGGTCATGAGGGTGTTGCGCGTGGCGATATGGCGAATATGCAGCACAAGAACAGATGAGGCATCTCACATGCAGCTTCGAGCGTCTTGGTCGCAATACACAAAAATCACAGCCATCTGCCTGCTGGTCGCCGCAGCGATGGACCCCGGTGGTGTCATGCTCGCGGGAGCAGCGCCAACGGGAGGCCGGGCAGGCAAGGCCCCTGCGGGCACTGCCGCTGCACCTGAGCCAGCCTCGGCCGCGAGCGCTTCGCCGGATAGCGGCGCGTCCGTTGTGTCGATGCCGGCTGCCCCCGGCGCGAGTCAGCGCACCGTCACGTTTGCTCAGTTAGGGCAGACGAACGGGCTGCGCCTGCGTGGCACCGAGGGGTCGGGCGACGTCAACTTCGGAATCCGACTCGATCAGACGGTGGCCTCGGCACTGCTCCGGTTGCGTTACACGTATTCCCCGGCGCTGATTCCCGATCTCTCGCAACTCAAGGTATATCTGAACGAAGAGTTGATCGCGACGTTGCCGTTCAACAAGGCGGACGGCGGCAAGAATCTCATCCGTGAGATTCCGCTGGATCCGCGCATGCTCTCGGGCTTCAATCGCGTGCGCCTCGTGCTCATCGGGCACTACACGATGGAGTGCGAGGACCCGATGCACTCCAGCCTGTGGGCCGACGTCAGTCCGCAGAGCGAGATCGTCACGAGCACGCAGCCGCTGACGCTGCGCAACGACCTGTCGACGCTGCCCGCGCCATTCTTCGACCGGCACGACAACCGCGATCAGTCCATTCCGTTCGTGTTCGGCTCGCAGCCCTCGCTGGCCGTGGTGCACGCCGCCGGGGTCGTGGCGACATGGGCAGGCGCCATCGGGGATTATCGTCGTACGCGCTTCCCGGTCAGCGTGAGCGCGTTGCCGTCGAAGCACGCGATCGCGTTCGTCACCAACGACACCATGGTGCCGGGCCTCGATCTGCCCAAGGTCGAGGGTCCCACGCTGCGCATGGTTTCGAATCCGAACGATCCCTCGCTCAAGCTGCTCGTGCTTCAGGGGCGTGATGCCAAGGATCTCGAGACGGCAGCGCTTGCGCTCGTCTCCGGTCGTGCCGCGCTCTCGGGCGACTCGGCCCGTATCGATGCACTCCAGCCCTTGCCGCCGCGCCCGGCTTACGACGCGCCGCGCTGGGTGCGCACCGATCGTCCCGTGAAGCTGGGCGAACTGGTCGACAATCCGGCCGATTTGCAGGGGAGCGGCTACATGCCGTGGCCGATCCGCATCCAGTTGAATCTGCCGGCCGACCTGCTCACGTGGGAAAACACGGGCGTGCCGATGGATCTGAAGTATCGCTATACGCCGCCGGTCAAGCCCGACGACTCGTCGATGAGCGTATCGATCAACGATCAGTTCGTGCGCGCGTATCGCCTGCGCTCGGCGGGGGCGAGCAGTGACAAGAGCCATATGCTCGTCGAACTGCTCTCCGACGGCACCATGGCCGATCGCAAGGAAGTGCGCATTCCGGCGTTTCAGGTGGCGTCGCGCAACTCGCTGTCGTTCCAGTTCGCGATGGAGCCGCACAAGGAAGGCATGTGCAGCCAGACGATCACCAACGCGGCACGCTCGGCCATCGACGCCGACTCGACCATCGATTTCAGTGGTCTGCCGCACTACGCCGAGATGCCGAACCTGAGTTTCTTCGTCGGCAGCGGTTTCCCGTTCACCAAGTACGCCGATCTGGCGCAGACGGCGGTCGTCGTGTCGAAGACGCCTGACAAGGCGGAGTTGGAAACGGTGTTCTCCGCGCTCGGACAGTTCGGCCGCTCGACGGGGGCCTATGCCGATCGCTTCGAAGTGCTCGATACGTCCCAGACCGACCGCTTCAAGGGTCGCGATTTGCTGGTCGTGGGCGGCAAGGACGCGGCCGATCTGCTGACCAAGTGGGGCAAGAATCTGCCGCTGATCATCGATCAGACGCGTCGCGTGATGCAGTCCCAGCCGCAGGGCTATCGGGGCGACGGCGCGACCGGCTCGGCGCTCGCCGCCAGCCGCATCGGTCCGGCGCGCATGGACGCACAGTCGGGTGGTCCGCTTGCGGCGCTGGTCGGCTTCGAGTCGCCGGTCAGCAGCGCGCGCTCGGTGGTCGCCATCAACGCCTCGAGCGACGATGCGCTGCTCAGTGTCGTCGATGCCATCGACAACAACAAGACGTCCATCCACGGCGATCTGGCCGTGATCCATGGGGATCGTGCCGATTCGTACCGGCTGGGGCAGACCTACTTCGTGGGCGACGTGAGCTGGTGGACGCGCATTCGCTACCACCTCTCGAGTCATCCGATTCTGGTGGGTCTCGTTGCGTTGTTGGCGGCGTTCGCGATCGCGCTCAAGTGTTTCGGCTGGTTGCAGCGTCGCGCGGCACGTCGGCTGGAGAAGTAAATGACACGCGCCGATGCTGACAGACGGCGCCGTCGGGCCGTGCTGCGGGCGCTCGTCGCCTGTGGCGCGGGGCCGATGCTCGCCGGTGTGACGTCCGCCGCGCAGGGTGCGCCCGCGAAGCCGTCGGGGGTATCGGCGCCTGCGGCGTCCGCGGCCACGGCCGCGCCGTCGACCGTCTCCCGGGCATGCCCGCCGGTCGACTGGTCTGCCTGGACCCGCTTCAAGGCCGGTTTCCTGAGCGACGACGGCCGTGTCGTCGACCCGAGCATGCCCGACCTGCGCACGGTCTCCGAAGGGCAGGCGTATGCCCTCGTGTTTGCCGTCGTCGCCAATGACCGGGCAACCTTTGACAAGGTGCTGGAGTGGACCGTCAACAATCTCGCGCAAGGGGATCTGACGGCGCATCTGCCCGCGTGGCTCTGGGGCAAGAAGGATGACGGCCAGTGGGCGGTGCTCGACAGCAACCCCGCGAGTGATGCCGACATGTGGATCGCCTACGCGCTGGGCGAAGCGGGACGCTTGTGGAAGGTGCGTCGCTACACCGCGCTCGGGGCGCTCCTGGCGCGTCGGATTGCGTCCGAGGAGACCGACTTCATCCCCGGCCTGGGGCGCACGCTGTTGCCCGCGCCCGTGGGTTTCCATCCGGCGAAAGACCTGTGGCGACTCAACCCCAGCTACGTGCCGATGCAAGTGGTGCGGCGTCTCGCAGGCTTGTTTCCCGATAGCGGCTGGGGGCAACTCATTACGTCATCGCTCAAGCAGATTACGCTCACCGCGCCGCCGCTGGGCTTCGCCCCCGAATGGGCGATGTATCGCGCCGGACGCGGCTTCGAAGTCGATCCCGAGACGCAGGGCGAAGGGAGTTACAACGCCATTCGGGTCTATCTCTGGGCGGGCATGCTCGCCCCGGGCAGCGACGACTTCCGCGCGTTGATGCACACCTTCGGCGGCATGCTCAAGTACGTGGCCGCGCACGGCGCACCGCCCGAGCGGGTCGACACGCGCGATGGCAAGGCTAAGCAGGGACATGAGGAGGGTGGCGCCGGGTTCTCGGCGGCGCTCGTCCCGCTGCTGCAAGCCGTGGGTGACACGGCGCTCGCCCGGGGGCAGGCCGATCGGGCCCGCTCACTGGACGCTCAATCGCCGCCGGGCTATTACAGCTCGGTGCTTTCGCTGTTCGGACTCGGCTGGCACGAGGCGCGCTTTCGCTTCGCGGCCGACGGCACGCTGGAAGTGCCTTGGGAGGCGGTTTGCGCGACACGCTGATCCGCTCCGCCTGCATGACCTGCCTGCTGATGGCCGCCAGCGGAGGGCACGTGCGCGCTGCGCCCGCGCCGTCCCCGACCAATGCGGCGAACACGACGGCCAAGCCGGGCGCCGCTGTGGCCAATCGCGACGTCAGCACCCTGCTCGCCAGTGCAACGCTCTGGCACTCGCGGCATCGCAACGATCTCGCCCGCGCGGCGCTCGAAAAGGCCTTGCTCGTGCAGCCGGACCAACCCGACGTGCTCTCGTTGCTCGGCCAGATCGACATCGAGGAAAACAAGCCGGCGGACGCGAACAAGGCGTTGCAGAAGCTGCGTGCGCGCTATCCGAATGCACCGGCGACCAAAGCGCTGGCCGACGTGATTCGCATCAATACCGTCGACAAATCCCGCATTGCCCGCGCCCGGTTGCTCCAACGCAGCGGACAGGCCGACGCCGCCTTCGCCGAGTACAAGGCACTGTTCCCCGACGGCCCGCCCAGCGGCGACCTCGGTGTGGAGTACTACCGTGCACAGGCCAACGCGACCAACGGCTGGCCCGCGGCGCAACAGGGGCTGGCGAATCTGTCGAAGGCGTCGCCCGAGGATTCGCGTGCGTCGCAGTCGCTGGCTGAACTGATGATCGACCGGCCGTCGAGCCGTCTGGCGGGCACGCGCATGGTCGCGGAGCTGGCGGCACGTCCGAATGCGGACCTCAATGCGCTGTTGCCGCTCTGGCAAAAAGGGCTCTCGAAGGCAGACGGCAACCTGGCCTGGTTGCCGCTGTATCAGCGTTATCTGGCGCTGGCGCCGAACGATGCGGATATTCGCGCCGCGTACGACAAGCTGGGTGCACAGCAGGCGGCGCGCACGCGCATGCTCAACGATCCTGCCTACAAGTCCCGGCAGGCGGGCATCAAGGCGCTGGATCAGGGGCGGCTGAACGAGGCCGAGAAGTCGCTCGACGCGGCGCGTGTCAAACGTCCCAACGACGGCGAGTTGCTCGGCTCGCTGGGCCTCGTGAAGATGCGTCAGGGCGACCATAAGGGCGCTCAGGAGCTGTTTTCACAGGCGATGCGAAAGGACCCGGATAACGCGGGCAAATGGCGCAGCCTGCTCAGAACCTCGCAGTTCTGGGGCGCGATGTCCGACGCGCGCGATGCCCGCGACGCTGGCCGTCTCGCAGATGCCGACCGGCTGGTACGCAGCGCACTCGCCAGCGACCCGAACAATCCCGACGGACTGGCGTTGCTCGGTGACATTGCGCTGGACGACAAGCGCGACAACGATGCCGAGAAACTCTTCCAGCAGGCGCTGAAGATCGAGCCGGACAACGATACGGCGCTGCGCGGCATGATTACGCTGTACTCGCGTCAGCAGCGACGCACCGAGCTGGCGAATCTGCTGGGCGACCTGCGTCGGCGTTTCCCACAGGACAAGGCGCGTTTCGACAAGGCAGAGGCTGCCGCGCTGTCCGACGACGCCGATCGCGCCATTGCCGAAGGTCACAACGGCCCGGCGCTGGCCGCGCTGGAGCGCGCCGTCGCACTCGATCCGGGCAATGCCTGGACACGCTACGCGCTCGCCAGTCTGTATCGCAAACTCCGGCTGCCGCAGATCGGCCGCGAGGTCATGACCGAAGGCATGCGTCAGCCGCTCGAACCAGACGATCGCGCGCAGATGCTCTACGCGCAGGCCATCTACCTCAATGTGATCGACGACGAAACCGGTGCCCGCGAATCGCTCGCGCAGATTCCTGCGGCGAACGTCACGCCGTCGATCCAGCGCATGCGCACGACGCTCGCGATTCGCGACACGGCGCGTCTGGCGCGCGAAGCGCATGCGGCGGGCAACGAGGACGAAAGCGAGCGTCGTTACGCCGAAGCCCTCACGTTGGCGGGGGACGATCCGGAACTGATCGGCGAAGTCGCACGCGCCCGGGTGAGCGCGGGACAACCGGAGCAGGGCCTCGCGCTCATGCGCGACTGGCTCGCCGCGCACGCCGACAAGCCGCAGCCGGACGCCCAACTTCGTTACGCCGAACTCCTCAATACCGCCGAGCGTGACACCGAACTCGGCACGTTCCTCACCAGCATGGATCCGGCCACACTCGGCGCCGACCAGCGTGACGAATGGCAGGACCTTCAGGATCGTTTGGCGTTGCGGCAGGCCGACAGGGCGCGCGCGCTGGGCGACTTCCGCACGGCGCAGGAAAAGCTCGAACCGTTGCTCTCGCGTCAGCCGCCAGACAAGCGTGCGCTCTCGACGCTCGGCGACATCTATTTCGACGAACGCCGCTACGACGACGCCCGCAAGATCGCCGAGGACCAGATCCGGCAGGACCCGACGAATCAGGATGCGCGTCTGTCGCTGGTGCGCGTGCTATACGAATTGCAGGATGACGAAGCCGCCAACCGCGAACTCGACCGCGCGCTGGCCGAGGCCGCGCCCGATGACGTCTGGACGCAACTCGCCGCCGTGCGACGTCTCACCGCGATGGAGCGCTACGACGAGGCCATTGCCCTGAACGACCGGCTGCGCACCCAGTTTCCCGACACGTCGGCCGTCACCGTACAGCGGGGTCGCATCGCCCAGTCGCAGCGGCACTACAACGAGGCCAAAGGCTGGTACGACCAGGCACGCAAGGAAGAGATCGTGCAGGGCGCACTGCCGGGATACGACGGCATGACGTCTGCCGAGTCGGCCATCGATTCGCTGGAGTCGCGTCGTAACAGCTATGTGGCGGCGGGCTACGAAATCGACCAGAAGAAGGGCGACGGCGGCATCTCCATGTTCAATGCGCGCGCTGTGCCGTTGTACGGGCAGTACGCCGTGGGCTACGACGGTCACGTCTTCGCGCAGACGGATTACGTCAGCGCCGATTCGGGCGACTTGCCGCTCAACGGGACATCGAATTTCGGCACGCTGCCGTTCCTCAACGTGGATGCGTTCCGTGCGGCCAACCCCGGCCTGCTGCGCGACTACGGCACCAAGCGTCAGAAGGCACATGGGCAGGCGCTCATGCTGGGATATGAAAACGACTGGATTCGCGCCGATATCGGCCACACGCCGATCGGTTTCCCGATTTCGTACGTGACGGGGGGCGTGCGTCTGTTCGGCAATCTGGGCCGTTACAACTACTGGGTCGACGCGTCACGTCGGCCGATGACCGGCAGCATGGTGTCGTATGCGGGCGCTTATCTGCCGCTGCCTGAAATCTTCGGCGACGGCAAATGGGGCGGCGTGCGCCGCGATGCGATCACGTTCCACGCCTCACGCGATTTCACGAAGTGGGGCATCTTCGGCGAGGCGAGCGTGGCGCGTCTGACCGGCGAGAACGTGCTGAACAACTCGGAAGTGTCGGCGCGCGCGGGTGTCGACCTGCCGCTGATCTACAAGCGCGACATGCGATTGAACACGGGTGTCACGTTGTTCTTCGACAGCTTCGCGCAGAACGAGCGGTATTACACCTACGGCCACGGCGGGTATTACAGCCCACAGACCTACGTCTCGCTCACGCTGCCGCTGGAATGGTACGGACGCACGCAACGCTGGTCCTACTACCTGCGCGGGTCGGTGTCGTTCTCGCAAAGTCAGGAGAAAGCGATGCCGTACTTCCCGACCAATGGCGCGTTGCAGGCCGCCAGCGGCGATCTGACGTACGGCTCGGGCGGCGGTTTCGGCGTGGGTTTCTCGGTCACGGGACGCGCGGAGTACTGGGTCAACCGCCATTGGGTGATCGGCGGTCAGGTGCAGTTCGAGCGTTCCGACTACTACGCGCCGAATCGCTTCCTCGTCTATATGCGTTATCACTTCGATGCCCGTCGTGGCGACGTGCCGATGCCGCCGTCGCCGGTCCGGCCGATCTGGAGTTACTGACCCATGCTGACGCTCATCGCTATCGTCTCCAGTGCCGGCGGTGCCGGACGCAGCACAGTGACTGCGCATCTTGCCGCACAGCTCGCGCATGTCGGGCACTCGGTGGCCGTGCTCGAACTCGACGCGCAGAACAGCATCGGTGCGCTGCTAGGCTTGCGTGAGACCTGCGAGACCGGCGTACTGTCGCCGGGCGTGGCGCCGGACGGCTGGCGGGCCGTACTGCGCGAGACGCCCGAAGGCGTGCCGCTGTTGCCCGCCGGACGTAACGACGCCACCACCCTGATGGCCTTCGGCGCATGGCTGAGCGGGGACACGGGTGGTCTGCGTCGTCAGCTCGATGCGCTCGGATGGCCGTCGGGCACGCGCGTGTTTATCGACACGCAGCGCCTGCCGGACACCATCGCACAGGCCGCCGTGGCTGCTGCCGATCTGGTGCTGGGCGTGGTGCCGGTGACGACGACCGGCTACGTCACGCAATCCGATCTGATGACGGCCTGTCGGGGAAGGGCGCAGATGGTGCCGAATCTGGCGGCATCGAATTCGCCGCTGAACAACGATCTGCTCCATCTGATTCAGGCGCGCGGCGGCGATGCGGTCGTGCCCCTGCGTATCCATCGTGACGACGCCGTCGGCCGTGCGGCGGCGAATGGCAGATCGCTTGCCAGGGCCGACGATGGCTCGCAGGCCGCACTCGATTTCGTCCACCTCGAAGCGTGGCTGGCACGCGCGACGGCCGCGGAAGACGCCTCCGACGGCAAGCAGGGCGCCGGCAGCGGACCGGGAGGCACACGCACATGATCAGCGACGCACTCGGCTCCCTCTACCGGCTCGGACGCGACATTCTCGCGATACGCCTCGTCTTGCCGAATCGTCCGGACGGTCGCGCGCCCGGCGCCATGCAATGGCTGCTTGCGGCAACGGTACGCTCGCCGCGCCACCGGTTGTGGATCTCGCAGATGACGGATCATCTGGTGGCCCGGTTGGCGGTGCGGCTGGATGTCCGTCAACTCGACGAATGGCGCGACTGGTGGCTGCGCCTCGTGTTTCAGCCTGCACGTACCGGTCGCCCCGATTATCCGGGCCGGGCGCTCGCGTGGTTCAACGAGCGTGTCACGCAACGGCTCGACGTGCCGCCCGATGCGAGCTTCTGGCAAGTCGTCAGAGCGATGATCTGGCGTCGGCCCGACAGGCGTCCGGCCTTCCCGCCGTACACCGCCTGGCTCGCGTTCCGCTCGGGCAACGAACGTCTGCGTCTGTGGCTGGTGCAGTCGCTCTTCGGCATCCCCCCGGATACGCCCGCCGAACTCGCGCACAAGTTCGACAAGAAGCTGGAAAAGGTGATGCAGTGGCGCGTGACGTCGACCGTTGTCGCGCTGCTCGGCCTGATCGGGGTGTTCTGGATCGTGACGACCCCGTTCGATCCCTTCTCGCAACTGCTGTTCTCGATCTGCACGCTGACGTTGGCGCTGGTGTTCCGGCGGCTGGACAGCCAGTATTCGGTGCTGGTGCTCATCGGCCTGTCGCTCACGTCGACGATCCGCTATGTGTGGTGGCGTCTCACGCAATCGCTGGCGTTCGACACGGCTGCCGAAGCTGCTGTCGGTTATACGCTCGTGGCCGCCGAAATGTACACGTGGATGATCCTGCTGTTTGGGTACATCCAGACGATCTGGCCGTTGCAGCGGCGCATTACGCCGCTGCCGCCCGATACTAGTCTGTGGCCGAGTGTCGACGTCTACATCCCGACGTACAACGAAGGTCTGGACGTGGTGCGCCCGACCGTCTATGCGGCCTGCGGGATCGACTGGCCGCCGGAGAAGCTCAACATCTATCTGCTCGACGACGGACGTCGTCAGGAGATGCGTGAATTCGCGGCAGCTGCTGGCGTGCATTACATGACACGCCCCGACAATCGCCACGCGAAGGCGGGCAACATCAACCACGCGCTCGGCAAGACGCAGGGCGAGTTCATCGCGATCTTCGACTGCGATCACATCCCCGTGCGCTCGTTCCTGCAAACGACGATGGGCTCGTTCCTCAAGGACGATCGATGCTCGCTCGTGCAGACGCCGCACCACTTCTTCTCCGACGACCCGTTCGAGCGCAATCTGGCCACGCGTGGCGCGGTGCCGAACGAAGGGCGTCTGTTCTACGGGATCGTGCAGGACGGGAACGACTTCTGGAACGCATCGTTCTTCTGCGGCTCGTGTGCCGTGCTGCGTCGCACCGCGCTCGACGAGGTCGGCGGGGTTGCCGTCGAGACAGTGACGGAAGACGCCCATACGGCGCTCAAGATGCACCGTCGCGGCTGGAATACGGTGTATCTGAAGGTGGTGCAGGCTGCGGGTCTGGCGACCGAATCGCTCTCCGGTCACGTGGGCCAGCGCATTCGCTGGGCGCGCGGCATGGCGCAGATCTTCCGCGTCGACAATCCGTTGTTCGGGCGAGGTCTGAAACTCGGACAGCGGATTTGCTACGCGAACGGCATGCTGCACTTCTTCTACGGCATTCCACGCATCATCTTCCTGCTCGCGCCCATCTGCTATCTGTTCTTCGGGCTGCATATCGTGCAGGCGGCGGCGCTGAGCATCTGTGCCTACGTGCTGCCGCACATCGCGCACGCAAACATTGCGAACTCACGGATTCAGGGCAAGTACCGCCACTCGTTCTGGTCGGACGTCTACGAAGCCGTGCTGGCGTGGTACGTCGCGCTACCGACGACCGTCGCCTTCATCAACCCGCGCTACGGCAAGTTCAACGTGACGGCCAAGGGTGGGCTGATCGAACAAAGCTTCTTCGACTGGAGCATTTCGAAGCCGTATCTGGTGCTGCTCGGCTTCAACGTGGCGGGTTTTCTCGCGGGCATCCTGCGTTACTTCTATGGCCCGGCGCACGAATCCGGCGCGTTGGTCTTCAACCTGCTGTGGGTGACGTTCAACCTCGCGGTGCTGGGCGCAGCCGTGGCTGTGGCGACGGAAGTCAAGCAAGTGCGGCGCACGCACCGCGTGTCGATGCGCATGCCCGCGACGCTGTATCTGCCCGATGGTCGGACGATGGCTTGCCACACGCGCGACTTCTCCGGCGGCGGGCTGGCGCTGGTGCTGCCGGTGGCGATCGATCCGGCGGTGGGCACCGAGGCGCACGTAGCACTCGCGCGCGGCGCAACGGAATACGGCTTTCCGGTGAGTGTGGTGGGTGCGCGCGGACACGATCTGTTCCTGTCGTTCCTGCCGCTCACGGCCGAGCAGGACAAGCATCTCGTGCAGTTCACGTTCGGGCGCGCCGATGCATGGCGCGACTGGGACGCCGAGCGCACGCGCGACGAACCGATCAAGGCGCTGTTCGAAATGCTGGCGATGGGCCTGCGTGGCTATCAGGTGCTCGCCAACTATTTGCTGGGCAAACTGGTGACGCGCTGGCAGAACCGTCTGCGCGGCGCACGGCAGACGTAAGATCAAGACCGAAGACGTAAGACGGCACAACAGGCCCGGTGGGTGCGGCGACGATCCGACGCATCGGGTGAGACAACGAGACATCGGCAGAACGTGAGCCGTCAATGACGCGGCGACCCAAGGGAACCATACGATGGGCATCTGGAACCTCTATTTCATCCTGAAGCTGTTGCTGCTGTGGGCGGGCATCATCGGCTTCCACGTGCTGCCGAACTTTCTCTTCGCGCTGTTTCTCGTGGTGCGGCTGCGTCCGCGCTGGGCACGCATCGCGCGGCAGGTGATCGCCATTCCGCTGGGCGCGGCGCTGCTTTATTACGACTCGAATCTGCCGCCGTTCGCGCGCTTCATCGAACAGTTGCCGGCGCTGATGCAGTTCCGCTTCTCGTACATCATCGAATTGCTCGGACGCTTCGTGCCCGCGCGCGACTGGCTGTTGCTCGCCATCATGGTGCTGGCGTACTGGATCGTGAACCGCTGGGTGCGCGTGACCACCTTCGTGCTGCTTGCCCTGCTTATCGTGCCGGGTGTGCTGCGTGTCGGGACGCTGGTCGCCGTCTCGCCGGTGGTCGCCGCGCAGGGCGACACCACGGTGCTCGCGGCGGGTGCGGGCGAGGGGGCTGGCAATGCCTCGGCGGGCGCAGGCGGTGGCAACGCATTCCTGACGGGCGACGGCGAAGTGCCGCCCGACGCGAACCCGAACGCCGCGCTCAACAGCTTCTATTCGCGCGAACTCACGCGCTCGGTCTCGTTGCCCACGCAGGCGGGGGCAGGCCCCGACTTCGACATCATCTTCCTGCACATCTGCTCGCTCGCCCAGGACGATCTCGACGTCGACAACCTCGACAATCAACCGTTGCTCTCGAAGTTCGATTTCGTCTTCAAGAACTTCAATTCAGCGGCGAGCTACAGCGGCCCGGCAGCGATCCGTGTGTTGCGCGCCGGCTGCGGCCAGCCGACGCACAAGGCGCTGTACGATCAGGCCGGGCCGCAGTGCTATGTGATGAGCGACCTGAAGAACCTCGGTTTCACGCCGTCGCTGGCGATGAACCACGACGGGCACTTCGACAACTTCATGCAGGAAGTGCAGCAGAACTTCAACGTGCCGGGCGTCACGCCGTTCGACAACACGCATGCGCGCGTGGCCATGAGAGCGTTCGACGAAACCCCGATCCGCTCCGACGGCGATGTGCTGCAAGCGTGGTGGAAGCAGCGCACGGCCATGTCGGACAAGCGCGTGGCGCTTTACTACAACACCATTTCGCTGCATGACGGCAATCGTCTCGAAGGTTCGAAGCTCACCAGCGTGCAGAGCTATCCGGTGCGCGCGAAGACGCTGTTCGACGACTTCAGCCAGTTCATCGACACCATCGCCAAGTCGGGCCGCAAGGCGGTCGTGGTGTTCGTGCCGGAACACGGGGCGGCGCTACGCGGCAGCAAGTTGCAGATCTCGGGCATGCGCGAAATTCCGCTGCCGGAAATTACGCACGTGCCGGTGGCCGTCAAACTCGTTGGCTTCGGCGACGGTGCAACGGCCTCGCACGGCTCGCCGGTGACGATATCCACGCCCACGAGCTATCTGGCGATGATGACGCTGATCTCGCATCTGGTGGCGAACAACCCGTTTGCGGGCACGCCGGATCTGGCGCAATACGCGAACGACCTCCCGCAGACGGCATTCGTGGCGGCCAACGAACAGACGACCGTGATGAAGTACGGCGGCAAGATGCTGATTCGCGGCGCCGACGGTGTTTGGCTCGACCTGAAGTCGCTCGAATAGCGCAGATGACCGCCGCCTGACGGCGGGCTGACGAGGCGGTGACGGCGGGGTGACGTCGATGTGGCGACTGTGCGGCGGAGCACCGTCATCGTTCGAATGCGTGCGGCGACCTCGTACGCGTTTTTCCGGAATCGCGCATACTGTGCACCTTGCCCGCGCACGCGGGCAGCGCAGTTTGTGCCCTCGAAAACTCCGGGAGTTACCGTGCAATACACGAAATTCGGCCGCACCGGCCTGACTGTTTCCCGCCTGTGCCTCGGCACCATGACGTTCGGTCTGCAAACCGAAGAAGCCGCCAGCCATGCCATCCTCGATCGTACGGCCGAGGCGGGCGTCAACTTCATCGATCTCGCCGACGTCTATCCGCTGGGCGCCGACACGTCGCTCGTCGGACGCACCGAAGAGGTCGTCGGCCGCTGGCTGAAGGGCCGCCGCGATCAGTTCATCGTGGCGACCAAGGCCTGCGGCCAGATGGGGCCGTCGCCGTGGGACAAGGGGGCATCGCGCAAGCACCTGCTGAGCGCCATCGACGCTTCGCTCTCGCGCATCGGCACCGACTACGTTGATCTCTACCAACTCCATTCCGACGATACCGACACGCCCATCGACGAGACGCTCGAAGCGCTGGACATCATCGTGAAGTCGGGCAGAGCGCGCTATATCGGCGTATCGAACTACCTGGCTTACCGTCTTGCCCGCGCGCTTGGCCGTGCCGACGTGCTGCGCGTGGCGCGTTTCGTGTCGGTCCAGCCGCGCTACAACCTGCTGTTCCGTCAGATCGAGCGCGAACTCCTGCCGCTCGCGAGCGAAGAAGGGCTGGCCGTCATCCCCTACAACCCGCTCGCCGGGGGCTTGCTGACGGGCAAGTATCGTCATGATGCCGCACCGACCGAAGGCCGCTTCACGGCGGCGACCGTCGGCAAGGCCGGTGCCATGTATCAGCAGCGTTACTGGCACGAACGCGAGTTCGAGACCATCGAAACGCTCAAGGGCATCGCGCAGGACGCCGGTGAGTCGCTGACCCGCCTGTCGCTGGCCTGGGTGCTGGCCAATCCGGTCGTGACGTCCGCGATCATCGGTGCGAGCCGCGTCGAGCAACTTACCGAAACGCTCGGCACGATCGATTACGAGCTGCCGCCTGAACTCAAGGCGAAGCTCGACGACGCCTCGCACGCCTACCGCTGGGGCGACGCCGCGCGCTAAGCGTCGCACATTCGCTTCACACCGACGCATTCCGTCATACGCCACAGGCCCGTTCGCGCGGGCCTGTGGCGTTTTGCGTTGCATCAAAGATCGGTCGCAGGAAGGTCGTTTCGCACCCGAAAGGGCGCGCGACAGGGTGGCTTTCGCGCCCGATCGGGCGGTATAGTAGAAACGTCGTGCGGTGTTCGTCAGGCGAAACACGCGATGACGCGTCCCACGCATGGCATTCCTTTCGGCTCCCAACGCGAGGCTGCTCATGACAAAACGCATTTTGCTGGCGACCGACGGTAGCGAGTCATCCCGCCGTGCGTTGCGCGAGGCCGCCGCCTTTGCGCGCAACGGCGACGTGATCCGCGTCATTCACACCGTGGAAGACCCCGTCAATCTGCTGACGGCGGCTTTCGGCAAACTCATCGATCTGGAACAGGTGCGCCGCGATATGCAGCGCGAAGGCGAGGAGCATCTCGCGCGGGCGGTGCTGTATCTGCGCGAGGAAGGATTCGACGCGCAGGCGCATCTGCTCGACCTGCGTACCACGGGGGAGACGGTTCCCGAGGCCATGACGCGAGAGGCTATCGAGTGGGGCGCGGACATCATCATCGTCGGTACGCACGGGCGTAGCGGCGTGCGCCGGGCGATGCTCGGCAGCGTCGCCGAACAGATTCTGCGCAGCGCCGAAGTGCCGGTGATGCTCGTGGCGGGGGAAGCCCGGCCGCATTTGCCGCTTCGCTCGGGCGGGCATTACGAACGGATTCTCGTTGCGCTGGACGACAGCGAGACGTCACGTCAGGCGTTCGAATATGCGTTGACGCTGGCGCGAACGCACGGCGCATCGATGCGCGTGGTGCACGTGCTGGACTTGCCCGGACCGTTCCTCGCAGGGTTCGATCCCGAGCCGCTGCTCGACGCCGTGCGTGCCGTGGGCGAACAGGTGCGCAACTGGGCAGAAAAACGGTTGCGCGAGGCGGAGGTGCCGGGGGAAATCGAGATGCGGGAGATTCAGCCGGTGGGCGAGGGCGTGGCCGATCAGATCATTGCGGCCGGCAAGGACGCCGACGTCGACGTGATCGTGCTGGGCACGCACGGTCGACGTGGCTTCCGTCGCTTCACGCTGGGTAGCGTGGCCGAAGATACGGCCCGTCACGCGGGCCGTCCGGTCTTGCTGTTACCTGCACACGCAGCGCCGTCCTGATCGGAGGACGGGGGATAGCACTTGGTGGTCTAGGTCCTGAGCGCACGTCGAGCGGGTATCGGCGTACTGCCATATTGCCCCATGGCCGACGTGCGCATTCCCGTCGATCAGGCGAGTTCGGCGAGCAGCGTCTTGAGCGGCGTTGCGGCGTCGGCCAGACGCGCGGGATCGACCACGGCACGGCGTCCGACGAGTTCGCGGGCCGCCATGAATTCCTGCGCGCGGTTGATGCTCGCAGCGGCTACGACGGCGCCCTCACGCAGATAGAACAGCATGAAGACGGCGGCGCCCTGTGCGTCGGGCAGACGACGCTCGACGACCGTGTCGTGACCGTCGGTCATGCCGACCATCTGCAACTTGGCGTTGAACTGATCCGACCAGAACCACGGGGCGGTGGCGACGGCCTTCGGCGCATCGCCATGCACCACGCTCGCGGCCACCTTGGCCATCTCGCTGGCGCTCGGCACCGATTCCAGACGGATACGGCGACCCAGCGCCGGGTGATCGTGGTGCGCGCAATCGCCCACGGCCAGAATGGCGGGATCGCTGGTACGGGCAAATTCATCCACGACGATACCGTTGTCGACGGCGAGCCCGGCAGCCTGTGCCAGTTCCGCATTCGGGATCAGACCGATACCGACGACGACCACGTCCGCTTCGAGACGCTTCTCACCGGCCACCACGGCCACGACCCGGCCGTCGGCGTCCTGCTCCAGCGCCGTCACACCGACGCCGACCTGCACGTCCACACCGTTCTCGCGATGCAGCGTGGCGAAGAACCCGGCCAGATCGGCCTCTGCCACGCGCGCCAGCAGACGCGGCGCAGCTTCGAGCACCGTTACCGAGGCCCCGGCCTTGACGGCGCTCGCCGCCACTTCCAGGCCGATGTAACCGCCGCCGACCACCACCACGCGCTTGCCCGGTGCAAGGGCTTCGCGCAGGCGCTGGGCATCGGCGATGTTGCGCAGATAGTAGACGTTGGGGGCATCGCCGCCGGGAATCGGCAGGGGACGCACGCGCCCGCCGAGCGCGAGCACGAGATGGTCGTAGCTCACGGTCTGGCCATCGTCGAACGACACGGTGTGCGCGGCACGATCGATGGCCGTCGCGGTGACACCGAGGCGTACGTCGATGTCGGCCTTTTCCCAGCCATCGGCCGGACGGATCAGCAGGCTGGCTTCATCGGCCTGTCCGGCGAGGAACGCCTTCGAGAGCGGCGGACGGCGATACGGCAGATGGGTTTCGCTGCCGGCGAGCACGATGCGGCCGGTGTAGCCGAGTTGACGAAGCGCGAGTGCGGTTTCGCCGCCGGCTTGACCGGCACCGAGGATGAGGGTGGTGGAGGTGGCTTCGGACATGGAGATAAATGCCAAGGAGGCGAAGGAAGCAGGAGGAAGTCAGTTGAATTTGGGCGTCAGTGTAATGCATCGGCGTGCCCACGGCGTCCCGGATACCGTCGGATGGCTTCTGCGCGCCGCGAATTGGCTCGCTTCGCCTGCGCCCGTCGCGATGCGCGGCAGACGTCGACATCCATCCTCAAATAGTGGTTTGGACAGGCAAAACCCCCGTCGTATAAGGTATCCCTCAGCATTCATGCGGGTTTCGAGCCGGTTTCCCCCACGTTTGCATGGCGCGTGATTTTCGGGCGTAGAGTGAATTCGTCGCGCAACATTGCCGCCGATGGAGGAGACACCATGGCCTGGACTAAAGAACAGAAGCATGTGGTAACGGCAAGCTATCTTGGGTGGACGCTGGACGCGTTCGATTTCTTCCTGATGGTGTTCGTACTCAAGGACATTGCGAAGGAGTTCAATACCGAGCTGGGCAGCGTGACCTTCGCGCTGTTGCTCACACTGGCGATGCGCCCGGTCGGCGCATTCATCTTCGGCCGCCTCGGCGACAAGTTCGGACGACGCCCGGCCATGATGGCGAGCGTGCTCCTTTACGCGTTGCTCGAACTGGCCTCCGGCTTCGCGCCGAGCCTCACGGTCCTGCTGATTCTGCGCGCGCTCTTCGGTATCGCGATGGGCGGCGAGTGGGGCGTCGGGGCGGCGCTCACGATGGAGAGCGTGCCCACCCATTCGCGCGGCATCGTCTCCGGTCTGTTGCAGGCGGGCTACCCGAGCGGTTATCTGCTCGCGTCGGTCGTCTACGGGCTGTTCTACGACAGCATCGGCTGGCGCGGCATGTTCTTCGTCGGCGTGCTGCCGGCCTTGCTGGTGTTCTACATCCGACGTCACGTGCCCGAATCGCCCGCGTGGCAAAAAGGGGAGTCGACGAGCGCCGCGCCACGGGCCAACTTCGTTCAGGTGCTCTCGCGCGACTGGAAGCTGGCGCTGTACGCCATCGTGCTGATGACCGCGTTCAACTTCTTCTCGCACGGCACGCAGGATCTGTACCCGACGTTCCTGCAAGTGCAGCACAAGTTCGACACGCACACCGTGAGCTGGATTGCGATCACGTACAACATCGGCGCCATCATCGGCGGGCTGTTCTTCGGCGCGATCTCGGAGAAGATCGGACGCCGCCGCGCCATCATCATCGCCTCGTTGATCGCCTTGCCCGTGCTGCCGTTGTGGGCGTTCTCGAGCGGCGCGGTGTTGCTCGCCATCGGGGCGTTCCTGATGCAAATCTCGGTGCAGGGGGCGTGGGGCGTGATTCCGGCGCATCTGAACGAACTCTCGCCCGACGAGATTCGCGCGACCTTCCCGGGGCTGGTCTATCAGTTGGGGAATCTGTTCGCGTCGGTCAACGGTAACTTGCAGGCCGGGATTGCCAAGGCACACGACGGCAACTTCGGGCTGGCGATGGCGTTGGTCGCCGGTACCGTCGCTGTGGTGATCGCCGTGATGATCTACTTCGGACGTGAACGTCGCGGTGCGGTGTTGGGCACGGGGGCTGAGCCGCCGAGGCAGGGGGCGTTGCCGCCCGGGGCGTCGATGTCGCATTGACGTGGATGGGCTGCGCGGGGGCGGGACGACACTTACCGTCCCGCGCTCAGCCCATCGCCCGGCTGGCCGCCGCAGCGCGTGCGCGCAACCAGTTGATGCTAGCGAACAGCAGCACGGCGAAGATGATGAGCATCGTGGCGACCGCCAGAATCGACGGATCGATCGAATCGCGAATGCCGCTCCACATCTGACGCGGCACCGTCTTCTGGTCTGGTCCGCCGATGAACAGAATCACGATCACCTCGTCGAACGACGTCGCGAAGGCGAACACGCTGCCGGTCGCAACTGCGGGGGTGATGAGCGGTAGCGTCACGCGTCGGAACGTGACCCACGGCGCGGCACCAAGACCCGAGGCGGCGCGCAGCAGGCTTTGATCGAACGACAGCAGCGACGCCGTCACCGTAATCACGACGAAAGGCGTGCCCAGGGCGGCATGCGCCAGAATCACGCCCGGGTACGAATTGACGAGCCCGAGCGGCGCGAAGATCAAATAGAAGCCGGCGGCCACCACGACGATGGGCACGATCATCGGCGAGACGATGATCGGCATGATGACCGAGCGCAGCGGAAACTGCGAGCGCGAGAGGCCCAATGCGGCCAACGTTCCCAGGCAGGTGGCGATCAGCGTCGACGCCGCGCCGATCCCGAGGCTGTTGAGCAGGGCGCGCTGCCAGTCCGGACTCGTGAGCGCCTGTTCATACCAGCGCATCGAGAAGCCCGTCATCGGGTACGAGAAGTACGAACCCGCGTTGAACGACAGCGGAATGATCGCGAGAATCGGCGCGATCAGAAAACCGAGCGTGAGCGCCGTATGCAGACGCACCCAGCGCCACGCCACCCGCTCCGCCAACACCGTATTGCGTTTGTCCTGCATGGTCGTCTCTCCTGCGTGGCTCGCGCTGCGTCCGGGTTCAGCCGAAGCGCAGCCGGTCGATGCCGACGATGCGGTTGAAGATGAAGTAGAAGACCGCTGTGAAAATCACCAGATAAGCCGAGAGTGCCCCGGCAAGGCCCCAGTTGAGCTGCGTGTTGGTCTGCATGGCGATGAGTTGGCTGATCATCTCGTCACCGGCCCCTCCCAGCAGCGAAGGCGTGATGTAGTAGCCGAGCGCCAGCACGAATACGAGGAAGCAGCCCGCGCCCACGCCGGGGAACGTCTGCGGGATGTAGATCCGCACGAACGCCGTGAACGGGTGTGCGCCGAGCGACTTTGCCGCGCGCATATAGACGGGTGAGACGCTCTTCATCACCGAGTAGATCGCCAGGATCATGTAAGGCAGCAGCACGTGCGTCATGCCGATCAGCACGCCCGTCCGGTTGAAGATCAGGGCGACCGGATGCGAGGTGAGACCGAGCATCGACAGCAGGCTATTGATGACGCCGCCGGGTTGCAGCAGCACATACCATGCGGTCGTGCGCACGAGTAGAGACGTCCAGAACGGCACAATGACGAACAGCATCAGGCGGTTGCTCTGCTTATCGGGCAGATTCGCGAGCAGCCATGCGACCGGATAGCCGAGAATGAGGCAAAGCACGGTCACGGTCGCGCTGATCGAGATCGTGCGCGCGAAGGCCTCGCGGTACACCGACGCATTCTCCGGCACCGACGCGACAGCGCCTTGCGGCGTGACCTGCATGTCCATGCCGGCGAGCAGGTAGTCGGGCGTGGGTGATGTGGCGGCGCGCTTGAGCAGACGCCACGTTTCGGGCGCATTCCAGCGCGCGTCGAGTTCGATCAATGCAGGCTTCCACGCGGGCGGCGCTTCGTCGCCGACGGCGCGTGCCGTACGCATGAGCAGGCTGCGAAACTCCGGCTGTGCGAAGTTCATCCGTCGCGCGATGGTGCCGAGCTGACCGCTCTCGCGGGCTTGCTTCAGGTCGGCGGCCAGTACCGCGAAGGTCGCTTCACCGGGGACATCGTGACCGTCCCATGCGTTCAGGGCGCGGGCGAGTTGCGGCATGCCCTCGGTGACCTCGTGGTTCTGCACGCTGCGGGCGAGCAGCATGGCAATCGGTGCGATGAATGTCGAGAGCAGAAACACGATCAGCGGCAAGGCAAGCAACAGCGCCCGCATCGACGCGTGCCGTTGCACCCGGCGGTACGCGGCAAGCGCCTCCGGGACGACGGGACCATCGGTGCTCGGTCGGGCACCGGGAGGCGTGGCGTGAGTCGATGCGGGCATGGGCGTTATCTCGTTCGGTGCGCCGATTGGTCGCGAATATCAGGAGCGCTACACGTCATTGCGTGAGCCACACCTGGAAGCGCTTGTTGATGGCGTCGGCGTTATCGGCCCAGAAGTTCGCGTTGATCTGCACGGCGCGCTTGAAGTTCTCCGGCGCGGTCGGCATATCGGCCAGACGTTGCTTGTCGACGTACTGGATCGCGTCCTTGCGCGGCGGCGCGTAGGCGATGTACTTCGACAGATCGGCAGACGCCTTCGGTTGCGACTGGGAGACGATGAACTTGGCGGCTGCATCGGCATGCTTGGCGCCGGCGGGCACGCCCCACCACTCGAAATCGTAGACCTGTGCGTCCCACACGGCCTTGAACGGCTTCTTGTCCTTCTTCGCCGCGTCGTCGATCCGGCCGTTGTAAGCCTGCACCATGACGACAGCGCCGTCGGCGAGCAACTGCGGCGCCTGTGCACCGGACTCCCACCAGACGATGCTCTTCTTGATGGTGTCGAGCTTCTTGAACGCGCGGTCGACGCCGGCGGGCGTGGCGAGCACCTTGTAGACGTCCTTCGGATCGACGCCGTCAGCGATCAGCGCCCATTCCATCGTGACCTTCGGCGATTTGCGCAGCCCGCGCTTGCCGGGGAATTTCTGCAAATCGAAGAAGTCGTTGACCGTCGTCGGCGCGGTTTTCAGTTTGCTCGCATCGAAGGCGTAGATCGTCGACCAGACCATGCTCGCGACGGCGCACTCGCTGATCGAGCCGGGAATGAAGTCGCTGGTCTTGCCGAGGGTCTTCTTGTCGAACTTCTTGAGCAGCCCCTCGTCGCAGGCCGTGATCGCGTCGTTGGTTTCCATGTCGATCAGGTCCCACGTGGTGTTCTTCGCCTGCTCCATGGCGGAGAGTTTGGCGAGACCGCCGTCATACGACTCGGTCGCGAACGTGACGCCCGTGGCCTGCGTGAACGGCTCGAACCAGGCTTTCTTGGCCGCTGCCTCGAAGGCGCCGCCGAAGGTCACCACGTTAAGGGTTTCGGCGGCGTAGGTGGTCGTCGTGGCCGTGGTGGCGAAGGCCAGGACGGCGAGGGCGGCGCAGTGCGTTTTGAGAGAAGTGCGCATTTCAGTTGGCTCCGGCAGGTGCAGTCAGGATCAGGGATGGGGAAGGTGCGTCGGGAGAAACCGGGGCCGGCGTGGCACGTGGCGCGCTGGCGGCAAGAATCTTGCAGTCGTCGTGACGCCATGCGACATCGATGGTGTCGCCCGTGCAGGGCAGGGCATGACGCTGCGTGTTGGGGACTTTGACGACGATGGCATCGCGCGAGCCGAGCGTGAGGTGCACGCGATGGTGATCGCCGCAGTAGACGAGTTCATCGACGCGCGCTCGCACGACGTTGTGTTCTTCCGGGGCGTGCACGCCGTCCGGGCCGGGGATGTGCGCGCGCTCGGGACGCAGCGCGAGCATGGCGTCGTCGCCGGTGCGCAACCCCGAATCGGTCGTTGCGCCAGTGGTGGCCTCGACATTGCAGCGCCCGCGAATGATGCTGCCGTCGGACAGTGCGAGGGTCGCCCAGCCGTCGGCGGCGCGCACGACGCGTCCGGTCAATCCGTTGTTCTCGCCGACGAAATTCGCGACGAAGGCGTTCTGCGCGTTCTCGTAGAGTTCGGTCGGCGACGCGGCCTGCTGAATGCGCCCGTCCGAAAACACGGCAACGCGATCCGACATCGTCAGCGCTTCGGCCTGATCGTGCGTCACGTAGACGATCGTCAGCGACAGCTCGCGATGCAGGCGCATGATCTCGTACTGCATCGTCTCGCGCAGCCGTTTGTCGAGCGCGCCCAGCGGCTCGTCCATCAGCACCACGCTCGGCTCGAACACCAGCGCACGGGCCAGCGCCACGCGCTGCTGCTGACCGCCGGAGAGTTGGGCCGGACGCCGGTTGGCCAGGTGCGACAGCTCGATCATCTCCAGCGCGCGCTTGACGCGGGCATTCTGCTCGGTGCGTCCGACGCGTCGCACCGACAGCGGGAAGGCTACGTTCTGCGCAATCGTGAGATGCGGGAACAGCGCGTAGTTCTGGAACACCATGCCGATGTCGCGCCGATGCGGGGGCTTGTCGTCGAGACGCTGGCCGTCAAGACGAATTTCGCCGTGCGTGGGGGACTCGAAACCCGCGAGCATCATGAGCGTGGTCGTCTTGCCCGAACCCGATGGGCCGAGCAAGGACAGGAACTCTCCGCGGCGTACATCGAGGTTCAGGTCGTCGACGACGTGATGCACGCCGTCATACGACTTGCTCACGCTCGAGAACGAAATGAAGGAAGGGTTCGACATCGTAATGGTGTCCTGTCTTCGGAGTGCGGCGCCGGGTGTGAGACCGGGTCCGGCACTCAGGGCTGAGCCAGCTTCGCGGCGAGATAGCGCGCGAAATCGTAATTGGGGCGCTCCAGTCGGCTCAGATGGCCCGGCTTCGCCAGCGGTGCGTGTACGCCACGGAACACGGCCTCCACGCCACGCCGGTCTTCGGCGTTGACTTCGTCGAGCAGTGTCTTGAGCGACGCCATGTAAGTTTGCGCCTGTGGGTCCGCGACGAACTCGGGCGCCAGCCCGCCGCCGAAGCGAATGTGCACACGTCCCACGCCTCGCGGCTGGAGCACGAGGTACCAGAAGTACCCGGGGGTGAGCGTGACGAGATGCGTCGGGTAGATCGCCAGCAGCGCCGTCGTCTTGCGCCAGTGGCCTTCGAGACGGGTGTTGTCGGGGTGCGCGTTGCCGATCGGCAGGCTCGCTTCCTTGGTGATCCAGTGATAGTTGAACGCCGCGAGACCCGGCGGGCATTCCATCTCTTCGAGCTTCGAATGCGGCCCTACCGTGGCGCGATGCAGCATCGGCAGGTGATAGCTCTCCATGAAGTTCTCGGCCAGGATCTTCCAGTTCGTATCCCAGACATGCTCTTCATAGAAAGTTTCGATGTAGTCGGTCATGCCGTAAGGCGCGATCAGCTCGGTGAGTTCGCTCAGTTGCCGGGCGACGGGCTGCGCATGCGGATCGAGCGTGACGTAGATCCAGCCTTGCCACTGCTCGCAACGAATCGCGGGCAGCCGGTAGCTTTCCTTGCAGAAGCCCGCTTGCTCGTCCATCATCGGCGCGCCTTTCAACTGACCGTCGAGGCCGTAGTTCCACGCGTGGTAAGGGCAGACGATGCGACGGATGTTGCCGCGCCCTTCGAGCAGCACGGACATGCGATGCAGGCAGACGTTGGACATCGCCGTCAGTTGACCCTGCTCGTCACGCACGACCACGACGGGCTGATCGCCGATCTGGGCCGTGAGGTAATCGCCCGGCGCAGCGAGCACGCTGGCCCGCCCCACGCATTGCCACTCTCTGGCAAAGATGCCCTGTTGCTCGCGAGCGAGAAAGTCGGGCGACGTATACACGCCGGGCGGCATTGCCCGTGCATCGTCGAATGAGCGTTCGCCACCGGCACGCAGTGCGTCGATGAGCGTTTGCCCTGCGATCGTCCCTGTCTGGTCAGCCATGAAGCCCTCCGTTCATTCGCCGCTTCGCCTCGGGGCATGCTGCTGTCCCTTGCGTTCGGCGCTCAACATGAACATCAATCTATCAAGCCAAATTGCCAGCCAAAATATTGTTTTCGGATACAGGGCAAAGGTTTTCCCTATGCAGCGTTGAAATGCCGGGGGGACCTATGCGCGATGCTGATGATGCGATTCAGGCGGCAGGCGAGTCATTGCGGCGTGAGATGCAGTCGCCGGATGTAGTTCTCGCAGAACGACGCAAAGCGCTCGACCACCCGGCGCGGCTTCATCGTGCGGGATTGCGCCACGCCCAGCGTGAGCGCGTTGACGTTGTCCTTGAAGCGCTTGATGACGAATTCCTCGCCGTCCACCGTGCGCGTCGATTTGAGTGGGAAATTCAGCAGGCTGTAGCCCAGACCGTTCGCCACCATGCCGCGCACGACCTCGGGTTGCGACGATCGGAAGGCCGGCACGGGCCGGGTGCCGACCGCATCGAACAGCGCTGCGAAATACTCGCGGCTATGCGGCAGATCGAGCATCACGTAGGGCTCTGACTGTAAGTCGGCCAGCGACACTTTGCGTGCCCGGGCGAGTCGGTGTGTGCGCGGCAGGATCGCGTACGGCGGCAGCGACAGCAGCGGGGTGAACGCGATGTCCTCGCTCAGATCGAGGCTGTAGGTGAGCACGAGATCGAGCGAGCCGTCGTGCAGGCCGCGTAGCAGGCCGTCCTGATGGGCTTCGAAGGTGCGAAACGAAATGCCGGCATGCTCTTGCGTGAAGCGGCTGATCAGGCCCGGCATCAGCGGCGGCGCGAGCGACGCCAGACATCCCAGCGCAATCGCACCGGTCATGCCGCCATCCATCTCCTTGGCCGCCATCTGTAACTCTTCCGCCGTTTTGAGCAGGTTGCGCGCCTGCCCGAGCAGATCGCGCCCGGCTTGCGTGAGCGACAGCCCGCTTGCGTGATGCCGGATGAACAACTGCACGCCGAACGAGACTTCGAGATCCGCAAGCGCGGTAGAGATGGAGGGTTGTGAGATGTGCAGCCGTCTGGCCGCCGCAGTGAACGACAGCACCTCGGCGGTGACCACGAAATAGCGCAGTTGGCGCAGCGAGTAACGCAGCGGCTGATTGTCCATCGGCATCGCTCCATCAGGCGGTAAATAAAGCAGCACATCGGGCGGCATGATTCGACGGCATTTTGAAACCGAAAAAAAAGTCTGCATAGTCAAATCCGATGCCCTGCATTTTTTAAATGTATTTTTCGGATGCTGTCCGCACGCGTAGATTGCCCCGAATGACCCATCCCCCGGGTGGTTCGCCAACTCTCTGCCTTCTGAAGGACGCAAGCCATGACAGTGCAAACCCCGTCAATCGATACGCTCGTCGTCGGTGCCGGTCAGGCCGGCGTGGCGATGAGCGAGCACCTGAGCAAGCTGGGTGTGCCGCATCTCGTGCTGGAACGCGCGCGCATTGCGGAGCGTTGGCGCACCGGACGCTGGGATTCGCTCGTCGCCAATGGTCCCGCCTGGCATGACCGGTTTCCCGGCATGACGTTTGCCGACGTCGACCCGGATGGCTTTGCGTCGAAAGAGCAGGTCGCGGACTATTTCGTGGATTACGCGCACAAGATCGAAGCGCCGATCCGCACAGGCGTGGAAGTGACGAAGGTCGTGAGAAACGTCGGGCGGCCGGGCTTCACTGTCGAGACGTCGGATGGTCGGTACGAGGCGCTTCGCGTGGTGGTGGCGACGGGGCCGTTCCAGCGACCGGTGATTCCCGGCATCGCGCCCCGCGACGACCGTCTCACGCAGTTGCATTCGGCCGATTACCGCAATCCGGAGCAGTTGCCGCCGGGCAATGTGCTGGTCGTCGGTGCGGGGTCGTCGGGCGTGCAGATCGCCGACGAGTTGCAGCGCTCAGGACGCCAGGTCTACTTGTCGGTCGGCCCGCACGACCGTCCGCCGCGTGGCTATCGTGGGCGCGACTTCTGCTGGTGGCTCGGCGTGCTGGGCGAGTGGGATGCCGAGGTCATGCGACCCGGCAAGGCCCACGTGACGATTGCCGTGAGCGGCGCGCGCGGTGGTCATACGGTCGACTTTCGCCGTCTGGCGCATCAGGGGGTGACGCTCACGGGCCTCACCCAATCGTTCGACGGCGGCGTGGTGCGCTTTGCGCCCGATCTGGCCGAGAACATTGCGCGAGGGGACGAAAACTACCTGTCGATGCTCGACGCTGCCGACGCCTACGCGGCGCGCAATGGCCTCGAACTTCCGGATGAGCCGGAGGCCCGTGTCATTCCCGCCGACCCCGAGTGCCTGACGCATCCGCTCAGTGAGTTGGACCTCGTCAACGCCGGGGTGACCACGATTCTCTGGGCGACCGGCTACGTCCATGACTTCCAGTGGCTGCAAGTCGATGCGTTCGACGACAGCGGCAAACCCAAACATCAGCGTGGCGTCTCGAAGGAGCCGGGGGTGTATTTCCTCGGCTTGCCGTGGCTGTCGCGTCGTGGCTCGTCCTTCATCTGGGGCGTGTGGCACGACGCACGACATGTCGCCGAGCACATCGCGACGCAACGCAAATATCTCGCTTACTACGACGCGCCGACGAATGTCGCGAACTGAGTCACGATCACGATCCGAGGAGCTTTCCATGACCCAACCGACCCATACCCGTATCCGGATGTTCAACACGAAGGACACGTATCCGAATCAGTCGCTCGACAACGATCTCTGTCAGGCGGTGCGTGCGGGGAACACCGTGTACGTGCGTGGCCAGATCGGCACCGACTTTGCGGGCAATCTCGTCGGTCTCGGCGATCCGCGCGCGCAGGCCGAGCAGGCGATGAAGAACGTCAAGCAGTTGCTCGAAGAGGCGGGCAGCGACCTGTCGCATGTGGTGAAGACCACGACTTATCTGACGGACGTGCGTTTTCGCGAGCCCGTCTATCGCGAAGTGGGCAAGTGGCTCAAGGGCGTGTTTCCCATCTCCACCGGGCTGACGGTCGTCGCGCTCGGACAGCCTGAGTGGTTGATGGAAATCGACGTGATCGCGGTGATTCCCGAAGGCTGGACGCCGCAGGATTCCCAACGTGCCTGACGTGCCTCACTCGCATAAGGAACGCATATGACCTTCTCAATTGTCGGACGCTGTGAGCAGACCGGACAACTCGGTATCGCCATCAGTTCGTCGAGCATTGCCGTGGGCGCGCGGTGTCCGTGGTTGCGCGCTAACGTTGGCGCGGTGGCGACGCAGAACGTCACGCTGCCTGCACTCGGGCCGGACATTCTCGACCGTCTCGCCGTGGGCGCGGACCCGCAGACCGCCTTGCGCGACGCGCTGACCGAGCGCCAGTGGAGCGAATACCGGCAAGTGGCGGTGGTCGACGCGCAGGGGCGCACCGCGCACTTCAGCGGCTATCAGGCGCTCGGGACCTATCACGCAGTGGCCGGGCAGCAGTGCGTGGCAGCGGGCAACATGCTGTCGAGTCTTGGCGTAATCGAGTCGATGGTGCCCGCGTTCGAGCAGACCACAGGCCCGCTGGCAGACCGTCTGCTCGCGGCCATGCACGCGGCGATGGCTGCTGGCGGCGAAGCCGGGCCGGTGCATTCGGCGGCGCTGAAGATCGTGGGCGATCTGGTCTGGCCCATCGTCGATCTGCGGGTGGACTGGGCGGATGACGATCCTATCGGGCAGCTCCATGGCCTCTGGCGTGCCTACGCGCCGCAGATGCAGGATTATGTGACGCGCGCCCTGAATCCCACGGCCGCGCCGAGCTATGGAGTGCCGGGCGATGAGTGAGGTTTCGAGCCGTGCCTTGCTGGAAACGCTGATCGGTTTTCCGACCGTGAGCCGCGATTCCAATCTCGCGTTGATCGAATTCATCCGCGATTACCTCGCACGGTATGACGTGCCCAGCGAGCTGTTCTACAACGACGAGCGCACGAAGGCGAATCTCTTCGCGACCATCGGCCCGCGAGATCGGGGCGGTGTCGTGCTCTCGGGGCATACGGACGTGGTACCCGTCGATGGACAGCCCTGGACTGTCGAGCCGTTTCGTCTGGTGGAGCAGGAAGGGCGGTTATACGGACGTGGTACGGCTGACATGAAAGGGTTTATCGCTTGCGTCCTTGCGGCGGTGCCGGACTTCGTGAGCCGCGATTTGCAGATGCCCGTGCATCTGGCGTTTTCGTACGATGAGGAGATCGGCTGTCTGGGCGTGCGCCCCATGCTCGCCGAGATCGGTAAGCGCGAACACAAACCGGTGCTGTGCCTGATCGGCGAGCCGACCGAACTCAAGCCGGTGCTCGGTCACAAGGGCAAGCTGGCGATGCGGTGTTGTGTGAAGGGCGCACCGTGCCATTCCGCGTATGCGCCGTACGGTGTGAATGCCATCCAGTACGCGGCGCGGCTCATCAATCGTCTGGAAGAGATCGGTGAGCGGTTGAGCGATCCCCGGCATCACGATGATCGTTTCGACCCGCCGTTCTCGACGGTGCAGACCGGCACCATCAAGGGCGGACGTGCGCTCAACATCGTGCCGGCAGAATGCGAGTTCGACTTCGAAGTGCGTGCGCTGCCGGGGTTCGATGCCAGTGAAGTGGCCGACGAGCTGCAACGTTTCGCCGAGTCAGACCTCGTGCCGAAGATGCAGGCCGTCAAGCCGGATACCGGGATTCGGCTGCTGCCGCTGTCTGCCTATCCGGGACTGGCGACGCCACCTGACAGCGAAGCCGCCAGTCTGCTGTCGCTGCTGAGCGGGTCCGACGCGTTCGGCACCGTCGCTTTCGGGACGGAGGGCGGGCTGTTCAATGAAGTGGGCATTCCGACCGTGGTGTGCGGGCCGGGCAGCATGGATCAGGGGCACAAGCCGGACGAGTTCGTGAGCATCGAACAACTCGACGGGTGCGACGCCATGCTGCGGCGTCTGGCGGACCATCTCGAGACAATGTCCGGGTCCTGAGACGCCGGTGTTTCGAAGTTCCGGCGTCAGATGATCTCAGCCTTCGGTGTCCGGCGGCGTGAAAAAGACCATCTCGACCTGCTTGAGCAGGGCGGGACCGAAGGCCTCGCCGCCGACTTCCGGCGCAATCACCTGCATCAGCACCGGTGAGCCGGGCGGCGGGTGCAGCGCGTGAGCGAGCACGCAGAAATACATGGCCGGGTGCTCGGCGCGCACCACGCCGGCGGCCATCCCCTCCACGATGAGCTTCTCCATGCAGTTGTAGACCGGTTCGAGCAGATGACGGTACAGCACCGCACCACGCTCCCCGGTCTCCGTAGCGTGCAGGGAAATGAAGCGTTTGTGCTCGGGGTGCTGCACGGCGTAGGCCGCAATGAGCGCAATGGCGTCGCGCAGCCGGTCGCGTACCGGGCGGGCGGTGTCGTCCGCGATCGCTTTCAGATTGTCGACGGGGGCCGTGAGCGCGGCTTCGAGCGTATCGACGCAGGCGCGCCAGAGTTGCTCCTTCGAGCCGAAGTGCACGCGCACGAGGCTGGCGTCGACTTTTGCCGTAGCGGCGATGCCGCGCAGGTTGGCGCCGTCATAGCCGAGATGCGAGAAAGCGTCGATGGCCGCGTTCAGCAGGGCTGCGCGGCCATCGGGCAAGTGTTTGGGGCGTCGGCCCCGCGTTGTGGGTGTGGCGGTCATCGTCGGGCTACGTCTTGCGACGGGGGCGACTGTGCGTCGGCCGGTGCGGTC
>NZ_MAOS01000043.1:0-74152 GCF_001721285.1 Pandoraea sp. ISTKB
CGCCGCCAGCGCCGCCCGCCCCACCGCCGCCCAAGCCGGTGGTCAAGCCACGCCCGCCCCAGCCGGTCCCGCCGGTCGAAGCCCCGCCCGACACGCTCGCCGCGCCGGTGGCGACCGACACGCCCGGGCCTCTGGCAGCGTCGGAAACGGTGGCAGGCGCAGGTGATACGACCGGCGCGAAGGCGTCCGCCGCCGCCGCACCGCCGAGTATCCCGCTCACTGCGGCAGCCGCCAACGGCGACAAGTTCGACCCGCCGCCGTCCGTCACCCTGACGTACGACGCGCTCATGAACGGCGTGCGCAACCAGACCGGCCAACTGCATTGGGTGAACGACAACGGGCACTACCAGTTGCGCATCTCGGTGCCGATCATCTTTTTCGGCACGTTCGAGTTCATCAGTGAAGGCGGTTACGACGTCAACGGCATTGCACCGTCCCGTTATGTAGAAAAACGCGGACGTCGCGCCGAATACATCACCGACTTCCATCGCGACGCCACGCCGACACTGCATTTCTCGCGCTCCGGGCAAACCGTGCCCCTCGCCCCCGGCGCGCAGGACCGCTTCAGTGTGATGATGCAACTGGCCGGCTACGCGAGAGGCAATCCCGAGCGCTACACGCAAGTCGGCGTGACGCACGAGTTCACGGTGGTCGACACGGACAGCAGCGAAGTGTGGCCGGTGCAGTACGTCGGCAGCGAGACGATGAGAACGCCGAAGGGCTATGTGGAGACGCGTCACTTCACGCGCCTGCCGCGCAAAGCGGGCGACGAACGGCGTGTCGATATCTGGCTGGCGCCGTCGCTCGACTGGTTGCCGGTGCGCGTCAGGCAGACGGAACCGTCGGGCACCGAAGTCGAGCTGATCTTTACCGAGAAGTCGGCGCAGTGAGCGGGTAGCGGCGCGAGGGGCGTAAGGGGCACAAGGGGAGTAGGGGGGCGCCGACGGTGACGCTCCGCGCCCGAACCGCCCCAGCCCCTACGGCACGCAGGGTTTTCCACCCCTGAGAAATCCCCTTCGATTCCTTAGAATTTCGAGCGATACCGCTGTGATGCGGGTGCGCGGCGAAGTGTTGCCCAACTACTACGAAACGCTCAGCAGGATCCTGATCTTCCTGACATAATCAGAATCATCCTGACCGCATTTTTGACACATCGACGCCCAACGACATCACCTCGCAACGTAGTGACGATACCAGGGGGCCTCCCATGAAAGTCAGCGCCAACGGAGCATCGATTCATTATGCGGTGGAGGGTCACGGACCGTGGCTGACGCTCGCGCATCCGTTGGGGGCCGACCTCACCGTCTGGGACGATCTGGTGCCCGAGCTGGCGACCCACTTCCGGGTCTTGCGTTATGACAGTCGGGGCCATGGCCGCAGCGACGTGACGCGCGGCCCCTATTCCATCGGACAACTGGCCGTCGACGCGACCGCCCTGCTCAGTTCGCTGGAAATCCCGAGTACCCACTTCGTCGGCATTTCGATGGGCGGCGCCGTCGCCCAGCAGGTCGCGCTGGACGCCCCGGAGCGCATTGCCAGCCTCACGCTGATCGACACCACGTCCGGTTACGACGACGCCGATGCGAAACTCTTCCTCGAGCGCGCCGCGAAAGCCCGTGCCCACGGCATGAAGGAACTCGCGGCCGGCACGCTGGAACGCTGGCTGGGCGAGCGTTTTCGCAAACATCATCCCGAGACGGCCGAACGCATTCGCGCGCTGGTGGCGCATGCCGATCCGGAAGGCTTTGCGGCCGCGTGCGAAGCCCTGGCAGCGTTCGATGTGCGAAATCGTTTGTCGGAAATCGAAGCGCCGACGCTGGTGCTCGTGGGCGAGAACGATCCCTCGACGCCGCCCGCCGTGGCGCAACGCATCGCCGACGGAATCGCCTGCGCCCAACTGGAGATCGTGCCCGACGCCGCGCACCTGTCGATCGTCGAGCAGAAACAGTTCGTAACCAAAGCCCTTGCAACATTTTTGGCAGGGGCCGCATCTAACGTCTGAAACCTGCAAAATGGTGGAAATGAGGAACTTGCGGGACTTGTTGCGGGACCTTTGATAAAAGGAGGGCCAAAACCATTGAATTCGTCAGCCGGTGTGCCGATAAGCGAATCATGGGGCACTGCCTCTTGAAATCGCGCCGCGTCGCCCCTATGTGGGTTACCAAGGACCATGCAGGAACACCAGGAGAGTTGCCATGCTCATGATTTACAACAGCCCGAATTACTGTGTCGTGGAGTTTGCCGCCGATAACGGCAATCATTCGCTGTCCGCCGGTGGCTATGAAATCGTGGACAAGACCGCAGGCCGTGAGATTTTCCTCGACGGCTCGCTTGCCCGGCAATTCCGTGAAGAAGTGCAGAAGTTGATTGCCACCGAACCTTCCGAGGACGAAGTCGACGAATTCCTCGGTCAGTTCGATAACTTCATGACGAACCCGGTTGTGCTCCATTGAAAGCCGTCACCTACGCGGTGCAGCCACACGAAAAACCCTCGCCTCGGCGAGGGTTTTTTCATGGGATGGGAATCCGGCCGTACGCCTGACCTCATGTCAGGCGTTTCAGACCTTCCAGGCTTATCAGGCCGGATCAAGCTTGCCGGGCGTTGGCAGGACACCGGCTCAGCATTGCTGCCATGGCAACCCGTCGAAACGCCAGCCATTGACGGCATTGCGGTGATGGGTGGCGTCCAGATCGCCCTCGAAGCCGTGCAGCACCCCGTAGACATTCACAAAGCCCGCCGCCTCCAGCGCCTCGCCAGCCGCCATGCTGCGGTTGCCACTACGGCAGACGAGCATGACGGGACGCTCGCCCCCTGCCCCGGCCAGCTTGCGCACGCTCTGCACGAAGTGCGGGTTGATCTCCCAGTCCGGGCCATCGTTCCACGCCACGTGGATGGCGCCGACCGGATGGCCGACGAACAGGTGTTCCATTTCGCTGCGGCAATCCACGAACAGCGCGTTGGCATTGGCTTGCAGGAACTTGTGAGCGGCGCTCGGGAGCAGAAATTCCATTTCGTCGACAAAACTTCGGGAAAGTTGGATGACACCGCCCTGCGGGCGGCGCGAGCGCCCCATTCTCGGGCGTCGGCGCGCGGGCGGCATTCGCGAAAACCATTACAATTATAGGTTTTCCGGCCACTCCAAGGCGACGTCCGTCATGAGCACCGCAACCCCATCCGCCGCAAGCGCACGGCCTGCCGCTTCGAATGCACTGCCGAATGCACTGCCATACACGCGCGGTCAGACCCTGCCTGCGCTGCTCGAACAGCGCATCCTGATTCTGGACGGCGCCATGGGAACGATGATTCAGCGGTACAAGCTGGACGAAGCACAGTACCGCGGCGCGCGTTTCGCCGACTTCGCGCACGACGTCAAGGGCAATAACGAGCTGCTCTCGCTCACCCGCCCGGACGTCATCAGCGAGATCCACCGTCAGTATCTGGCTGCCAGCGCCGACATCATCGAGACGAACACCTTCGGGGCGACGACGATCGCGCAGGCCGATTACCACATGGAAGATCTGGCCGACGAGATGAACCGCGAGTCGGCGCGTCTGGCCCGCGAAGCGTGCGCCGCGTTCAGCACCCCGGACAAGCCCCGTTTTGCCGCCGGCGCCGTCGGACCGACGCCCAAGACCGCGAGCATCAGCCCGGACGTGAACGACCCCGGCGCACGCAACGTCGACTTCGACCAGTTGCGCGACGCGTACTACGCGCAGGCGAAATCGCTCATGGAAGGCGGCGTGGACCTGTTCCTGGTCGAAACGATCTTCGACACGCTCAACGCCAAGGCCGCGCTCTTCGCCATCGACGAACTGTTCGAGGACACCGGCGAGATCCTGCCGATCATGATTTCCGGCACGGTGACGGACGCCTCCGGGCGCATTCTGTCGGGCCAGACCGTGGAAGCGTTCTGGAACTCGCTGCGTCACGCGCGTCCGCTCACGTTCGGCCTGAACTGCGCGCTCGGTGCGACGCTCATGCGCCCGTACATCGCCGAGCTGGCCAAGCTGTGCAACACCTACGTGTCGGTCTACCCGAACGCCGGCCTGCCCAACCCGATGAGCGACACGGGCTTCGACGAAACGCCCGACGTGACGTCCGGCCTGCTCAAGGAGTTCGCACAGGCCGGTCTCGTGAATCTGGCCGGCGGCTGCTGCGGCACCACGCCCGAGCACATCGCCGAGATCGCCAAGGCGCTCTCGGACGTGAAGCCGCGTCGCTGGCCGTCGCAGTATCGCAATGACGAGGACGCGTAAGCGACGAAGCTACGCAGCGACATATAGGCGCGACGCTTCACCCCTCGTCCGCACGATGCACTAACCACTGAACGGATTGCCCCATGAGTCAAACGTCTGTCGAACCGCCGGTCCAGCCGATGCGCCTGTCCGGCCTCGAGCCCTTCAACATCGGCGCGGGCACGCTTTTCGTGAACGTCGGCGAGCGTACCAACGTCACCGGCTCGAAAGCGTTCGCACGCATGATCCTGAACGGCCAGTTCGACGAAGCGCTCGCGGTTGCACGCCAGCAGGTCGAGAACGGCGCTCAGGTCATCGACATCAACATGGACGAGGCCATGCTCGACTCCAAGGCCGCGATGGTTCGCTTCATGAACCTGATCGCCTCGGAGCCGGACATCGCACGCGTGCCGATCATGATCGACTCGTCGAAGTGGGAAGTGATCGAAGCAGGTCTGAAGTGCGTGCAGGGCAAGGCGATCGTCAACTCGATCTCGCTCAAGGAAGGCAAGGAAGCCTTCGTGCACCACGCCAAGCGCATTCGCCGCTACGGCGCGGCGGCCGTGGTCATGGCGTTCGACGAACAGGGGCAGGCCGACACGTACCAGCGCAAGACCGAGATCTGCGAGCGCAGCTATCGCGTGCTGGTCGACGAAGTGGGCTTCCCGCCCGAAGACATCATCTTCGATCCGAACATCTTCGCAGTCGCCACCGGCATCGAAGAGCACAACAACTACGCCGTCGACTTCATCAACGCCACGCGCTGGATCAAGCAGAACCTGCCCGGCGCGAAGATCAGCGGCGGCGTGTCGAACGTCTCGTTCTCGTTCCGCGGCAACGATCTCGTGCGCGAAGCGATTCACACGGTGTTCCTGTACCACGCGATTCAGGCGGGCATGGACATGGGCATCGTCAACGCCGGTCAGCTCGGCGTGTACGAGAACCTCGATCCCGAACTGCGTGAGCGTGTGGAAGACGTGGTGCTCAACCGTCGCGACGACAGCACCGAGCGTCTGCTGGAGATCGCCGACCGCTTCAAGGGCGGGGCCGCCAAGCGCGAAGAGAATCTGGAGTGGCGCAATCAGCCGGTCGAGGCGCGTCTCGCACATGCGCTGGTGCACGGCATCACGACCTTCATCGTCGAAGACACCGAGGAAGTGCGCCAGAAGATCGCCGATGCGGGCGGTCGCCCGATTCAGGTCATCGAAGGCCCGCTCATGGACGGCATGAACGTCGTGGGCGACCTGTTCGGCGCAGGCAAGATGTTCCTGCCGCAGGTCGTGAAGAGCGCGCGCGTGATGAAGCAGGCCGTGGCGCACCTCGTGCCGTTCATCGAGGAAGAGAAGGCGCGCATGGCCGCTGCCGGCGAGGATGTGCGCTCCAAGGGCAAGATCGTGATCGCCACGGTCAAGGGCGACGTGCACGACATCGGCAAGAACATCGTCACCGTGGTGCTTCAGTGCAATAACTTCGAAGTCGTCAACATGGGCGTGATGGTGCCGTGCGCCGAGATCCTCGCCAAGGCGAAGGAAGAAGGCGCAGACATCATCGGCCTGTCGGGACTCATCACGCCGAGTCTGGAAGAGATGGCCTACGTGGCGTCGGAAATGCAGCGCGACGACTACTTCCGTCTGCGCAACATTCCGCTGCTCATCGGCGGCGCCACGACCTCGCGCGTGCACACCGCCGTGAAGATCGCGCCGCACTACGAAGGCCCGGTCATCTACGTGCCGGACGCCTCGCGCTCCGTCTCGGTCGCCTCGAACCTGCTCTCCGACGACGCCGCCGAGCGCTACCTCGAAGAGGTGAAGACGGACTACGACCGCGTGCGCGCACAGCATGCGAACCGCAAGGCCACGCCGATGGTCTCGCTCGCCACCGCGCGCGAGAACAAGTTCAAGGTCGACTGGTCGAGCTACGTGCCGCCGAAGCCGAAGTTCATCGGACGGCGCCTGTTCAAGAACTACGATCTGGCCGAACTCGCGGACTACATCGACTGGGGTCCGTTCTTCCAGACGTGGGACCTCGCCGGACCGTACCCGGCGATCCTCACCGACGAGATCGTCGGTGACTCGGCCCGGCGCGTGTTCGAGGACGGCAAGGCCATGCTCGATCGCCTGATCAAGGGCCGCTGGCTGACGGCCAATGCCGTGATCGCGATGCTGCCGGCGAATGTGGTGAACGACGACGACATCGAGATCTATACCGACGAGTCGCGCTCGGAAGTCGCGTTCACGTGGCACAACCTGCGTCAGCAGAGCGAGCGCCCGGTGGTGGACGGCGTGCGTCGCCCGAACCGCTCGCTGGCCGACTTCATCGCCCCCAAGGACAGCGGTGTGGCCGACTACATCGGCGTGTTCGCCGTGACGGCAGGCCTCGGCGTGGACACGAAGGAAGCCGGCTTCCTCGCCACGCACGACGACTACAGCGCCATCATGCTCAAGGCGCTGGCCGACCGTCTGGCCGAAGCCTTCGCCGAGTGCATGCACGCACGTGTGCGCCGTGACTTCTGGGGCTACGCGGCCGACGAGCAGCTCGACAACGACGCGCTCATCAAGGAGAAGTACGTCGGCATTCGCCCGGCCCCCGGCTATCCTGCCTGCCCGGAGCACTCGGTCAAGGGCCCGATGTTCCACTACCTGCAAGCGCACGACGTCGGCATGAGCGTGACGGAATCGATGGCCATGCTGCCGGCCGCCAGCGTCTCGGGCTTCTACCTGTCGCATCCGGACAGCACGTACTTCACGCTCGGCAAGATCGGCCCCGATCAGGTCGAGGACTTCATGGAGCGAACCGGCGTGGACGAAGCCACGGCGCGCCGTCTACTGGCCCCGCAACTGTCGTAATCCGCGCCATCGCTACCGGGGCGACGAAAAACAACACGTCGCCCCGCCCTCCCGGCAGCATGCCTTCCCCCCGTCAAATCCCGGTGCCATAATGCGGCGGCGCAACATGACCGCAGGCTCCTGTCGAGACGTTCCATGCAAGCCCTGAACAGCATCCAGAATTTCCACCTCCTCCCGCTGCTCAACACCCTCGTGTCGCTCGCCGTGGCGTTCATTCTCGGCACGATCATCGGCGTGGAGCGTCAGGTCAGGCAACGCACAGCGGGGCTGCGGACCAACGTGCTGGTGGCCGTTGGCGCCGCCGCGTTCGTCGATCTGTCGATGCGGCTCATGCCGGGCGATACGCGCGTGATTGCGTATGTCGTCTCGGGCGTCGGCTTCCTCGGCGCGGGCGCGATCATGAAGGACGGGGCGTCGGTGCGCGGTCTGAACACCGCCGCCACGCTGTGGGGATCGGCCGCCGTCGGTGCGGCAGCGGGCGCCAGCCTGATCGTCGAGGCCGTCGTCGTGGCGTTCTTCGTGCTGGCGGCCAACACGCTGCTGCGGCCCGTCGTCAACCGCATCAACCGGGCGCCGATCAACGAGGCGACCTCGGAAGCCACATATGCGCTGTCCGTCATCTGCGCCCGCACCACGCAGCGCGACGTGCTCGACAAGGTGGAGGCGTGGCTCGAAGCGTCGAACTATCCGGTGCGTGCGCTCGACATCCACCCGTTCGGCGAGGCGGAAGTCGAAATCGAGGCGCTGCTGCTGCCGACCGCCGTCAAGGCCGGCGAACTCGATGCGCTCACCGATCATCTGGAAACGCTTCCCGGCGTCAATCAGGTGTTCTGGTCAAGTCGTTCGGATGACTAACCATTAAGCGTTGCATGATGGGACGTTGACTACGTATTCGCGAGAGAAATAGGGAAAGTTCCCGGGAATTCTCCGAATTACACTCCATTACAAAGCCTTACAGCACAGCGTGGCGCAGCTTCTTAGACTGGAATCTCACTAACGCAAGTGATGCCTGCACGAAAGACATTCCTTCGGTGTGCAGCGCAAAGCAAAGGAGTCCATCTGATGAAGAAGCTAATCATTTCCGTCGCTGCCCTGACCCTCGCCGGTGCCTCGGCGCTGAGTTTCGCCCAAGGTTCGGCAGGTGGCGGCGCAGCCGGCCCTGGCGGCGGCACGACGACGGATCCGTCGACCCCGATGCCGAGCCAGGCCTCGCCGAATTCGCGTCAGGCACCGACGCCGGGCGCACAGACGATGACGCCGTCGGACCCGCATCCGAATTCGAAGGCGCAGAAGCCGCGTCACAGCACCAAGAAGACCCCGAACAACGGCAACACCGGCAACGGCGCCACGAACGCGCCGGATAACGCACCGGGCAAGGCGCAGTAATTCTCGATACGGTCGACGAAAAAAAAGCAGGCCCGCAATTTGCGGCCTGCTTTTTTTGTGCGCTCGTCGCATGCACCGGGATGGCCCCGGTGCGCTGAATTCAGTTTCTGCTGACTTCCCACATGACAGCGCCGCCTTCCGCGTTCGCTTCCCTGAGCATGTTCAGCAGCGGGTAGGCTCGTTGGGACAGACGCAGACGATTGTCGTCATCGCGCTCGTCGGACTTCTTGCCTTCGTTTTCCTTGTCTGCAGCGGCCTTGTCTTCCGCGATAGCCGCTTCGAGCTTCGCGATGGCGGCTCCCGTCTCATCCGACCCGATCGCGCCGCGCTCGCCGACCTTCTTCCCGACGATACCCAGCAGCAATTGCGCCAGATTCTCCAGCATGTTGATCGTAGGCGACGCATGCGCCGTGAACGTTACCAGCATGGTTGGCTCCCTTTTCGAGTTATCACCACCACCGTCCCTGACTTGTTACGCAAGGAGGGGTACCGTGACTTCATCATACACCTGTTAAAATCCGGTGCTGACGATTCAACTGCCTGTCCGGACGCGTCCGGACGCACCCGAAACACCCGCCAATGCTACCCGCCCAAAAGAATGCTCTCGTCGCGCTGATCGGCGACGTCGTCGCCGGTTTGATGCCTGCGGACGGCACCGCGCCTGCCGCGCCCGTCATCCTGCTCGAACGCCCGAAAGTCGCCGCACACGGCGATCTGGCCTGTAACGTGGCGATGCAACTCGCCAAGCCGTTGCGCGCCAATCCGCGCGAGCTGGCCCAGAAGATTGCCGACGCGATTCTCTCCGACGCCCGTGCCAAGGGTCTCGTCGACGCGGTCGAAATCGCCGGCCCGGGCTTCATCAACCTGCGTCTGGCCAATGCCACCAAGCAGTCGGTCGCCCGCGCGATCCTGACCGAAGGCGCCGCCTTCGGCCGCCGCGCCGCCAGCAACGAAGCGGCGCCGGTGCTCATCGAATTCGTTTCGGCCAACCCGACCGGCCCGCTGCACGTGGGTCACGGCCGTCAGGCGGCCCTCGGCGACACGATCTCCGCGCTGCTCAGCACGCAGGGCCGTCCGGTCCACCGCGAGTTCTATTACAACGACGCCGGCGTGCAGATCCAGACGCTCGCCATGTCGGTGCAGGCCCGCGCACGCGGCTTCAAGCCGGGCGACGCCGAATGGCCGGAGTCGGCCTATAACGGCGACTACATCGGCGATATCGCACAGGACTTCCTCGCCGGCAAGACCGTGCAGGCGTCCGACGGCGCGCCCGTCACCGGCAGCGGCGACATCGAAGACATCGACTCGATCCGTGCATTCGCCGTGGCGTATCTGCGCCGCGAGCAGGACATCGACCTGCAAACGTTCGGCGTGATCTTCGATCAGTACTATCTCGAATCGTCGCTGTACGCCGACGGCAGCGTCGAGCGCACGGTGCAGGCGCTCATCGACGCCGGCGTGACGTACGAGCAGGAAGGCGCGCTGTGGCTGCGCACGACCGACTACGGCGACGACAAGGACCGCGTGATGCGCAAGTCCGACGGCACGTACACGTACTTCGTGCCGGACGTTGCGTATCACACGCGCAAGTGGGATCGCGGCTTCCATCAGGTCATCAACGTGCAGGGCTCGGACCACCACGGCACCATCGCCCGCGTGCGCGCCGGCCTGCAGGCGCTGGGCATTGGCATTCCGAAGGGCTACCCCGACTACGTGCTGCACAAGATGGTCACCGTCATGCGCAACGGCGAAGAGGTGAAAATCTCCAAGCGCGCGGGCAGCTACGTGACGGTGCGCGACCTGATCGAATGGTCGGGCGGCATCACGGCAGAAACGCCGGTGACGGACCCCACCGAGCGTGAGGACGCCCTGCGCCGTGGCCGCGACGCCGTGCGTTTCTTCCTAATTTCGCGCAAGGCCGATACCGAATTCGTGTTCGACGTGGATCTCGCGCTCAAGCAGAACGACGAGAACCCGGTGTATTACGTGCAATACGCGCACGCACGTATCTGCTCGATCCTCACGCAATGGGGCGGTGACGAAGCCGCACTGGTCAACGCCGATCTCGCGCCGCTCGACAGCGAACGCGCGCTCGCGCTGCTGCAACTGCTCGCCGAGTACCCGGACATGCTCACGCGTGCTGCCGAGGAACTTGCGCCGCACGCCGTGGCCTTCTATCTGCGGGATCTGGCAGGCGCGTTCCACTCCTTCTACAACTCGGATCGCGTGCTGGTGGACGACGAAACCGTGAAGCATGCGCGTCTCGCGCTGCTGGCGGCGACGCGTCAGGTGCTGCGCAACGGGCTTGCCGTGCTGGGCGTGTCGGCCCCGGCCAAGATGTAAGTTATCCAACCACTCCGAACGGCAAGCCGCATCGGAACTCTGTAAGGACGGAATCGACTCGATGGCAAACACACGTCGACCACCCCGCCAGCGGGGCGGTACTTTTCTGGGCATCGTGCTCGGCCTGATCGTTGGGCTGGCCGTTGCCGTCGTCGTTGCGCTCTACATCACGAAGACGCCGACCCCGTTCGTCGAAAAGACGCCGCCGCGTCCGGCCGACAACTCGCCGGCCGCACAGGCACCGGACCCGAACAAGTCGCTCCAGCCGCGTACGCCGCTGCCGGGCGCCGCGTCGGGCGCTGCCGTGCCGGATACGGCGTCGGCGGTCGAGTCGTCGCCGCTCGTGCCGGGCGTTCCGGCGCAGCCGCCGGTCGCTTCGGCCCCGACGGCCCCGGCCACGCCGCCGGCCCAGACGAAGCCGTCGCCGGCCGACATCCTGAACGGCAAATCGACGGTACCGGTCGCGCCGCCGACCACGCCGCCCGCGAGCGCCACGGATAACGCCAGCACGGGTTACTACCTGCAAGTCGGCGCGTTCAAATCGCAGAGTGACGCCGAGCAACTGCGCGCCAAGCTGGCCCTGTCGGGCTTCGAAGCGAAGGTCACGCAGCGCGATGCCAACGGTCTGACGCTCTTCCGCGTGCGTCTCGGCCCGTACGGCAAGCTCGACGAGATGAACCACGTGCGTCAACGCCTGCAGGACGGCGGGTACGACACGGCAGTCATCCGTTTCACGAAGCAATGAACGCGAAAGGCGTTGCACCGTAAGGGCAACGCCTTTTGTTTCTCCCCTCGAAACTGTCAGGACCCCGCCCGGCAAGGAATGGCAAAACCCCGCATCATTGGGGCTGCGTTCGCTGCCGAAGCGGGACGTTGAACCCGGCAGCGCATCGCCGGTCATATGCACTGGCTAATTTGCCTGAATCCGGGATATGGTTTCGCGGGTGCGCCGCCAATACGCGACGCGTCTGCCTCACTCCTAAACAACGATCATGAAAAAACTTCTTGGTGCCGTACTGATTTCTTTCGGTTTCCTCTCGGGTGTCGCCTCGGCCTCGCCTGAAGCACCGGTCTCGGGGACCGACTATCTGACGATTCCGCAGCAGCCGACGTCGGCCGGTCCGGGCAAGATCGAAGTGACCGAATTCTTCTGGTATGGCTGCCCGCACTGCAATGCGCTGGAGCCGACGCTGGAGAAGTGGGTCAAGGCGCAGGGCAAGGACGTCGTGTTCAAGCGCGTGCCGGTCGCCTTCCAGGACCGCTTCGAGCCGCACACCCGCATGTTCTTCGCACTGACGGCGCTTGGCCGTGAAGGCGAACTCACGCCGAAGGTCTTCAACGAGATCCACGTCAAGCACAACTATCTGCTCACGGCGCAGCAGCAAGCCGATTTCCTCGCGCAGTTCGGCATCGACAAGCAGAAGTACATGGACGCCTACAACGGCTTCTCGACGGCTGCCAACGTGAAGACGGCCAGCAAGACGTGGCAGGACTACAAGATCGACGGCGTGCCGACGATTGCGATTCAGGGCAAGTACCTCGTCTCGCCGGCGACGTCGGGCGACGCGATGCAAAAGGCCGGCAAGCCGGCCACGACCGAGCAGCAAACGTTCGATGCGGCGCTCAAGACGGCCGACTCGATCATCAATCAGATCCGCGCGAAGAAGCTGTAAGCTTCGCCGCTCACAAAGCCCGGCCCCGGCCGGGCTTTTGCGTTATATGGCAACACACACGACATCTCCGAAGGTCTTCATCACCGGCGCGTCCAGCGGGCTGGGGCAGGCGCTCGCGCGTCACTATGCTGCGCAAGGCGCAATTCTGGGCCTCGTCGGCCGTCGCGGCGACAAGCTGACCGATCTGGCCGCCACGCTGCCGCACCCGCATGCCGTGCATTGCTATGCGCTCGACGTGCGCGACGCCCTTGCGCTGCGTGCGGCCGCCGGCGACTTCATGTCGCGCCACGGCGTGCCGGACATCGTGATCGCCAATGCGGGGATCAGTCACGGTGTGAATACGGAAGATGCGGCCGACCTGCCGCACTTCGCCTCCGTCATGGACACGAACTGGATGGCGATGGTCGCCACGTTCAGTCCGTTCGTCGGCCCCATGCGCGAGCGCAAGCGCGGCACGCTCGTCGGCATCGGCAGTGTTGCGGGGGTCCGCGGACTGCCGGGGCATGGCGCGTACAGCGCGTCGAAGGCGGCGGCAATGACGTACCTGGAAAGCCTGCGGGTCGAGATGCGTGCGGACAAAGTCGCTGTCGTGACGATCGCGCCGGGCTACATTCGCACACCGATGACGGACGGCAATCCGTTCCCGATGCCGTTCCTGATGGACTCGGACAAGTTCGCCCGCAAGGCGGCTGCCGCGATTGCCCGCCGCAAGCGTTTTGCGGTGTTGCCGTGGCCGATGGGCATCGTGGCATTCGCCATGCGATGCCTGCCGCGCTGGCTATACGACATGCTGTTCGCCCGCGCGCCCCGCAAGCCGACGATGGCGCAGCGGCAAGCGCGCGAGGCGGCAAAGAAGGCGGGTGAAATGACCGATTGAGTGGCCGCCCACGCCGCTCACGGATGTCTGGCTCGGACATCCCCCAAAAAACGCAGGAAAGCCGAAGCATGGCGTGTTTGGCGCGATACAGTGCCCCGCATTCCTAACCTGCGCTGCTCCCATGAACGCCATGTCCTGGCAAGCCGAATCGCGCGCTTGCTCCTCACGCGGCGTCGTCTCGCGTCGATTCCTCAGCCGACCTCATTTTCGACGCCGCTTCCGCGCGGTCGCCGCCTTCCGCTTCGTCCGCCTGATCGGCCTGACCGCTGTCGCCACACTGGCCGGATGCGCCGCACTCGACCCCGGCAATTGGCAGGTCGTCGGCCCGCCAGCGTCATACGTGCGCCCCGCGCCCGTGATCGTGGCGCCTGCACCGGCCATCGTGGCTCCCGCGCCGATAATCGTCACACCGGCACCGGCCGTCATCTCACCCGCTCCCGTCATCGTCACGCCAGCACCGGCCATCACCCGGCCCGCCCCCGTCATCGTCACGCCCGCGCCGACAATCGTCGGCCCTGCCCCTGTCATCGTCACGCCGGCGCCAGTGATCGTCGGGCCGCGTCCGCCCGTCGTCATCGCACCGGCACAACCTCGCTCGTCGCGTGACGCCGCGCACTTCCTGCGCGAGCGCTGCTATCTGGAGAAAGGCGGCTGCTACACCAGCGAATACCGCGAGGGCTACGAATTCAATCCGCACACCGGGGGCTGGGACTGGGTCGGTCAGCGCGACTATCACTGGAAAGGCAGCCGGGGGAACCGCTGAAGCAACATTTCACCCGTTGTCGCATTCCATGCGTGAAACAAGCCGTCCTGCGCAAGATTCGGTCGTATTTTTGACCCGTTGTGGTGCATTCCAAACCTGCGTTAGAGTGTCCGTGTAACTTGAACAGAGGTAAACACGACGTCAATCCGGACTCGCCGCCAGAGAGCGGACGCGTGTCGACGACCTGTCTGTCGGCTACCGATCCGCCTGCGGCACTCTCAACCAAGCAGGAGAGGCACATGCAGACAACCCCTACCGGCACGCCGGTCATCGATCCGGCACTGCGACGCAAAGCGGTCATCGGCTCCACGTTGGGCAACGCATTCGAGTGGTTCGATTTCACGGTCTACGGTCTCTTCGCGGTGGTCATCGCGAAACTCTTCTTCCCTGCGGATAACGACACGACCTCGCTGCTGGCGAGCGTGGCATCGCTCGGTGTGGCGTTCTTCTTCCGCCCCATCGGTGGACTCGCTTTCGGGCTGTACGCCGATCGCGCCGGGCGCAAATCGGCGCTCTCCGTGATGGTGCTGCTCATGGCGCTTGGCACTGGCCTCATCGGCATTGCCCCGACGTACGCGACCATCGGCTTCGCGGCGCCGTTGCTGATCCTGCTCGCGCGCGTGATCCAGGGCTTCTCCGCCGGTGGCGAATTCGGCGGTTCGACGGCCATGCTCATCGAGTTCTCGCCGCCGAATCTGCGCGGCTTCTACGGTAGTTTCCAGATGTGCTCGCAGGCACTCGCCGTCGCACTCGCGGGGCTGTGCGCGTACGTGCTGAACTCGGGGCTATCGAAAGAAGCGCTCGAATCGTGGGGCTGGCGTCTGCCGTTCCTGTTCGGGATTCTGATCGGCCCGGTGGGTTTCTACATCCGGCGCCGTATGACGGAATCGCCGGAATTCCTCGCCTACGCCGCCGCGCGCGAACCCACGCGCCGCACGCCGCTCGCGGACGTCTTCTCGAAGCACTATCGCTCGCTCATCGCAGGCTTCGGTCTGACGGTCGCGGCCACGACGTCGTTCTACGTCACGCTGATCTACACGCCGATCTACGCCGTGAAGCAACTCGGTCTGACGCAAGGCGCCGCGAGCCTGTCGACGTTCATCGCCGCGATGCTGATTGCCGCGATGTGCCCGCTCACGGGCTGGATCTCGGATCGCGTAGGCCGCAAGCCGCTGATTCTGCTCTTTGTGCTGCTCTACGGGCTGACGTCGTTCTGGATGTTCACGCGGTTGCACGGTGCGCCGTCGATGGGCAATCTGCTGCTCGCGCAGATTCTCCCGGCGATCTGCATGGGCTTCGTGTGGGGCGCGTTCCCGACGGCTGTCACGGAAGTGTTCCCGGTCGGTGTGCGCTCCACAGGCGTCTCGATTCTGTACAACGTTTCGGTGATGCTGTTCGGCGGCCTCGCACCGTTCTGGATCACGTATCTGATCAAGGTCACGCAAAACCCGCTCGCACCGGCGTATTACATTCTGCTGACAGTGGCGATCAGTCTCGTCACCTACGGTCTGCTCGGTCGAGATGGCCGCAGCATTCAGGCATCAGCGCAACACGCGTGATGTCATAAGCCACGTGTACGGCACACGCCGCACGCCATACGCCATACGCATTGCTACACCATGAAAAACGCCCCGGAGCACAGGCTTCGGGGCGTTTTGCGTTGGCGCTCTCGTGAATACCGCTGCTCGGACCTGGTGTCGGCACTGATGAAGACAAGGCTATCGACTAGCCATGCGTTTCCGATTCGGTTGGCTGTCGAAGTCGACGTCAATAACGATGCCGTCGATACCCACTTTGCCCACTTTGGCTAGCGTTCGGCAGTCGCACCGCATTGCACTGCGAAGCCAACGTCACGCACTCAGACCGGTGAGAATCGCCACACGCCCTTGGCATCGCGCTCGCGCTTGAGTTCGCCCGCGCGCCAGAGCATGTGCAAGTGCGCAAGCGCTTCGCCCATCGCGAAGGTGGTCTGGTGCGCGTCGAGCTTGCGATGGAACATGATGGGGACGATGTCGCCTGCGCTTTGCGGTGTCTTCGCGCACGCCTCGCGCACTTCCTGCAAACGCGCCGCATGGTGATCGCGAAGCTGACGAATCCGGGTGTGCAATCCGGTGAACGGACGGCCGTGCGACGGCAGCACCAGGCAGTCGGCGGGCAGATCGAGATACACGCCCAGCGAATCCAGGAACAGTTGCAGCGAGTTGGCTTCCGGCTCGATGTCAAAAACGCTGACGTTGGTGGAGATACGCGGCAGCACCATGTCGCCCGAGATGAGCACGTTGTGCTGCTCGGAGTACAACGCCATATGTTCGGGCGAGTGACCGTAGCCGGCAATCAGACGCCAGTCGCTGCCGCCGATGCGCAGCGTATCGCCGTCTTTCAGACGGAAGTAACGCGACGGGACTTCCGGGACGAGGTCGCTGAAGTAGGACTTGCGATTGCGAATCTGCTCGATCATCGCTTCGTCGGCAAGGCCATGTGCGAGGAAGTGCGCGACGGCGAATTCGCCGCCCGCGTTGGCCGCATTGTTATTGTCGCCCTCGGACATGAGACGCCCCCACGCGTAGTCGCCGAGCGACATGGCGAGGCGCGCTTCCCAACGCTGTTTGTCACCGCCCTTGCAGATCCAGTGCGCCAGACCCAGGTGATCGGGATGGCAATGCGTGACGACGACACGCAGCACCGGTTCGCCACCGAGCGTGCTGTCAAACACCTGCTCCCAGTACGCCTTGATCTGGGGATGCGTGATGCCGCAGTCGACCACCGTCCATCCTTTGACGCCATCGATCTCGTCGCGCAACAACCACAGGTTGATGTGATCGAGCACGAACGGCAACGGCATGCGCACCCAGAAGACGCCCGGCACGACTTCGTGCACGGTACCGCCATCGGGCAGAAAGTCGCCAAGGGGATAGTTCAGTTGTTGTTCAAGGGCATTCACGGGGGCCACGCTCCAGATGGGCTTGTTCTCTTGTTGTCAGGTTGACGCCATCACCGATTGCATACGATGCAAGTTGACGCTAACGTAAACGGCAATTCTATCTGTAATGGTAAGTAGTCGCTTAACCGCACATTCACCGCACGCTTGACCTCGGCCTCGTGCCGACTCCAGCGCCCGACATTGTGCCCAACCCCGAGTCCCGACTCGCGTAACCCGATCCGATGCTCACTTACACGATCACCGACCTCGCCCGCGAGTTCGACATCACCCCCCGCGCGATCCGCTTCTACGAGGATCAAGGGCTGCTCACCCCCGCCCGCGAAGGCCCCGGCGGACGCCATCGCGTCTACACCGGCCAGGACCGCACGCGTCTGAAATTGACGCTGCGCGGCAAACGCCTCGGGCTCACGCTCTCCGAGATCAAGTCGATTCTCGATCTGTACGAGTCGCCGAAGGACACGGTGCCGCAACTGAAAGTCTTCCTCGAGACACTCTCCGCGCATCGTCAGGTCCTCGAACAGCAACTCGAAGACCTCCACGCCACGCTCGACGAAGTCTCCCAACACGAAGCCCAGTGCCACGCTTTGCTCGAAGCGGCCGGGGAAGTCGTGCCGCCTTCCGCGCGTCGCGTGAAAACGGCCGCGACGTCTCACTGAGTTTTTGCGGTTCGGTTTGCTAACCTGCTGTTCGGCTATCCGGCGTGCGCTCTGTCCGGCGTGCGCCCTGTACACCACAGCCCGCCTCACCCTCCCCCAGCCCTGACCTCCTCCCAGGGCCGCGGGGACCGGCACTACCCTGACTCCGTTCCACCTGAAAGTCTCTCCGTCAGGGCAGCACCGATCCCCGCCCCTCTAACGCCCCAACACCTCCCCTGCAACTCCCCTGCACCTCACCATTTTGTTCGCTCCCACGAACGCATTCGCTCGGCAAAGACCGTCACCCTTCCCTCGCTTCGATTCAGGAAAGCCCTGACTTTACGTTTACGTAAACGTAAAGTAGTATCTCTGGACCCGGCTATCCCAGCCCTTTGCGTCCCTGTCACGACCCCGACCATGGCCAACGCCCCTGTCTCTCATGCCGCTCCGCTCGACGACGCCGTCGCCGCGAAAATCCGCGCCAGTTTCGACAAACAAGGCGTAATGACCCACTGGGGCGCACAACTCACGCATCTGGCCGACGGCTTCTGCGAAATCTCGTTGCCGTTCTCCGACAAGGTCAATCAGCAGCTCGGCTACTTCCACGGCGGTGTGATCGGCGCCATCGCCGATTCGACCGGCGGCTATGCCGGCTATACCCGTATCCCGGTCGATCAGGAACTGGTCACCGCCGAGTACAAACTGAACATTCTCGCGCCCGGCAAGGGCGATACACTGGTCGGACGCGGTCAGGTCGTCAAAGCCGGACGCACGCTCATCGTCGCCACGGCGGAACTGTTCGCCGTCGACAACGGCAAATGGACGCTCTGCGCCCTCATGCAACAAACGCTCTTCGTGCTGGCCCCCAATTCCGCCACGGCGGCCGGCGTCGCGCGCTGAGCGATATATCGCACCGGTTATCGCGTCACCTGCGGCACGACTTTCGGCATCACGAACGCTGATTTTTCGCAGATTCATCGCTTACCAAGCACCATCGAACATACGCGCGGGCGAACCGCCACGCGCCACCCACTGGAGACTGTGTCATGACGACGTTGCCCGGCCTCAATTTCATGCTCGGCGAAGACCTGGACATGCTGCGCGAATCGGTGTCGAATTTCGCCTCGAAGGAAATCGCCCCGCGCGCAGCGGAAGTGGATCACACCGACCAGTTCCCGATGGACCTCTGGCGCAAGATGGGCGACCTCGGCGTGCTCGGCATGACCGTCTCGGAGGAGTACGGCGGCGCGAACATGGGGTATCTCGCCCACATGATCGCGATGGAGGAAATCTCGCGTGCATCGGCATCCGTCGGTCTGTCCTACGGTGCCCACTCGAATCTCTGCGTGAACCAGATCCACCGCAACGGCACCGCCGCGCAAAAGGCGAAGTACCTGCCGAAGCTGGTATCGGGCGAACACGTCGGCGCCCTCGCGATGAGCGAGCCGAACGCCGGCTCGGACGTCGTCAGCATGAAGCTGCGCGCCGAGAAACGCGGTGACCGCTATGTGCTCAACGGCACGAAGATGTGGATCACGAACGGCCCGGACTGCGACACGCTCGTCGTCTACGGCAAGACGGACATCGAAGCCGGTGCGCGCGGCATGACGGCCTTCATCGTCGAGAAGGGCATGAAGGGTTTTTCCGTCGCACAGAAGCTCGACAAGCTCGGCATGCGCGGCTCGCACACGGGCGAACTGGTGTTCGAGAACGTGGAAGTGCCGGAAGAGAACATCCTCGGTCAGGTCGGCGGCGGCGTGAAGGTATTGATGAGCGGCCTCGACTACGAGCGCGCGGTGCTCGCCGGTGGTCCGCTGGGCATCATGCAGGCCGCCATGGACGTGGTCGTGCCGTACATCCACGACCGCAAGCAGTTCGGTCAGTCGATCGGTGAGTTCCAGCTGATTCAGGGCAAGGTCGCCGACATGTACACGATCCTGCAAGCCAGCCGCTCGTATCTCTATGCCGTGGGCCGTCAACTGGATTCGCTGGGCAGCGATCACGTGCGTCAAGTGCGCAAGGACTGCGCCGGCGTGATTCTCTATACGGCGGAAAAGGCGACGTGGATGGCCGGCGAAGCGATCCAGATTCTGGGCGGCAACGGTTACATCAACGAATACCCGGTCGGACGCCTCTGGCGCGATGCGAAGCTCTATGAGATCGGTGCAGGCACGTCGGAAATCCGTCGCATGCTGATCGGCCGCGAGCTGTTCGCGGAAACGATGTAATTCCCGAGACCCTTCACGCAGAACCGACATTACGCTAGACGGACCATCAGGCGCGGGCAGCGGCGCTACAATCGTTGCAAGCTCGCCCTGCGCCTGTCCCGACCGGTATGAATCACTTCCCGAAACTCCTGTCGTCGCAGTTTGCTTTCGACGTCGCCCGCACGATGCTGGACGGCTTCGACAAGCATTACCGCATTTTCCGCGAGGTATGTGTCGCGGCGCAGGCATGTTTCGAAGCCGGTGACTTCACGGGCATCCAGAAGCTCCAGCGCGATCGCATCGCCTATTACGACGAACGCGTGCGCGAATGCATCGTCACGCTGGAAGACGAGTTCGACGCGCAGTCGCTCGACGACGACGTCTGGCAGCAGGTCAAGCTGCACTACATCGGCTTGCTGACCGAGCATCGTCAGCCCGAACTCGCCGAGACGTTCTTCAACTCGGTGTGCTGCAAGATCCTGCACCGCTCGTACTTCAACAACCGTTTCATCTTCGTGCGCCCCGCCGTGGCGACGGAGTACATCGAGAACGACGCCCCCGCCGCCAGACCGACTTATCGCGTCTACTATCCGGCGCAGGACGGCATGGCCGCCACGCTCTCGCGCATTGTCACGAATTTCCAGTTGAAGCGCCCGTTCGCCGATCTGGCACGCGACGTGGGCTATATGATGCGCGCTATCGAGGCAACGTTCGGCACGCCCGACACGTTCGATGCCGCGCCGAATTTCCAGATCCACGTGCTGGCGTCGCTGTTCTTTCGCAACAAGGCGGCGTACATCGTGGGACGTATCGTGAACGGCGACGTCATCACGCCCTTCGCCGTCCCGATCATGCACGACGACGACGGCAAGCTCGCGCTGGACACCGTCCTGCTGCGACGCGACGAACTGCGCGTAGTCTTCAGCTTCACGCATGCGTATTTCATGGTCGACATGGAGGTGCCGTCGGCCTACGTGCAGTTTTTGCGCACGATCATGCCGAGCAAACCGAAGGCGGAGATCTATACCTCGCTGGGTTTGCAGAAGCACGGCAAGAATCTGTTCTACCGCGATTTTCTGCATCACCTCAAGCATTCGAGCGACAAGTTCGTGAGCGCACCGGGCATTGCCGGACTGGTGATGCTGGTCTTCACGCTGCCGTCGTATCCGTATGTCTTCAAGCTGATCCGCGAGCGCTTCGCGCCGCCCAAGGAGACCACGCGCGAGCAGGTGAAAGCGAAGTATCTGATGGTCAAGCAGCATGATCGCGTGGGCCGCATGGCCGATACGCTGGAGTTCTCCAGCGTGGCCTTTCCGCTCTCGCGTTTCGACGACGCCCTGCTCGCCCAGTTGCAGGCCGAAGTGCCCTCGCTGCTGGAAGTCGACGGCGACGCGCTGGTGATCCGCCACTGCTATATCGAGCGCCGCATGACACCGCTCAATCTGTGGCTGCAAACCGCGTCGGACGAACAGGTCGATCACGCCATGCGCGAATACGGCAACGCGGTCAAGGAACTGATGGCCGCGAACGTATTTCCGGGCGACATGCTGTACAAGAATTTCGGTGTGACGCGTCACGGCCGGGTGGTCTTCTACGACTACGACGAGCTGGAATATCTGACGGATTGCCACATCCGCCGGGTGCCCGAACCGCGTAACGAAGAAGAGGCGATGTCGGGGGAAGTCTGGTACCGTGTAGGCCCGCACGACGTGTTTCCGCAGACGTTCGAAACGTTTCTGACGGGAGACGCGCGCGTGCGGCGCTATCTGAGCCAGCATCATCCGGATTTCTTCGATCCCGACCTGTGGCAAGGCTTTCAGGATCGGGTACGCGCCGGACAGATGCACGACTTCTATCCGTACGATGTCGCGCTGCGTTTCGTCAATCGCTACGGCGCAGGTCGTCCTGCCCGCGCCACGAGCGCCCCGCCCCGCGCGGCGGCCGCCTGAGCCTTCGGCGCCTTGAACGAACCCGCCAACGACACGCCCGCCGGATGACACGATCATGACCGAAGACAAAGACCAACCTCTCATCCATCTGCTCGATAACAACCGCGCCTGGGTCGCCAGCGTGAACGCGGAAGATCCCGCCTTTTTCGAGCGGCTGGCCAAGCAACAGGCCCCGGAATACCTCTGGATCGGCTGCTCGGACTCGCGCGTGCCGGCCAACCAGATCACGGGTCTGGCGCCGGGCGAAGTGTTCGTCCACCGCAATATCGCAAACGTGGTCGTGCATAGCGACCTGAACTGTCTGTCGGTTTTGCAGTTCGCCGTCGAAGTGCTGAAGGTGCGCCACATCATGGTGGTCGGTCACTACGGCTGCGGCGGCGTGGGCGCGGCGCTCGACGGCGCGAAGATGGGGCTCGTCGACAACTGGCTGCGCCACGTGCGTGATGTCTACGAGCGCCACGTCGATCAGATCGACGCGCTGCCCTCGCGCGACGCGCGTCATGATCGTTTGTGCGAGTTGAACGCCATCGAACAAGTCGTGAATATCTGTCATACCACGGTGCTGCGCGACGCCTGGGCACGCAATCAGCCCGTTACGGTGCATGGCTGGGTGTACGGCCTGCGCGACGGTCTGGTGCGCGACCTGCGCATGTCGGTGAACAGCCTCGAAGCACTGCCGCGTGTCTATGACCGCTGCGTGCAGGCGATGGCCGAATTACGGCATCCACGCGCTTAGCGCCGCGCTTTCTACCCATTACAGGAGATTGCCATGCAACAAGACCCGATCGTCATCGTTTCCGCCGTCCGCACGCCGATGGGGGGCCTGCAAGGGGTGTTCGGCGATGTCGCCGCCCCGCAACTGGGCGCCGCCGCCATTCGCGCGGCCGTCGAGCGCGCCGGTCTGAAACCGGAACAGGTCGATGAAGTCGTGATGGGCTGCGTGCTGCCCGCCGGTCAGGGGCAGGCACCGGCGCGTCAGGCCACGCTCGGCGCCGGTCTGCCGCTCGCCGCAGGCGCCACCACCGTCAACAAGATGTGCGGCTCGGGCATGCGCGCCGCGATGTTCGCCCACGACATGCTCGCCGCAGGCAGCGCCGACGTGATCGTCGCCGGCGGCATGGAAAGCATGAGCAACGCCCCCTATCTGCTGCCCAAAGCACGTGCCGGCATGCGCATGGGTCACGGTCAGGTCATCGATCACATGTTCATGGACGGTCTGGAAGACGCCTACGACAAGGGCCGCCTGATGGGCACCTTCGCCGAAGAGTGCGCCGACCGCTACACGTTCACCCGCGAAGCGCAGGACGCCTTCGCCATCGCCTCGCTCGAACGGGCGCAGAACGCCACGAAGGACGGCTCGTTCGCATGGGAAATCACGCCCGTGACGGTGCCGGGCCGCAAGGGCGACACGGTCGTCGATCAGGACGAACAACCGTTCAAGGCCAATCCCGAAAAGATCCCGACGCTCAAGGGCGCATTCCGCAAGGACGGCACGGTAACGGCCGCCAACTCGTCGTCGATCTCGGACGGCGCCGCCGCCCTCGTGCTCATGCGCGAATCGACGGCCAAACGCCTCGGCCTCGCGCCGCTTGCGCGCATTGCCGGACACAGCACCTTCGCGCAGCAGCCGGGCCTGTTCACCACGGCCCCGGTCGGTGCGATGCGCAAGCTGTTCGAGAAGACCGGCTGGTCGACGTCTGACGTCGATCTGTACGAGATCAACGAAGCGTTCGCCGTCGTCACGATGGCCGCGATGCACGAGTTCGACCTGCCCCACGAGAAGGTGAACATCCACGGCGGCGCCTGTGCGCTCGGTCACCCGATCGGTGCGTCCGGTGCGCGCATTCTCGTCACGCTGATCGGCGCGCTGCGCAAAACCGGCGGCAAACGCGGCGTCGCGAGCCTGTGCATCGGCGGCGGCGAAGCGACCGCCATGGCCATCGAACTCGTCTGACATCGAAGATCATGAAAACAGCCCTCATCATCGGCGCCTCACGCGGCATCGGTATGGAATTCGTTCGGCAGTACCGCGAAGATGGCTGGCAGGTCTTCGCAACCGCCCGAAGCGACGACGCACTGGCCGCCCTGCGCGAGCTGGGCGCCCAGGCGCTGAAACTTGACGTCTCCCGCGTGGAATCGCTCTCCGGTCTGTCGTGGCAACTCGACGGCGTGGAACTGGACGTCGCGATCTACAACGCCGGGGTGAACTCCGAGCGCACGACCGGCCTCGCCCCGATCACGCAGGCGGAATTCGATCACGTGTTCCATACCAATGTGCTCGGCGCCATGCAGGTCGCGCCGCTCGTGCTGCCCTTCGTGGAAGCGGCAGGCGGCACGTTCGGCTTCCTGTCGAGCCGCATGGGCAGCGTCGCGCTGATGGAATCGAACGGTAGCTGGCTGTATCGCGCGAGCAAAGCTGCGGTCAATTCGGTGGTCAAGGCGGTGTCGCTCGAAGCGCAACGCGCCACGTGCGTCGCCATGCACCCGGGCTGGGTGCGCACCGACATGGGCGGTGAGAACGCCGACATCGACGTGCAGACGAGCGTGACCGGCATGCGTCGTGTGCTCGCACGAGCGCCGGGTGAGCGTGCCACGCACAACGGCGGCTTCTACAACTACGACGGCAACGCGCTCACGTGGTAACGCGCGGACATTACACGACGAACACCTGACGACAAATCGACTCACGCAGGAAACCACGCTGTCACCCAGGCATCACGCAGTCCCGAAGTCACCGATAACAAGCTAGTGCCACACCGCCGTATCTTTTGATTCGCGGGCCAGAAACGTCACTCGGAACGGAGCCAACATGACGTCCGCCATCGACTTTTATTTCGACTTCGCATCCCCCTATGGATATTTTGCGAGCACCTGCATCGACGACATCGCTTCGCGTAACGGACGCGGCGTCGCGTGGCATCCGATCCTGCTCGACATCGTCTACAAGGTGAACGGCACGGGCGCACCGGTGCAGCATCCGATCAAGACGGAGTATCTGCGGCACGACGTGGAGCGCACGGCGCGCTTTCACGGCATCGATTACAAGCGGCCAACGCATTTCCCGATTCCCACGCAAGCCGCCGAGCGCGCCGTGCTGTGGGTACAGGATCATCGCGGCGGCGACCTGTCGGCCGAATTCGCGAAATCGATTTTTCGCGCGCTCTACGTCGACGACGTGAACATCGGCGACCCGGCGGAACTCGTGCGGCTCGGCGAAGCGCTGGGCATCGATGGCGCAGCGCTCGACACCGGCATGCACTCGCCCGCCGCCAAGGATCACCTCAAGGCGGAGATCGATCTGGCGATGGCGCGCGGCGTGTTCGGCTCGCCGTTCGTGATCGTGGACGGCGAACCGTTCTGGGGCTTCGACCGCTTCTTGCAGGTCGAGGCCTGTCTGAAGCACGGCAGAATCTGACAACAAGGCAAGACACACAATGGCAAGACCCCAACCGCCGCAGCACAACGAACGCGAAGCCTGCCCCTGCGGCGGCCTCTCGTTCGAAGACTGCTGTGCCCGTTTTCTGGAGCGCGGCGATGTTCCGCCGACGGCCGAAGCGCTGATGCGCTCGCGCTATACGGCGTTCGTGCGTCAGAACGCCCCGTATCTGCTCGATACGTGGGCGGCAAGCACGCGTCCCGCCACGCTCGAATTCGACGACGCCCCGCAGTGGCTCGGCCTTCAGGTCAAGGCGCATCTGCAACGCGACGATACCCACGCCGAAGTCGAGTTCGTCGCCCGCTACAAGATCGGCGGACGCGCGCACCGGCTGCATGAGCGCAGCCGCTTCGAGCGCGACGGCGACGGGCGCTGGCGTTACCTCGACGGCGATCTGTTCGACTGATTTCGGACGGGCGCGCGACGGTTCGTGCATCGCACGAACCCGGCGCACCCACCGGCCAAAACACTCAACAACAACTCACAACTCCACCGGATTTCGTCACATGCCGATTCTCGAAAGCAAACTCAACCCGCGCGGCGAAGACTTTGCACGCAACGCGTCCGCGATGCAGACCGTGGTCGACGAACTTCGCGCACGCATCGCGCAACTGGCCGGTGGCGGTGGAGAAGCCGCGCGCAAGAAACACACGGGCCGGGGCAAACTGCTGCCGCGCGATCGCGTGCAGCAACTGCTCGATCCGGGCTCGCCGTTCCTCGAACTCTCGCAACTCGCCGCGACCGGCATGTATCACGACGACGCACCGGGTGCAGGCATCATCACGGGCATCGGGCGCGTGTCCGGTCAGGAATGCGTGATCGTGTGCAACGACGCCACGGTCAAGGGCGGCACGTACTACCCGATGACGGTCAAGAAGCACCTGCGCGCGCAGGAGATCGCCGAGCAGAACCATCTGCCGTGTATCTATCTGGTGGATTCGGGCGGTGCGAACCTGCCCAATCAGGACGACGTCTTCCCCGATCGCGATCACTTCGGCCGCATCTTCTACAACCAGGCGCAGATGTCCGCGCAAGGCATTCCGCAGATCGCCGTGGTGATGGGATCGTGCACGGCCGGTGGCGCGTATGTGCCCGCGATGAGCGACGAGTCGATCATCGTTAAGGAGCAAGGCACGATTTTCCTCGGCGGCCCGCCGCTGGTGAAGGCCGCGACCGGCGAAGAAGTGAGCGCCGAAGACCTCGGCGGCGCCGATGTCCACACGCGTCTGTCGGGCGTGGCCGATCACTTCGCACAGAACGACGCCCACGCGCTGTCCATCGCACGCAGCATCGCGGCAAACCTGAACCGTCGCAAACCGGCGAGCGTGGCGGTGAAAGCACCGGTCGAGCCGAAGTACGACGCCCGCGAACTGTACGGCGTGATCCCGGCCGACACGAAGAAGCCGTTCGATGTGCGCGAGGTGATCGCGCGTCTGGTCGACGGCTCCGAGTTCGACGAATTCAAGGCACGCTACGGCACCACGCTCGTGTGCGGCTTTGCGCACCTGTGGGGCTATCCGGTCGGCATCGTCGCGAACAACGGCATTCTGTTCTCCGAGTCTGCCCAGAAGGGCGCGCACTTCATCGAGTTGTGCTGCCAGCGCAAGATCCCGTTGATCTTCTTGCAGAACATCACGGGCTTCATGGTCGGACGCAAGTACGAGAACGAAGGCATCGCCAAGCACGGCGCGAAGATGGTGACGGCAGTCGCCACCGCGAACGTGCCGAAGTTCACCGTCATCATCGGCGGCTCGTTCGGCGCGGGTAACTACGGCATGTGCGGTCGCGCCTACTCGCCGCGCTTCCTGTGGATGTGGCCGAACGCACGCATCTCGGTGATGGGCGGCGAACAGGCGGCGTCGGTGCTCGCGACCGTCAAACGCGACGGCATCGAAGGCAAGGGCGGCCAGTGGAGCGCCGAGGAAGAAGACGCCTTCAAGCAACCGATCCGCGATCAGTACGAGCGTCAGGGCCATCCGTTCTACGCGAGCGCGCGCCTCTGGGACGACGGCGTGATCGATCCCGCCGACACCCGTACCGTGCTCGGCCTCGGGCTGTCCGCCGCGCTCAACGCCCCGATTCCGGAAACGCGCTTCGGCCTGTTCCGCATGTAAGCGGATGCCATCCGCTGCCTCGGTCCCGGTCCATCAAGGAATTCATCATGAATCTCGCAACGCTCAAGTTCAGTGTCGACGCTCACGTCGCCACCGTCACGCTCAACCGCCCGGACGTGCGCAACGCGTTCAACGAAACCGTCATTGAAGAACTGACGGGCACGTTCCGCGCGCTGGCCTCGAACGACGACGTGCGCGCCATCGTGCTCGCCGCCGAGGGCGTGGCGTTCTGCGCCGGCGCCGACCTGAACTGGATGAAGAAGATGGCCGGGTACTCGGACACCGAGAACCGAGCCGACGCCATGACGCTCGCCGTCATGCTCAACACGATCTACCGCTGCCCGAAGCCGGTGATCGCGCGCGTGCAGGGCGACACCTACGCCGGCGGAGTGGGACTCGCCGCGGTGGCCGATATCGTCGTCGCTGTCGACACGGCGCATTTCTGCCTGTCGGAAGCCAAGCTCGGCCTGATTCCCGCGACCATCGGCCCGTACGTGATTCGTGCGCTGGGCGAGCAGGCGTCGCGCCGCTACTTCGTGACGGCAGAGCGCTTCCCGGCGGCCACGGCGCAACGTCTCGGCCTGGTGCACGAGGTCGTCGCCGCCGATGCGCTCGACAGCACGGTCAGCGCGCTGGCCAAGGCGCTCGTCGACAACAGCCCGAACGCCGTGAAGGAATGCAAACGCCTCGTGCAGGACTTCGCCGGACGCCCCATCGACGAAGCCGCCATCGCCGACACGGCGGATCGCATCGCGAAGATCCGTGCGTCCGACGAGGGCCGCGAAGGCGTGCGCTCGTTCCTCGAGAAGCGTTCGCCGTCGTGGCGCGACGCCTCCTGAGTTTAGAGGCCGCACCCGCCGATATCGGCACGCTTCATCGGTTACAAAATTTTTTTGGGAGGGGTGACAGCGGAGATGCCGCAACGTTACCGGCGAGATTTACGAACTTGTCGATAACATCTTTTTACGGCTCACAAAATAGCTAGTTCTCGCATTAATTCCGCCTATTGCCCTGCCAAATCGCTTTGCCTACCATGCGCCCATCCCCCACCTCCGGCCACGTGCAGCAATCCGCAGTCCCCTGCACTGCACAGGCCAGCCGGACGAACGACGTGCCTAGTGCACGTTACGACGTACGTGATGAAGCACGTCGTGAGTTCCGGCCCTCCAAGGAGTCAAAGATGGACGCCTCCCTGCGCCCTCCTGTCGCGAATGCCGCCGATACCCAGGCAGGCATTCGTGGCAACCCCGGCGACCTGGCCGCGCGCAGTCTGCGGCAGGTCTGGCACCCCTGTACGCAGATGAAGCAACAGGCAAAGCTCCCCCTCGTCGCGCTGTCTCACGGCGAAGGTCCCTGGCTCGTCGACACCGACGGCGAGCGCTACCTCGATGCGATCAGCTCGTGGTGGGTCAACCTGTTCGGCCATGCGAACCCGCGCATCAACGCGGCGCTCGTCGATCAGCTCGGCCGCCTCGAACACGCCATGCTCGCGGGCTTCACGCACGAGCCCGTGGTGTCGTTGGCTGAACGGCTGTCGGCATTGACCGGCGGTGTGCTCGGCCATGCGTTCTTCGCGTCCGATGGCGCGTCCGCCGTCGAGATCGCGCTCAAGATGAGTTTTCATGCGTGGCGCAATCGCGGCCACGAGAACAAGCGCGAGTTCGTGTGCGTGCGCAACGGCTATCACGGTGAGACGCTCGGCGCGCTCGCAGTGACTGACGTCGCGCTGTTCCGCGATGCCTACGACCCGCTGCTGCGTCACGCGCATGTCGTGGCGTCACCGGACGCGCGTCTCGCACGCGATGGCGAAAATGCCATCGACGTGGCCCGACGCGCCGCCGCCGAACTCGACACGCTGCTCACCGAGCGCGAGGGACGCATCGCCGCCGTCATCGTCGAGCCACTCGTGCAATGTGCGGCGGGCATGGCGATGCACGACCCCGAATATCTGCGCCTCGTGCGCGCGCTGTGCGACAAGCACGACGCGCACATGATCGCCGACGAGATCGCCGTCGGTTGCGGCCGCACAGGCACGTTCTTCGCGAGCGAGCAGGCCGGCATCTGGCCCGATCTGCTCACGCTGTCCAAGGGCATCAGCGGCGGCTATCTGCCGCTCTCGCTGGTGCTCTCGCGCGACGCGATCTACGACGCCTTCTACGACGACGACACCGCACGCGGCTTCCTGCACTCGCACTCGTACACGGGCAATCCGCTCGCGTGCCGTGCGGCACTCGCCACGCTCGACATCTTTGCCGACGACGACGTGCTCGCCGCCAACGCCGTGCGCGCTGCGCGTCTCACGCAAGCCCTCGCGCCGCTAGCCGACGATCCACGCGCGAAGCACTTCCGTCATCGCGGCATGATCTGGGCGTTCGACGCGGTGCTGCCGGAGGCACAGGGCGCCGCTGGTGCCTTCGCGAAGCGCTTCTATACCGAAGCCCGCGCGCGCGGCGTGCTGCTGCGTCCCATCGGCTCGACGGTGTATCTGATGCCGCCCTACGTGCTCGACGACGGCACCGTCGACTGGCTCGCCACGCAAACGCTCGCGGCGTTCGACGTCACCATGCAACACATCGGTTCCGGTGCGGAGGTGACGGCATGACGCAGCATCCCTTGCTCGATCGTCTCGACGCCGGCCTCGCGGAAATCGACCGCCAGCATTTGCGTCGTCGCCATCGCGTGGTGTCCACCCCGTGCCGTCCGCACGTGGAAGCCGACGGCCGCCCGGTCCTCGCTTTCGCCAGCAACGACTATCTCGGCCTTGCTGCCCATCCGAAGGTTGTCGACGCGCTGGTCGAAGGCGCGCAGCGCTACGGCGCGGGCAGCGGTGCATCGCACCTCATCAGCGGCCATTCGCAGGCCCACGCAGAACTCGAAGACGCGCTCGCCGAATTCATGTCGCCGCATCTGGTGGACGCTCGCGCGCTGTACTTCTGCACCGGCTACATGGCCAATCTGGCGACGATCTCGGCGCTCGCGACCAAAGACGCCGAGATCTTCTCCGAAGCGCTCAATCACGCGTCGCTGATCGACGGTGCACGTCTGTCGCGCGCGCGGACCCACGTCTATCCGCACGGCGACGTCGACGCGCTCGCGGCACTGCTCGAAGCGAGCACCGCCGAGACGAAACTGATCGTCACCGACGGCGTGTTCTCGATGGACGGCGACATCGCACCGCTGCCGCAATTGCTGGCGCTCGCGGAACGTCATGACGCCTGGCTGATCGTGGACGATGCGCACGGCTTCGGCGTCGTCGGTGAGAACGGGCGCGGCGTGTTCGAACACTTCGACATGCGCTCGCCGAACCTCGTCATCATCGGCACGCTCGGCAAGGCGGCCGGAGTGGGTGGTGCATTCGTGGCGGCGAACCGACGTGTCGTCGAGTGGCTCATCAACCGGGCGCGTCCGTACATCTTCACGACCGCGGCGGCGCCGTCGCAAGCGCACGCGTTGCTTGCGAGCCTGAAGATCATTGCGGGCGACGAAGGCCGACAGCGTCGCGCGACGTTGCAGGCGCGTATCGCACAACTGCGCGACTCGCTCACGCTCACACACTGGCGTCACATGGTCTCGCCCACGGGCGTGCAACCCATCATCCTCGGCGAGAACGCCGCGGCGCTGCATGCGCAAGCGGGGCTGGCCGAAGCCGGGCTGTGGGTGCCGGCGATTCGACCGCCGACGGTAGCGCCGGGGACGTCGCGTCTGCGCGTCACCCTGAGCGCCGCGCATACGGCCGAAGACGTCGAGCGCCTGACCCGCGCCATCAACCAGCTCGATCGCGACTGGGAGGCACATGCCCATGACTGACCGGAACCTCTCACTCGACGTCACCGATGTCGGCATGCCCGCTGAGCGCGCGACACCCGCGCGTCACGCGTTCTTCGTCACCGGCACCGATACCGAGATCGGCAAGACGCTCGTTTCGTCCGCACTGTTGCACGCCGCGGCCCGTCGCGGGCTGGTGTGCGCCGGGCTGAAGTCGGTGGCGGCCGGCGCATCGGAGCACAACGGGCGCTTCGTCAATGAAGACGTCGAGCAGTTGCATCAGGCGAGCAATCTGAAGCTGCCCGACGACTGGTATTGCCCGTATGTGCTCAAGGACGCCACCGCGCCGCACATCGCTGCCGCTGCCGAGGGCATTGCGCTCGATTGCAGCGTGATTCGCGCCGGTTATGCACGCATTGCCGCGCGCGCCGATCTGGTGATCGTCGAAGGCGTCGGCGGCTTTCGCGTGCCGCTCGGCCCCGACGCGAGCGCGCCGGATACTGCCGATCTCGCACGTCAGCTCGGCTTGCCGGTGATCCTCGTCGTCGGCCTGCGTCTGGGGTGTATCAGCCATGCGTTGCTCACCGCCGAGGCGATCACCTCGCGCGGTCTGACGCTCGCAGGCTGGGTGGCGAATCACGTCGATCCGGACATGCGTCATGTCGACGCGAACGTCGACGCGATTGCCGCACGACTCGGCGCGCCGCTGCTCGGGCGTGTGCCGCATCTGCCGCACCCCGACGCGGCCACCGCCTCCGGCTATCTCGACATTGCGCCGCTCGTCGACGCGGCGCTGCCTCGCGCAGCGCAGTCGCTCACGACACGGCCACACACGGCGCCCTGAGCGAACCTCGCTCGAGCCCTTCATCGAACATATCGAATCCACAGAATTCAAGGAATCCCACCATGCAAGTTCACGCCCACACCGCCGCTCACGGACACGACGAAGCCCTGCGCCGCAACGACACGCCCTGGACCGTTACCGACATCGAAGCGCTGTTCGCCCTGCCGTTCAACGATCTGATCTTCCGCGCGCAGCAAGTGCATCGCGAGCATTTCGACGCCAACGCCGTGCAACTCTCGACGCTGCTCTCGATCAAGACCGGCGGCTGCCCGGAAGACTGCGCCTACTGCCCGCAGTCCGCTCGCTACGACACCGGCGTGGAAGCCGAGAAGCTCATGCCCGTCGAGGAAGTCGTGGCCGCCGCCCAGCGCGCCAAGGACGCCGGTGCGACCCGCTTCTGCATGGGCGCTGCATGGCGCAGCCCGAAGCCGCATCAGGTCGATGCCGTGGGCGAGATGGTGCGCAGCGTCAAGGCGCTTGGCCTTGAGACGTGCGTGACGCTCGGCATGCTGCGCGATGGTCAGGCCCAGCAACTGCGCGACGCCGGTCTGGACTACTACAACCACAACCTCGATACGTCGCCCGAGTTCTACGGCCAGATCATCACCACGCGCACGTATCAGGATCGTCTGGACACCCTCGCCCGTGTGCGCGACGCCGGGCTCAAGGTCTGCTGCGGCGGCATCGTGGGTCTCGGTGAGACCCGTCGCGAGCGCGCCGGTCTGATCGCGCAACTGGCGAACATGTCCCCGTACCCGGAGTCGGTGCCCATCAACAACCTGATGAAGGTCGAGGGCACGCCGCTCGAAGACAACGAGAGCGTGGACCCGTTCGATTTCGTGCGCATGATCGCAGTCGCACGTATCACGATGCCGCGCGCCATGGTGCGTCTGTCGGCCGGTCGCGAGATGATGGACGACGCGCTGCAATCGCTGTGCTTCCTCGCCGGCGCGAACTCGATGTTCTACGGCGAGAAGCTGCTCGTGACGCAGAACCCGCAGGCCGAACACGACCGCGCGCTGCTCGCACGCCTGGGCATGCGCACGTCGACGGAAGACAAGCTCGGCACGGAAAGCGTCGGGAGCGCCGAGAGCGCCGACGCCTGCGACCCGCTCAAGCCCTGCGCCACCCACTGAACGGGACGTCGGACGACCGACGCTGACGGGTTGGTGTAGACGGATTGACGCGTAGAAGGATTGACGGACGAAAGACCGCCACAGCGACGACATCGCGCAAGACGATTCGCTGTGGCGGTCGAGCTGATTAGCAAAGAGAATGGTGCAAGTGCCCCGGCCTGCCGTCACAAGCGGCATCGTCGGGGGCAAGCGCCGCCCAAATCGATCATTTTCCGGAGGCAACATGTTCGACAAGATCCTCATCGCCAACCGTGGCGAAATCGCCTGCCGTGTGGCGGCTACGGCCGCACGGCTGGGCATTCGCACGGTGGCCGTCTATTCCGACGCCGACGCGCACGCCAAGCACGTTGCCGTGTGCGACGAGGCCGTACACGTCGGCGGTGCCGCCGCACGCGACAGCTATCTGCGCATCGACGCCATCATCGACGCCGCCCGCGCGACCGGCGCTCAGGCCATCCACCCGGGCTACGGCTTCCTGTCCGAGAACGAGGCGTTTGCCGCCGCGTGCCACGAGGCAGGCATCGTCTTCATCGGCCCGCCGGTCGGCGCCATTCACGCGATGGGCAGCAAAAGCGCCGCCAAGACACTCATGGAAGGCGCAGCCGTGCCGCTGGTGCCCGGCTACCACGGCGACAATCAGGACCCTGAATTCCTCCACGCACGCGCCGACGACATCGGCTACCCCGTGCTGCTCAAGGCCAGCGCAGGCGGTGGCGGCAAGGGCATGCGCGTGGTGGAACGCAGCGAGGAATTCCGCGCCGCGCTCGCCTCGTGCCAGCGCGAAGCCGCCAGCAGCTTCGGCGACGAGCGCGTGCTGGTGGAGAAGTATCTGACGCGTCCGCGTCACATCGAGATTCAGGTGTTCGCCGACACGCACGGCAATTGCGTCTATCTGTTCGAGCGCGACTGCTCGGTGCAGCGTCGTCACCAGAAGGTGCTGGAAGAAGCGCCGGCGCCGGGCATGACCGAAGCGCGTCGCCGCGCAATGGGCGAGGCGGCCTGCAATGCCGCACGTGCCGTCGGCTACGTGGGCGCGGGGACGGTCGAGTTCATCGCCAATCAGGACGGCTCGTTCTACTTCATGGAGATGAACACGCGTCTTCAGGTGGAGCACCCCGTCACCGAAATGATCACCGGCCTCGATCTGGTCGAGTGGCAGTTGCGCGTGGCCGCCGGTGAAGTGCTGCCGCGCAAGCAGGAGGAACTGCGCATCCACGGACACGCGCTCGAAGCGCGTATCTACGCGGAGAATCCGGACAACAACTTCTTGCCGTCCACCGGAACGCTGTCGACGCTGCGCCCGCCCGCTGCGGTGCAGTTCGAGATCGGTGCCGCAGCCTCTCCGGCATCCGTGCGTATCGATTCGGGTGTACGCGAGGGCGACACCATCTCGCCGTTCTACGACCCGATGATCGCGAAGCTGATCGTGTGGGGGCAAGACCGCGACGAAGCGCTCGCCCGCATGCGTCGCGCACTGGGCCAGTACCGCGTGGTCGGCGTGCAGACGAACATCGCATTCCTCGGACGCCTCGTCGCCAGCGAACCGTTCGCCGGTGCCGATCTCGACACGGGCCTCATCGAGCGCCATCGCGACACGCTGTTCCCGGCCGCCGCCCCGGTGCCCGCCACGACGCTCGCGCTGGCGGTGGCCGCACAGCTCGGTCGCGAGACCGTCGTCGGCCTGCGCAAGTATCAGGATAGCGTCGACCGTCATTCGCCGTGGCAGTCGGCGACCGGCTGGCGGCTGAACGGCGACTACCGCCGCACGCTGTCGTTCGATCATGGCGAGACGCGTCTCGACGTCATCCTCACGAGCAATGCGCAAGCCAGCACGCTCACGGTGGACGGACAGACGTATCCGTATCGCTACACGCACGACGCCAGCGTGTATCGCGTGACGCTCGGTGAGCGTCGCGTGCAGGGCCATGTGGACTTCGAGCATGAGACGGCTCACGTCTTCGCCGACGGTCAGTCGTGGACGCTGCGCTGGCACGATCCGCTCGCACAGGCCGGTGCGCAGGAAGGCGGTGAAGGCCGTCTGACCGCGCCGATGCCGGGCAAGGTCATCGCCGTGCTCGCGCCCGCCGGGACGAAGGTCGAGAAAGGCACGCCGCTGCTGGTGATGGAAGCGATGAAAATGGAACACACCATCAGCGCACCGGCCGATGGCGAGATCGAAGAAGTGCTGTACGCCGTGGGCGATCAGGTGCCGGAAGGCGCGCAGTTGCTGGCGTTCAAGCGGTAAATTGCATTGCAGCGCACGGCGCCGTCCGACTCACACCGAGTCGTGCGCCTGTGCGCTGAAAATCACCTGACGCCGGAATTGCTCCGGCGTCAGTCCCGACTGGCGCGTGAACATCTCGATGAAGGCCGAGGGCGTCGCGTAGCCCAGATCGAACGCGATGGACTTCACGGTGCGTCCCGCCTCCAGGGCATCGATGGCGCGGAAGAAGCGCATGCGCTGACGCCATTGCCCCAACGTCATTCCCAATTCCGTCAGACAGTGACGCGCGAACGTTCGCTCCGTCATGGAGACCGTCGTCGCCCATGCCTCGACCGTGCGGTTATCGCCGGGCTCGCTTTGTAACGCTTCCAGCACACGCACCAGCGACGGCGATCTCGCCTGTGGCAGAAAACGCGGCTCGGCCGGGGCCAGTGCGATCTGGTCAACGAGCACATGCGCGAGACGCTTGTCGGCTTCGGTCGCCGGGCAGGCCACGCCGCGCTCGGCGAAGTCGCAGAGAATCGCGCGCAGCAGGCCGCTGATACGCAACGTCGCGGCATGGGCAGGGAGCGCGCTCGCCAGCGAGGCGTCGATGTACACCGACCGGTAGATCACGGCTTCCGCGTTGAAGCTCGCATGCGTAGCCTTTGGCGGCACCCACACGGCGTACTGCGGCGGGGAGAGAAACCGCGCGCCCTCGATCTCGATCTGCATCACGCCATTGGCTACGTAGCTGAACGTGCCCCAGTCATGGCGATGCGGCACCCACGCGGTCTGCGCATCGAACTCGTCGTAGCGGAAGTAGACCGGATACGGCAGGGTCTTGAAACTCGGCCAGTTGTAGCGGACGGTCATGGCGAATGGAAAAGTCAGAGACTATCGGCAATGCATACGCGCAGGCGTACATCTCCAGGACAACCGATATGCGGGCATCTTACCTTTGCACCCGCCGCCACGGCGAATTTCGCGCCGGCCGTGCGCTGCGCTTGCGAGTCGATAGTCCGCAGAGTCGCAGCAGGTTAGTCCTGCAAGCAGCGTTGCCTATACCGAAGAAGGCGAGCCTCGTTTGCGTCGCGCAATGCCCGTGCATCCGATAACAAGGCTCGACTGCGGAATCTGCCGCCTGGTGTCATGCTTCGGGCTAGCGCGATTTGCGTCGGCCTCCGACGCCGGCGGTCATCCCCCGCGCAGCACTACCTTCCTTTGCCTCAGGAGAACGTATGAACATCGGATTTCTCGGACTCGGCACGATGGGTGCCCCCATGGCGCGCAATCTTCTCAAGGCGGGCTTCCCGCTGCGCGTGTGGAACCGCTCGCCCGGCCCCGTCGATGCGCTCGCGGCCGAGGGCGCCGTGCCGACGTCCAGCCCCGCACACGCCGCGCTCGGCAGCGACGTGCTCATCGCCATGCTCGCGGACGACGACACCTCGCGCACCGTGCTGGTCGACGGCGGCGCCCTGAGCGCGCTTACGCCTGGTGCCATCGTCGTGAACATGGCGACTGTGTCGCTCGCGTTCGCCCGCGAAATGCGCACGCAATGCGAAGGCCTCGGCCTGCGGTATGTCGCGGCACCGGTGCTCGGACGCGTGAACGTCGCCGAAGCCGGCAAGCTCAACATTCTGGCCGCTGGCGCCGCCGACGTCATCGACACGGTTCAGCCGTTGTTCGACGCGCTGGGTCAGCGCACCTGGCGCTTCGGTGACGCGCCCGAACAGGCGAACGTCGTGAAGCTCGCCGGCAACTTCATGATCGCGAGCGCCATCGAGGCGATGAGCGAAGCCGCCGCGCTCGCCGAAGGGCACGGCGTGGCAGGCAGCGATTTTCTCGAGATGATCACGGCAACGATGTTCAACACGCCCGCTTACACCGGATACGGTGCGGCCATTTCGAAACAAGTCTTCGAACCGGCGGGATTCAAACTGGCACTCGGAGCCAAGGACGTGCGCCTCGCATTGCTTGCCGGGGAAGCGGCGAACGTGCCGATGCCGTTTGCGAGCGTGTTGCGTGACAACCATCTCGACAGCCTTGCGCACGATGAGGGCCAACTGGATTGGGCAGCATTGTCGCGCGTGGCCTTGCGCCGCGCGGGTCTGCGCAGGGACGACAACTGACGGAATCGAGAGATACGCGCGAAGCGGGTCGCTTCGCGTGACCGCTTTTCGCGGGGTTTGGGCGTGTTTCCTAAGGAGGGTTCCTAGAAAATCCGTTGGCGACCGGGAGTGGCGGTCGCTGCCATGCGGACTTACGTTGTTTCGGAATTTTCATAAGGAATCCGAATAGGGGTTCAGAAATATTCTCGGTGTCGATTTCAACCAAGCGCGCAAAAGCGCCCGACACCATGAACCAACGTCCACACTCGAAAACCGGCCTGCGCGCCCTCGCGCTCGCCGCATCGCTCACGTTGCTCGCCTTGCCGGCGAGCGTTGGCGCGCAGAGCAACGTCACGCTTTACGGCACGATCGATTCCGGCTTCGTACACGCCAACCACACGGCGGGCGCCAGCGGCCCTGAGTCGTTCTCCGGCATCACGAGCAACATCATCGGTGGTAGCCGCTGGGGCCTGCGCGGCACGGAATCGCTCGGCAACGGCCTCTCCGCGCTGTTCCAGATCGAGAGCGGCTTCAACGCCGTGAACGGCAGCATGGGCAATGGCGGCCTGGCCTTCGGTCGTAAAGCCATCGTCGGCCTGAAGGGCGCCGAATGGGGTGAAGTCACGATCGGTCGTCAGTACGACCCGGTCGTCAATCTCGTGCAGGGCCTGACCGCCGACGGCGTCTTCGGCGGCTTCTTCGCCACACCGGGCGACGTCGACAACTACGACAACGGCGCGCGCATCAACAACTCGATCCGCTACGCCACGCCGAACTTCGGCGGCCTGCAATTCGAAGGGATGTACGCGACCGGCAACGTCGCGGGCAAGGAAGGCGCAGGCCGGTCTTACGGTCTGGCGGGCGCCTACAGCAATGGCCCGATCGCACTGGCGGCGGGCTACTTCTTCGCCGATGGCGGCAGCAATCGCGGCGTCTTCACCGGGAATCCCGACTGGCCGTATCGCGAATGGACCAGCAGCGCCGGTTCGCTGTTCAATTCGCCGATCAATGCCGGTTTTCGGACGGCGAGCAAAGTGCGCATTGCACGCGTCGGCGCGAAATACGCCGTGGGGCCTGCAATTCTCGGTGTGTCGCTCTCGAACGCGCAGTACGCAAGCGATAGCCTGTCGCTGTTCACCGGCACGGCGAAATTCGACACCGTCAATGCGTTCGCCACCTATGCGCTTACACCCGCCATCAACACCGGCATTGGCTACAGCTACACACGCATGCGGTCCGACGGCACGATCGGCGCGCATTACAACCAGTTCAATGCGGGGGTCACTTATGCGCTGTCCAAGCGCACGTCCACTTACGTCATCGGCGGCTATCAGCAAGCCGTGGGCAAGACGCTGAATCAGGGGCGTGCCGTGGAAGCCACCGCATCGGTCGGGTCGTACGGTCTCGACGCCGGTGCGCGCACGCAGCTGTTACTCGGTATGGGCCTGAAGCATAGCTTCTGATCGTCGCCTCACACCGTTATCGGCCCGAACGCAAGTGAGCACGCGGGTTCGGGCCGATTTCGCCATGAATTCAACGCGCTTTAAATTCAAACGAATGTTTGGAATATCAATGCCATTCGTCTAAAAAAATACACTATTTACGATTTTAAGGGTTTACCCTATTCGGGAATCTCATTAGAATTCACTCCATTGAAGTTACATGCAGTTGCAGCCGGCAGCACTCACGCTTTTTGATTTCCCCACGAATTCGATGCGCACCGGTTTATCTGGCGCTGCCATTGTTTCCGGGAGAAGTGTTGTGGCTTTCGTAAGTTGGTTGTTCATCGCGGCATTCGCCATTTCGATTTCGGCAGCGCGTGTGAAGCAACTGCATCGTCGGGCGATGCGCAATGCAGCATCGACGCATGTGGAGCGCGTGCTGCGCTACCGCCGCAGTCATCGCGTGACGGCATGCCCTCGCATTCAGTTCAAGGATGCCGCGTAAGCCAGCGACATCCGGTAGTTGGTAGTGGATGTAGCAGTAGCAGTAGCAGTAGCAGTAGCAGTAGCAGTAGCAGTTCGGAAGTTTGTGTTTCTCGTAGTTCCGCTTTATCGGCGTTATCCGAAGTTGCAGTTCAATCCGCAGTAGCAGTTCAGCAAGTCGCAGTATCGCAAGTTCGAAGTCTGCATCGCTGTACACGCATCACCCGCAGTCCTGTAGTTGGAAGGTCTCGCATCAACGCAGTATCCCGTCATACCCAGCAGTCTCTGTAACACTTCGCAGTCATCGCAATATTGGCAGTACCCGCAGTAGCAGCAACAGGCAACGCTGCGCAGTCCCTGTCGCCGACGTCTGGTGACGATCGTTGCCGCGATTTATCGATTGATCGCTTTATCGCTGTATCCGTAGTTGCAGTTCGCAGTACTCATGCTGTATTCCGGCGCAAGTCTCATGGCCGGATGGAGAGTCATCCCTCCCCGTAGTTACGAGGCATCGCTCTCACGCGTCAGTGCCGTACCGCCGCCCGCGCATCACTCAGGCGGCGGATTGCGCGCCCACAGCCTCGTATTGCCCACGTGTTGCATAAGACAACCGACGCCACGATCACACTTCGCGTGCCTCGTCGGAACCGACCTCGTCGTCACGATGACGCGATGCCGTTCCTTCGTTGTATCCGCGACGTTCGCCGTACCGGCCGATCCAGCGCAGTCGGATCCGGCTCGCCTGCGTTATCGCACAGGCGCTTGGCATGCGCTTCATCAGAGCGTCATGCCCGATGTTTTGAAAAAGAGAAAATTGAAAGTCATGAACACCGACCTAGAGCGCGTTACCCTCACCATCACGCTGCACCCGAACGACCTGAAGCAACTCGATCACGCCTGTCAGCGCGTAGGTATGCGCCGCGAAGATTTCTGCGTCCTGGCAACGCATCTGGAAGGTGCCCGGGTGCTCAATGGCGAGGGGCTCGCAGCCCTGGCTCGTCCGTTCAGCTTTGCTGCCGCGCTGCCGGCCGCATTGCGCGGCGCATTCACGCGCCTCTGCGCGCGCTGATCGGCGCAGTGGGCTGTCGGCCGCGCATGCGCCGTCAGCCCCTTCAAATCGTCAGCTCTCCCCGCCCCTCTTCCAGTCCCGCTCAGCATCGTTCCAACGCCGCACAGCAGCGATGACTCGTCCGTGTTACGGCGTAGCGGTGGCTTCCGTACCATCCGCCCGATCTCGATACGCGCTGGAATCGAGCACCACCATCCCGTCGCGCCCCTGACGCTTTGCCCGGTACAACGCCCGGTCAGCTTGCTGAAGCCACGCCTGCGGCGTATCGAATGCCGTGCAGAACGGCACGAGTCCGATGCTTACCGTGCACTCGGCCAGCGCGACCCGCTGAGCATCCTCCGACGACATCGTCGCTTCGGCCTGCGCCACGCGGGCGCGCAGGTCGGCGAGCAGCCGATGCATCAAATCGCGTCCCGCCACTTCGCCGGTGTTGACCAACACCGCACCGAACTCTTCCCCGCCGTAGCGCCCCACGGCGTCGATGTCTCGCAGACGCTGACGCAGCAGTCCGGCGAAGCGTCGTAACGCGGTGTCGCCAGCGGCATGCCCAAGCGTGTCGTTGATGCGCTTGAAGTGATCGAGATCCATCAGCACCAGACACGCCGGTTGCCCGGTGAGCACGCAATGCGCATGGACCTCGGCCAACCGCTGCTCCCATGCACGGCGATTGAGCAGACCGGTCAGCCCGTCGTGTCGCGACAGATGCTCCATCTCACGCGAGCGTTGCGCGAGTTTCTGCGCCAGATCGTAAGTCACCTTGCCGAGTGCAATGGGATAGAGAATCACCATCGGCAAGCTGGTCACGACATTGAAAGTGTCCGACGCCGGCGACCACATGAAGCCGAGCACGGCAATACCGATCAGTCCACCCGCCACATTCGCAAGCAACCCCTGAAGGAACAACCGCACGCCACCCGCACCGATGTTGTCCATCGACATCATCGCGAGCACGACCACGCTGGGCAGCAGATTGAATTGCATCGCGACAACCCAGAAGCCGCCGAACGCCGCATCGATCATCAAATTCGCGCGTTCGGCGCGATACGGCACCGGGCGCGAGAGCGCCAGCGTACATGCCAGATGCGGCCAGAGGAAGCCATGGAAAATAACGAGCGCCCAGAGCCAGAGCGAGGTGGGAGGCGATTGCCGGTAGAAGACACCCGCGACACAGAAAAAGCCAATGCCGAGACCGATGGTCCGCAGACGATAGATGCGTCGCACGAACCGCTTGCCCTTCCCCGCGAACGCCGGATCGATACCCGCAGCGGATGACAAGGAAGACGAAGGCGACGCCGTGTGGCGTTGTTGCGTACCGTCGGCACGTGCCTGACGGTCTTGTTGACTCACTGACACCATGCTGCTCCGATCACCCATCACGAATCACGAAACGCGCACGATGCCATCGCACCGTGGGACCGGGGATTGCCGACGTCGCGCAAACGCTACGTACGCTACGTGGAAGGCCCGGAAGCGCCATTTTACCTGCGGCCAAGGGCGGGGGGCCACCGGCGGGCGAGCAGCAGGTGAGCAGCGGGCAAACGGCGGTGACGCGGCGAGTGAACAACCGCTTGGCGACGGGTGGGCACCGAGCGGCCGCGCATCCCCCTCGCCGATATCAGACGCGATTCGACGGGTCGGACGTCGCGTCTGAAAACCCTTATCTTTTGTCTGAAATTCGCTATGTGACGGTCACGGTTCGGGCGGACAATCTGCTCCAGTTCGCACTTCACCGCCGGTCGGCCACCCGACCGGCACACTGCATCGAATCATGGCCAATTTCATTCTGCCGCTGACAGCCGTCCTTATCTGGTCGGCCAACGTGATCGTCAACAAGCTCGCCGTAGGTCACATCTTTCCCGCCGAGATTGCGTTTCTGCGCTGGTTTGCCGCGTGGCTGATCCTCACGCCACTCGCCTTGCCCAAGCTGTGGCGCGCGCGCCGGGATCTGGTGCCGCACGTGGCGCAGTACGCCACGCTCGGCGTGCTCGGCATGGCGCTCTATCAGGGCATCGCCTACTCGGCCGCGCATTACACGAGTGCCACCAACATGGGCATCATTCTGGCGCTGCTGCCGCTCACCACGCTCGCGCTGGCCGTCGTGATGCTGGGCGACGCGCTCACCGCCGGCGCGCTGGCGGGCGGGTTGCTCTCCATCGGCGGCGTGTTGCTGGTGGTCGGCCATGGCTCGCTGCTGCATCTGGCCGATCAGGGCATCGGCGTGGGTGACGCCATGATGGTCGTTGCCATGCTCGCCTACGCGTTCTACTGCGTGCTGCTGCGCAAATGGCATCTGCCGCTCGCGCCGCTGCCGTCGCTCTACGCGCAAATCACGTTCGCGGTCATCGCATTGCTGCCGTTCTATCTGATCTCGCAGAAAGCCGGCATCTCCATGGATAACCTGCCCGAGCTGGCCTTCGCGGCCATCCCGGTCTCGGTCATCGCACCGTTCATCTGGATGGTCGGGGTGGCACGCATCGGACCGCGCCGCGCCACCGTCGTCATCAATCTGGTGCCGATCTTTACGGCATTGATCGCCGCCTTCGGCCTCGGCGAGCATCTCGCGGTGTATCACCTCGCGGGCGGCGCGCTGATTCTCGGTGGTGTGACACTGGGCGAAAACTGGCATCGGCCGATTCGCAAAGCGCGTGAACCGATGCCTGCTATCGCGGATGAATTGGGAAGTGTCCGATAAATTTTGCGCTATCAGCGTCGCCGACTCTTTATAGAGGCCCGGCTGTAACGCATGGGGAGTAGAGCGATATAACGTCGCAAGGCGCGGGGGGATTGATTACGCTGTGTGACTCGTCAACGGAGTCCCGCCATGCAAACGAATCCACTCGCGCTGTTCGGAGACCACCTGGCCCGCCTGCGGAAAGCGCGCGGCTGGTCGCAGGAGAAGCTGGCGCTCGAGAGCGGTCTGGCACGCTCTTACGTCAGCGGTATCGAGCGCGGCAGACGCAACGTCGCGCTCGTCAACATCTGCGTGCTGGCAGACACACTCGGCGTGCCCACGTCCGAGATGCTGCGCTTCGCTCAGGCATCGGCAGGCGCCGAAGATGTCGCCATGCAGTCCGAGCGCACGCCGCTGCCGCAAATCAGCCGTTCCCTGTGCAAACTCGAAAACCGCGATCAGGTCTGGCTCGCGGAAATCATTCGAAGCCTCAGTTCCCGCCTGAGTCATGCCACGCCGCCCGCCGGTGCGGCGGTGAGTGCGGAGGCTCATGCGCAACCTTCCGGCGATGCCCATGCGCCTGCCTTCGCCGAAGATCGCAACGCTTTCGACACGCTGTGCGACGGGGACGGAGACGAGGCAGGCGCCACAGGCGACGACGCAGACGAAGCGAACGAGCGGCGCATGACGACCGACACCGGCCTGCCCCGCCCGCCATATGACGGCGGTCCGGCACGCACGCCGATCCGTCCGGATTTCGAATCGCGCTTTCCGACACACCGCCCGCTCGTCACATCCGCACCGTCGCAGACATCGGCACAAGCGAGCTACGCTGCCAGCGCGCCACTCAGCGATACCGAAACTGCCCGTCCGTCGGCGACTGTCGACGCATCGGGTGCCGTCGGCAAGGTGACACCCATCGGCGATCCCATGAACGTGCGACAGGTGCCTTCGGACGCCTCACGTCCAAGCACATCCGAGGGACGCCCGCATGACGACACGTTGCGTATGCGTCGCAACGACGACGAGTGAGCGATTCTGCAGCAATTGATTCTTAGGACATCGCGCAAAGTCCCCCTGCGTTATCGGGGGCACGACGCGCACATTCGTCTCGTAAGAGTCACTGTTTAACCTATTAGAAATAATCAGCCCAGACGTGCGCGACGCTTGCATTCATGCGTCGCGTCGTGACAGCGCATGCGAGCGCGCACGTCAATGGCGACAGGAATGACAGCGCTTCGACGGCTACGGCAATTTCGCACGGCTCGACACAACATCCGGCTCAGCCCGTCAACATCGAGTGACATCCCAACGCGGAACCTTTCAGAATCCCCGCTCTACTTCATCCGGTCAGACCAGTGTCACACTGCGCGGCGCGGGTTGACGCAAAGGCGGCCACACGCTTCGCCTCCATCGGACGAAGCGCCGCGTGATTACGCGGTACGCGAAATAGCGCCACCCATATCGTCGGGACGACAGCGCTCGTTGTGCCTTCTCCGAAAGTCCACAAAAAATCTGCGAGGCGCACCCGGTAGTTCGTGCCTCACAAACGAGGGACACCCGAGGCACCGCCCCCGATGCCGGATTTTTGTTCCAATCTTCTCGTCCCTAACAAGGAAACTTTTTTATGGACACCAATTTATTCCGATTCGGCAGACATCTCGCCGGTTTGCGCAAGAAGTACAACTGGGCGCAGGACAAGCTTGCGCTGGAGAGCGGTCTGGCGCGTTCCTATCTGAGTGGTGTCGAGCGCGGCAAACGCAACATTTCGCTGCGCAACATCTGCATTCTGGCCGACACCTTGGGGTTGCCGCCGCACGAGCTGCTGGCGTTCGACGCGTCGGGCGGTCTGGTAGCGGACGCGGGCGTTGCGGCGCCCTGCGATCCGTATCCGTCGCTCAATCGTGCGATGCAGAAATTGTCGGATCGCGATCAGGCATGGATGGCCGATCTGGTGCGCACGTTGAGCCTGCGACTGGGGCACGGTATGTTGCGCGACGAATGACAGCGACACGCGTATTCGCCGCAGCAGACTTGCCGCGCCCGACGTCACCGGGGCACGACCGGCTCGACGGGCATTGGCGACGGACGACGGGCCGCGCATGGCACATCGGTGCCTGGCGCGCGGCGCGCAAACGCTCAGTCGTTGCCGAGGAAGGCGTCCACGGCGAGATGGAACGCAATCGGATTGGCGAGGTTCATGCCGTGCGAAGCGTCCTGAATCAGCATGCGGCGGGCTTCCGGCATGGCGTGCGCGAGCGCGTTCAGCACGTCCGGATAGGGGGGCGGACTCTCCGCGCCGCCCATCAGCAGCACCGGCGCGTGCAGTGCGCCCAGGGCGTCGATCGGCAGCGGCGTGCGAGGCTCGGCCACCTGACCGATGAGGGTGCGGGCGTTGTCGCGCACCATCTGCTTGAACCACGGCACCATGCGGCGCCATGTGTCGGGGCCGCTGACCGTGTCGATGAACAGCGCGAGCCCACCGTCGACATCGCCGCTCTCGATCGCTTCCAATGCCTTCTGACGGAAATTGCCGCGTTCGCTATCGAGCGGCACCTGTATCGGTCCGCCACTGATCTCGACACCGGGATCGGCCAGAATCAGCGAGCGCACGGTGTCGGGGGCGAGCAAGGCGGTGCGCAGCGCGACATAACCGCCGCGCGAGTGGCCGAGGACGTGAACCGGACCCACGCCGAGCGCCGTGATGAACGCCGCCAGATCTTCGGCATGCTGCTCGCCGGAGAAGGAACCGTCGTGGCCATTCCAGGCTTCGGGGAAATAGTGGCGCAGACTCACCGAGATGACACGCCGACGCTGTCCCAGCGGAGCCATGTTCGGTTTGAAGTAACGGTAGTCGCAGAGCGACCCGTGGACCAGCACTAACGGGGCGCCGACGGCATCGGCAGGTGCGGGGGTTTCGACGTAGGCCATGGGATAGCCGTTGACGTCGATGGTTTGCGGTGCAGGAACCGGCATGGGGGATGCTTCTGGTAAGACGAAGTCGCCAGTATAGCGAGCTTGGGCGGCGAATGCGGCGCCGAACGCGCTGTCGCAGGGCACACCGTACGCTGGTGTATGCTTGCGACTTTCTTCATTCCTGCGGTCTCCCGGTATGGCACTCAAAGCCACCATTTACAAGGCCGAGGTGCAGATCACCGACCTCGACCGCCATTACTACGCCTCCCATAACCTCACGATCGCCCGTCATCCGTCGGAAACCGACGAGCGCATGATGGTTCGCGTGCTCGCGTTCATGCTCTATGCAGGTGAGCGTCTCTCGTTCGGCAAAGGCATTTCTACCGCCGATGAGCCCGATCTCTGGGAACACGACTTCGGCGGCGACATCGTGCGCTGGATCGACGTCGGCCAGCCCGACGCCCGCCGTCTCGTCAAAGCCTCGGGGCGCGCGGAGCACGTGGATGTCATCGCTTACGGCGGCAAGCCGGCGGCCGTCTGGTGGCAGGCGACGGAATCGCAGATCAACCGCCTGTCGAACCTCAGCGTGCGCATGCTCGCCGACGAATCGGCCGAAGCGCTGACGGCGCTCGCGTCGCGCACCATGCGCCTGCAATGCACGATTCAGGACGGCGAGGTCTGGGTGGCCGACGACAATCACAACTTTGCCGTCAAGCTCGAAACCTTGCGTAGCGCCACGACGCGCTGACCGCCCCCGCCTCCTGAATCTCTCGGGCCCCTCCCCGATACGCGACGACCCGGAAGCTGCGTTACACTTGACGTTAACGTAAATCGAGTCGACGCGACCGCGCCGGCGGCCCCTGCAATTCATGGACATCCTCATCTACTCGCCGGACGGCAAGACTGCCGCCTATGAAACCGGTCTTGCCGAGCATCTGCCGCAGGCCAATATCCGCGGCTGGCAGCCGGGCGACACCGCGCCCGCCGACTATCTCGTGCTCTGGAAGCCCAACGCCGAAGTCCTGCAACCGCGCGAGCGGCTCAAGGCCATCTTCAACATGGGCGCCGGCGTCGATGGCGTGCTGGGCAGCCGTGGCGAAGACGCCCATCGCCTGCCCGCCGGCGTGCCGCTCGTGCGCCTGGAAGATGCCGGCATGGCCGACCAGATGGCGCAGTATGTGAGCGCCGCCGCGCTGCGTTACTTCCGTCGTCTCGACGACTTCGACGCGCAACAAGCGCAAACGCAATGGAAATTCCAGAAGCCGAACCGGCTCGCGGACTTCCCCGTCGCGGTCCTCGGCTACGGCACGCTGGGCGCACACGTCGCCCGCGCGCTGAAGACCTTCGGGTTCCCGGTGCGCGCCTGGAGCCGGAGCGAGCGTCACGACGACAGCGGTGTGGAACTGCATCACGGCGAGGCCGGGTTCGACACGTGCGTGCATGGCGCGCGGATTCTCGTCAATCTGCTGCCGCTCACGCCGCAGACGGTGGATGTCCTCAACACCGGACTGTTCGCCAAACTCGCGCAGGGCGCGTACCTGATCAACGTCGCACGCGGCGCGCATCTGGTCGACGACGACCTGCTCGCGGCGCTGGCAAGCGGTCAGATCGCCGGGGCAACGCTCGACGTGTTCCGCACCGAACCGCTGCCCGCCGAGCATCCGTTCTGGCGTACGCCTGGCGTCACCGTCACGCCGCACATCTCGGCGCTGACGCTGCGTGACGAAACCGTCGCGCAGATCGCAGGCAAGATCGCCGCGCTGGCGCGGGGCGAAACGATTACCGGCATCGTCGATCTGACGCGCGGCTACTGATTTACCGCCCGCGCCGTCCATCACGTACTTAACATCCAGGACGCCGCTGCCGAGCCCCATCAGACGAAACAGAGGAATCAGAGGAGACCGATCCCCATGTCCGCATCCCATCTGCCGCAACGTGTGAAAGTCGTTGAAGTCGGCCCGCGCGACGGCCTGCAAAACGAGAAGCAGCCCGTCCCCACGGATATCAAGATCGCACTGGTGGACCGTCTGTCCGCTGCGGGCTTCGCCAATATCGAGGCGACGTCGTTCGTCTCGCCGAAGTGGGTGCCGCAGATGGCCGACGGCGCCGAAGTGATGGCCGGGATCACGCGTCGTCCGGGCACGATCTACTCCGTGCTCACGCCGAACATGCGGGGCTTCGAGGGCGCAGTGGCCGCGAAAGCCGACGAAGTGGTGATCTTCTCCGCCGCGAGCGAAGCGTTCTCGCAGCGCAATATCAACTGTTCCATCGAAGAGAGCATCACGCGCTTCGAACCGGTCGCGCGTGCCGCCAAGGACGCAGGCCTGCGTCTGCGCGGCAGCATCTCGTGCGCGCTCGGCTGCCCGTATCAGGGCGAAGTGCCGGTCGCCAGCGTGGTGGATGTCGTCCAACGACTCGCCGCGCTCGGCTGCGACGAGATCGACATTGCCGACACCATCGGCGTGGGCACGCCCTCGCGCACCCGCGAAGTCATGGAAGCCTGCGCCAAAGTGTTCCCCATCGAACGCCTGTCGGGTCACTTCCACGACACGTATGGTCAGGCAACGGCCAACATCTACGCTGCCCTGCTCTCGGGCATCTCGATCTTCCACTCGTCCGTCGCCGGTCTCGGCGGCTGTCCGTACGCCAAGGGCGCGACGGGCAATGTCGCGACGGAAGATGTGCTGTATCTGCTGCAAGGCCTTGGCATCGAGACGGGGATCGACCTCGAAGCCGTGGTGCATACCGGCGATTACATCTCTCAGGCCATCGGCCGCCCGAACGCGTCGCGCGTGGGCCGGGCGATGCTCGCCAAGATGAAGGACGTCGCCGCCGGCGCGTGACACCGTTGCGTCACGCCCCGTCGCTTTGCATGCGCTGTATCTGCTGCATCCACTGCATCCACTGATTACGCCTCGCACGAACCGCGCGAGGCCAATGGACCCGATCATGAGCGAAACCCCGCACCTCTCCGAATCCGCCGACGCACAAGACCTGCCCGAAGGCGCACGACACGTCGCGCGCCTGCTCGCGGGCATGGGCCACGATCAGCCCATCGTCCTGCTGCCGGCCACGGGCAAGACGTCTGCCGAAGCCGCCGCCGGTCTCGGCTGCGAAGTCGCGCAGATCGCGAAATCGATCATCTTCCGCCGCGCCTCCGACGACACCCCCGTGCTGGTCATCGCCAGCGGTGTCAATCGTGTGGACGAGAAGAAGGTCGCCGCGCAAGTCGGTGAGCTCGCACGCGCCGACGCTCGCTTCGTCAAGGAGAAGACCGGCTACTCGATCGGCGGCGTCAGCCCCATCGGGCATGTGGTGTCGCCCGTCACGCTGATCGACGAAGACCTGCTGAAGCTCGCCAGCCTGTGGGCTGCGGCCGGCCATCCGCACGCCGTGTTCAACCTCACGCCGCAGCAACTGGTGGCCATGACGGGCGCACCGGTCGTCGACGTCGCCCTGCGCGCCTGACCGGCCATCGTCAGGCGCCGGTCAACGTCATCGCGCAGTCAGGACAGCAACCTCAAGGAGACCTGCCATGCCGAGCCCCGAACTTGTGCCGGGACTGACATTCGAGTGGACGTATCGCGTGCCGAAGAAAGCCGTGGTGCCCGAACTCTACGACGACGTCGAACTCTGCCGCGAGATGCCTGCGGTCCTCGCAACCGGCTATCTTGCGGGCATTCTTGAATGCGCGTGCCTGCAAGCCATTCGTCCGTATCTCGACTGGCCGCGCGAGCAGTCGCTCGGCACGCTCGTCTCCTTCTCGCATCTGGCCGCGACACCGGCCGGCGACACGCTGCGCATTCAGGGCAAGCTGGTCGACGTCACCGGCCGCACGCTGCGCTTCGAAGTCGAAGCGTGGGACGGGCTCGACAAGGTCAGCGCCGGCACGCATGAGCGCGTCATCGTCGATCAGGAACGCTTTCACGGCAAGCTGCGCGAGAAAGCCGCCAAACTCGGGCTGCCTGTCTGACGCCATCGTTCATCCTCACGACCTGCACATGACCGCTCCCGACGCGCCCGTCCCCTCGCCCTGCACCAACATCTGTCGCATGAATCCAGCGACGGGCTGGTGCTCGGGATGCTGGCGCACCATCGACGAGATCGCGTCGTGGTCGACGATGACGGACGACGCGAAGCGGCTCGTCTGGTCGCGCTTGCCCGCACGACGCGCCGAACACGAACCGCCGCCCGAGATGTACCGTCGCGTGATCGCGGGCAAGAACCACACATGAACGACGCATGAGCGCCGCCTGATGGCACCTTGAGCGCATCGCCCCAACTTTCAGTCATCGCATATGGGAAAAATCGTTACCGTCGGCGAGACCTTCTCCGCCAGTCATCATTTCTCGCCGGATTCGATCCGTGAGTTCTCCACGCTCGCGCACGACTTCAATCCGCTGCATCTCGACGCCGAATACGCCGCCGCCGATCCGCGTTTCGGCGGGCTGATCTCGTCGGGCACGCAGCAAATGTCCTATCTCGCCGCGTTGCTCGCCACGCACTACTCGAAGACGGCGCAACCGCTCGGGCTCGAATTCGACATGAAGCTGCGACGCGCCGTGCATGCGGGTGACGACATCACCGTGCGCTGGACCGTCACCGACAGTCTGTGGAAGGAGAAGCTCGCGGGCGATATCGTTTCGCTCGACGGTGAAGCCGTCAACCAGCACGGCGAGACGGTGATCGCCGCCACGGCCAAGATCCTCGTGTGCGCCAAGCCGGCGTGAGCGCGGCGATCCAGTCCCCCTGTCCGTCACCCAACGACGCCATGAGATACGCCCAATGACCTCGCTTGCCCTGCCCGCCGGGCTGCGCGTGTTCGAGCGCGGCTGGCTCTCATCGAACAACGTGCTGTTCTCCGGCGACGACCCCGCGCTCATCGACAGCGGCTATGTCAGCCATTCGGAACAGACGCTCGCGCTGGTCGCCCACGCGCTGCCCGAAGGCCGGCCGCTTGCGCGCCTCATCAATACGCATCTGCATTCCGACCACTGCGGCGGCAACGCCGCACTCCAGGCGCGCTACGGTTGCCGTACGTGGGTGCCGGCGGCCGAGGCCGATCCGGTGCGTCACTGGGACGAGCGCCGCCTGTCGTTCGAAGCGACCGGTCAGCAATGCGCGCGCTTCACGTTCGACGACACCCTGTCGCCCGGCGACACCGTGCCGCTCGGCGACCACGAATGGCTCGTGCTCGGCGCACCGGGACACGATCCGCACGCGCTCATGCTCTACAACGCGGCCGACGGCATTCTGATTTCCGGCGATGCGTTGTGGGAGCGTGGCTTCGGCGTCATCTTCCCGGAACTCGACGGCGAGTCGGGATTCGCCGAGCAGGCCGCCGTGCTCGACCTCATCGAACAGATCGACGTGTCGGTCGTCATTCCCGGTCACGGCAAGCCGTTCGACGATATCGACGGCGCACTGGCCGCCGCCCGCTCCCGACTCGACTATCTGCAAGGCGACCCCGCTCGCAATGCCCGCAACGCCCTCAAGGTGCTGATCGTCTTCCGTCTGATGGCCGAAGGGGAGATGACGAGCGCGGCGCTCAAGGCGACCCTCGACACCGCACGCGCGTGGCGCAATGCGGCTGCGATGCTCGCGCCGCCGTCCGGCTGGCCGGCGCTGCTCGACACCCTGGTGGCGGAACTCGCGAAAGCCGGCGCGCTGCGCTATACGAGCGAGACGGACACGCTGCACGCCGTTTGACGGGATCGGATGCCCATCGGCACACGGCCGTCGGGATGACTGAAGCAGATCGGATCGCGGGAATAGCCGGAATAGCGAGAATGGCCGGAATGCGCGGGGCAAAAAAATAACGCCGCTTGGCCGTGAGGCAAGCGGCGTTTGAGGACGTGACGTGCCGGACGAACGCTGCGGTCGCTAACGCGGCGCTCGTCCTGCGACACCCTGATGCCGATGTCCCCTGGCACGCGTCTTCATCGTAGTCAGCGTCTGGTCACATCCCAAGAGGACTTTCCCTGATAGGGGCGACATCGCGAGGCAAGAACCGAAGCTTTCTTCGAGTGACCGCCCGTCGGGCAACGTCCGAATCCCCCTATAATCGAACGATCGTTCGCGAATGTATCTCATCTTTCCAGCGGCAGGCATCTTGCCCAGACAGCACCGATGCGACGGCCCCCTACGTGCGATGGATGCCGCAGGCGCCGCTTGCCGAACGTCCGGATTCAGGAGACTTCATGGCCCTTCCCAAGATTCTGCAAAACCTGGCGCTGCCCGTCGTGGCCTCGCCGATGTTCATCGTGAGCTATCCGGAACTGGTGCTCGCGCAGTGCAAGGCCGGCATCGTCGGCTCGTTCCCCGCGCTCAACGCGCGCGAGCCGCAGATTCTCGAAGACTGGCTCTCGCGCATTACCGAGGAGCTGGCGTCGTACAAAGCGGCGAATCCGGACGCGGTCGTCGGACCGCTGGCCGTCAACCAGATCGTGCACCAGTCGAACCAGCGCTTGGAACATGACGTGCGCGTATGCGTCGAGCATCGCGTGCCGATCTTCATCACGAGCCTGCGGGCGCCGCCCAAGGAAGTGCTCGACGCGGTGCACAGCTACGGCGGCATCGTGCTGCACGACGTGATCAATCTGCGTCACGCCAACAAGGCGCTCGAAGCCGGTGTGGACGGTCTGATTCTGGTGGCGGCCGGGGCCGGCGGGCACGCGGGCATGCTCTCGCCGTTCGCGCTGGTCGGTGAAGTGCGCAAGATCTTCGACGGTCCCATCGTGCTCTCCGGCTCGATCGCCAATGGCGGCTCGATTCTCGCTGCGCAGGCGATGGGTGCGGATCTCGCTTACATCGGCACGCGCTTCATCGCGTCGACGGAAGCGAACGCGAGCGATAACTACAAGCAGGCCATCGTCGACGCCAGCGCGAATGACATCATCTACACGAACCTGTTCACGGGCGTGTCCGGCAACTATATCCGCCAAAGCATTCTCAATGCGGGACTCGATCCCGACGACCTGCCCACGGCCGACAAGTCCGCGATGAACTTCTCCAAGGCGAAAGCGTGGAAAGACATCTGGGGCGCGGGTCAGGGTGTGGGGCTGATGGACGACGTGCGTCCGGCCGCAGAGATCATCGCGCGACTGAAGCAGGAATACGACGACACGCGCAAGCGACTGGCAGGCTGACGCGTTGACGAGCTGACGGCCTGAGTGCGCACTAGCGGACAGGCCGTCAAAATCGATAGCGCGCCCGGCCAAATCGCAAGCATCGGCGCGCTTCGCAATGGCAATCTCCTCCCCCCGGGCGTTGGGTATCGCAGTGGACGCTGCGCATGCCCGGCCCGTCTTCCGGAGGTCTGCCCATGCCGTATGTGTCCCACCATCGCGCGATCGTCGCCCCGCCCTCCTACACGCGCTCACACGCATCCGACCCGCGCCGCAATGCTCGCAGCACGCACAGTGCACACGAGTTTCCCCGGCGCTTTCGCGGCTCGCGAATCACGCAACGCGCCAACACCCTCAACGCCCGCACTGCGCCACGTCGCCCTCGCAATACCTCGCAGCGCGATGGCATGTCCCCGTGGCCCGCTGTACTCGCACTCGCCGTCGTTGCCAATCTCGCAGCGCGCACCTCGGCGATGCCGGAGGTTCCGGCCGGCGGGCTTCGTCAGCGCCAGCCGCCTGACGTCGGCACACCGGGCAGCGTCGAGGATGACGTCAGGATCCTGCCGATCCGAAGCGCCGCCATCAAGACCGATTACCCGTTCCCGGATCTGCTGAGAGCGGTCGGGGCCGCGAGCGCGCCGTTCCGTCATCTGGGACAGTCCATCGACGACCTTCGCTTCGCCGTCAGCGGGGAATCGATCGGTGGTGACACGTTAGCGACGATGCAGCGCATCGGCGACTTCGTCGACCAGATCACCGGCCTCGTGCCGTCCGTGCAGCGACTGCGTCTGCCCGCCTATGTGGCTGACCTCGCCGCAGACGCGGCACAGGGTGAGATGCCCATCGCGGAGCGCATCGCATCGCTGATCCAGATGAGCGATCCGCGCTCGCTCGGGGCCACGATTCCCATGCATGCCGATGGCGAGTTCAGCGACGTGGCACCCGGAAACCCGGCGCTCTCGTCGGCCGCGGTACAGAGTCGCGAGGTTGCCGAACCGACGGCTGTGCGAGCCGATGTCGTCGAGCAAAGCGAGACCGATGTGCTGGATGCATCGCGGTATTCGGTGGATGCGATACGGTCCGACGCAATCGCCGACGTTGGCCTCGACATCCCCGACATGAGTGCCGACGTACCCCCCGCCCCATTCGCCGCTGCGCTACCTGACGGCGCCCCCGTCGCTGCATCTGACGAAGCCGTCGCCAACGAGATCCCGGATGTGCAGCAGGACGCGCAAGCCTTCGCATCTGCGACATCCGCACGACGTTCACACATCGACGCAGAACGCGAATACCTCACGGGCTATCGGGCATCGGCAAGGCAACATGTACCGGGTGTCCATCACCCGTCCGCTGGGCACGCGCAGGGGCAGTTCGATCAGTCTGGGCAGCACGGGCAGTAGCCGTAGCGGCAGCAGTGGTCGCTTGTCGAGCGGGGCATCCGGCTCGACAAGCTGGAGTAGCGCGTCGGGCCAAATGCCCGGCGCAGCGAACGGTCCATTGGCGGAGGCTGTCCCGGGAGATTCCGGCACCCACGTGATCGTGTGAAGCCTGCACGCCCTGTCCGCCGTTCATCGTTAATGCAGCGTTTCCCCCGGAGATTTCGCCATGCCTTCGATCGCGCATCGTCGCGCCATCCACATTCCTGCGTGTTACGGCGCACCGCAAGCCTCGCCGCCCCACGTCATGCGAAAGCGCAGCGCCGCATCGTTTCCGGGGACGTTCCGCGCGGCCCGCGCGGCACCGGCATCGCGGACACATTCGTCCGCTTCGTGGACTTCGTCGGCGCCATCCGCGACATCGGCGCCATCGGCGCCATCGGTAACGTCCTGCCCTCGTCGGCGCCGCGACACCGTCTGGCCTGCGGCCTTCGCCCTCATGCTCGTCGCGAACCTCGTCATGCCCGTGCCGGCGGCGGTGCCGCGCCGCCCGGATCATCACGCAGAACCCGCGCGAACGCCAGGGCGCGACGACGACATAGCGAACCCACCCGACACGCCGACATGGGAAGCCGTGCATATCGAGCGCGTCACACAGCCGTCGATCAAATCCCACTACGCGCCCTTCGATCTGGTACGCGCGGTGGCCGCCGCACGCATGCCCTTTTCCAGCACTGGCGAGTCCTTCTCCGACGCCTACACGCTCATGACTGGCCGCGAAGTCTCGCCCGAGGTTCGCAGGAAAGTCAGAGACTGGATGTCGGCCATCGACATCACAACGGGTCTCATCCCGGAAGTCCAATGGCTACGTCTGCCTGCCGAGATCTCGGACATCGCTGTCGATCGCGAGGACGGCAAACCGCTGTCCACGGACCAATTGATCGGCATCACCCAGTTTGCCTCGCCACGCGGCAGTGACACTTCGATTACGTCTCACGTGGCGCCGCCGAGGCGTCCCGTCGAGTACGATGCGCCGGCATCGGATCTGGCGCCCCGGTGGCAACTGCCGAAGGACGATCGCACCGGCATCGTCAGCGCGCCCGACAACCTGTCGACGGGCGAGAAGCCCACGAGCCGCTTTGCGATACAGGGCGAGTTCGAGCATCTGGACGGCTACGAACAACGCTTCTCCGAAGATGAATTGCCGACGCAAAAGGCTGCGCGACTGGTCATCGTCAACGGCCATCACTACCTGCGGGGCGAGGCGGGTTATTACCGCGCGACGCCCGGCATCAGCGCCGATCACTGGCTCATCGATGCGCCACGCCAGACACGCGCGCAGGTGCCGATCACCTTCGATCCGGCGACCGGCGAATGGCGCGCACACGCGCCGTTGCGTATGTGCGGCGGGGGATGCGGATCGAGCCGTCCGGCAACACCGGACAGCATTGCGCAAAGCTACGACGACATCTTCGCGGCAACGCGTCACTTGCCCGACGAGTCGGCACAGGAGGCCATTCAGAACGCGTTCGCCGATCTCAGTCGCCTGCATCTGGTTCGATCCAATCGCCCCGATCTGCGCGCCCTGCGCGATCACTCCATCGTCGATCACCGGGCGGCCTTGCGCACGGCGATGAAGGACATCGATCGTCGACTGCCGCTGCCCAAGCAACAACGCCTGACCTCGGAGGTCACGGCGCGATACTACTATTCGCATCCTGCGGCAGAAGCGTTCTGTCAGGAGAATGCCGAGATCCTGTTCTACTTCCTGCTTCAGGATGGCGTCGACAGCGACCAGCTCCGCCTGATCACCGTGCAGCCGAAGAATCGCTCACCGCATGTCATGGTGATTTACACCGAGTCGCATCGCCTGATCGACATGCTCGACGCCTCGACGCCTCGACGCCCCACCCTCGGGTCAGTCTGCGTCAGGATGGCATCTCCTCCTCACAATTCGCGTGGGCCACCTACATGACGCGCGACACCACGGTGCTGCTCGATCCGTGGAGCCGCAGCAAGGCCATCTCGTTCGCTCGTGCCGACAGTCCGCAAGACGCCGTCGACATTCTCGACGCCGCGTTCTCCGATATCGGACACCGGACCGGGAGCCCCTATACCGTGTCGGTCACTCGCCCTCTCGCGGTGCGCAAGGGGGTAATGAGCAGTCAGAGCAGTCTGGGGAGCGTCGGCAGTGCAGGAAGCTCGGGCACGATGTCGGGGGCGTCGGACGGCTCCGGCCGGTCCGGATCGACGAACACGGTGATCGGATCGGTGTCCAGCTCTGGCTCGGGCGCGGGCGTCGACGCGGGGAACGTGGTTCGCCGTCACTCGATCGCCGACACCTTCGCGCGGCCGCCTCGCCCTTTTCCCTAACACTTCTCACCACGGACGAACGGCCCCCCCGACGAGCGTCGTCACCTGCGCGGCGAAGCCGGTTACTACCGCGCCACGCGTGGATCGAGTGGCGATCATTGGCTCGTCGACTCTGCACAACGCACGTTGGCGCAGGTGCCCGTGACTTACGACCCTCAGACGGGCCGATGGGAAGCACACGCGCCGCTGCGGCTCTGCGGTGGCGGCTGCGGAAACAGTCGGGTGACAACGCCGGACAGCATCGCGCTGAATCGTCATGAGGTCGACGCCGTGCTCAGTCATTTGCGCGACGACGACGTGCAAAACGCCATTCTCGGCGCCTATGCCGAAGTCTCCCGCATGAAGCTGATGCGCACCAACCGACCGGATCTGCGTCCGTATCGCGACTACTCGATCCTCAAGAATCGCGACGCCATTCGCGTAGCACTCGAACAGGTGCCGCCCGATGCGTCGCTATTCGAGCAACAGCGTCTGGCCGCCTTCGTCACCACGAGCCATTACCGTCTGAATCCGGGCACTGAAGCGTTTTGTCAGGAGAACGCCGAGATCCTGTTTCATTTCCTGATCGAAGGCGGCGTGCATGGCGATTGCGTTCGCATGATCACGGTGCAGCCGAAGCATCGCTCGCCGCATGCGCTGGTGCTGTATACGGAGTCCGTGGAATTGATCGACGCGCTCGAACTCTCCACCCCGATCGACTTCGAAGGGCCGGGTACCGATGGCATCACCGGCACCAACTTCGCCGGGCTCATCATGGGTGCGCAGGACACCACCGTGTTGCTCGACCCCTGGAGCCGGGTGAAGGCCGTTGGCTTCGCAATGACAAAAGATCCGATGGAGACGCGCCGCGTGCTCGACGCCGCGTTCGCCGACATCGGGCACCGGCAGGGCGAGCCGTACACCGTGTCGCTCACTCGCCCGCTCGGACCTCGACGCAGCAGCCTGAGCAGTCGCGGCAGCATGGGCAGCATGAGTAGCGGAGGATCGCTGTCGAGAACGTCGAGTTCACGCGGGTCGTCGGGCGGATCGGCAAAAAAATCGAATCGGGGATCGACGAGCGATTCCACGTTAGGCTCGTCGAGCGAGTCGGGGGCGAGCGGGTCGGCGGGTGGGTCGTCGAGCGGCTACGGCGCGTCGAACTCGCTGGAATCGCTCAACGCGGTGGGGCTACCTTCGGCGGACTCGAACGAAATCGCCGATGGGGCATGACGGGGGGCGTCGCCGCGCGACGTCATGATGCGCGGAGCGAGGCGAGACCTCGCCGCGTATCGACACCGGCGCGCCTTGCGCGCGCCGGTCATTCATCACACTCAGTACGTGTAGACGCCGCGTCCCGTCTTGCGGCCCAGATAGCCGGCCGCGACCATCTCCTTGAGCAGCGGGCACGCGCGATACTTCGAGTCTTCGAACTCTTCGTAAAAAACGTTCATCACCGACAGGCAGACGTCCAGACCGATCATGTCGGCGAGCGCGAGCGGCCCGATCGGATGATTGCAGCCGAGCTTCATGCCTTCGTCGATCTCCTCCGGCGAGGCCAGATTCTCGGCCAGCACGAAGAACGCCTCGTTGATCATCGGCACGAGAATGCGGTTGACGACGAAGCCCGGCGCATTCTTCACCGTGATCGGCGATTTGCCGAGCGAACGGGCCAGCGCGTCGACACGTGCGTGCGTCTCGTCGCTCGTTTGCAGACCGCGAATGATCTCCACGAGCGCCATGAGCGGCACCGGGTTGAAGAAGTGCATGCCGATGAACTGCTCGGGTTTCGCGACAATCGCGGCGAGCTTGGTGATCGAGATCGACGACGTGTTCGACGCGAGAATCGCGCCGTCTTTTGCCACGCCTTCGAGCTGCTTGAGGATCTTGACCTTCAGGTCGAAGTTTTCCGTCGCCGCTTCGATCACGATGTCGGCCTTGGCGAGCGCCGCGTAATCGGTCGACGTGGCGATGCGAGCGAGCGCGGCATCCTTGTCGGCGACAGTGAGCTTGTCTTTCTTGATGAGGCGGTCCAGGCTGCCGGCAATCGTCGCCACGCCCTTTTGCACCGCCGCGTCGCTGATGTCGACCATCGTCACCGGCAGCCCGGCCACCGCACAGGCCTGTGCAATGCCGTTACCCATCGTGCCTGCGCCAATGATGCCTACGTGCTGAATCGTCATGTCGTCTCTGCTCCGGTTGTGTCGAATGGTGGCGGGAATACCGTCTTGCGCGGTGCACAAATCATAGCGCGGACACGTCGGATCGGTGACACACGGAACCGCTGTGCGAAACGTCGGCAGAAGGAATCGCGAACGGCGCGGCGATGGCATGTCCGGGACATGAGCGCCGGGCGTCTGGCACCGGGCACGCCAATGAAAAAGGGCAGACGGATGTCTGCCCTTCGTTGGCACAGCCGGGTGCGGCGCGTATCGACTACGCGCACGCCCGTCGCACTCAGAACTTCATGCGAACGCCGCCGCCGAACGTGTCGCCGCCCGAGAGCGTGCTGACCTTGTCGTTCATGTAAGCCGCGTAGATGTCGGTACGCTTCGACAGGTTGTAGTCGTAGCCCAGCGCCCACGTCTTGCGGTTGACGTTGCTCGTGCCCGAACTCTTTGTGTAAGCGTACGACGCGAGCACCTGACCGTTACCCAGCGGCACCGACACGCCGAGCTGGCCGCCGTTCTCCGACACGCCACCGCCCGTGATGTTGTTGCGGATGTACTGGTACTGGCCGAAGAGCTTCACGACCTGGAGGTCGTACGTCGCGCCCACTTGCACGGCCTGCTGGCTGCGGAAGCCCACCATACCGGCCATGTCGCCCGGCTGCGCGTCGAACTTGACCTGCTGGTAAGCCACGGTCGCGGCGAACGGACCGTTGAAGTACAGCGCCGACGCGCTCCACTTGTTCTGGCCGGTTTCACCCGCCTTGTTGCCGAAGGCGTAGGAGACGCTACCCGACAGGCCCTTGAAGTTCGGCGTGGTGTACATCACGGCGTTGCTCCAGCCGGAGTCGCCCACGATGCCCTGACCCGCCTGGCCGATGAAGGTGTGGAACACCATCGGGCTGAAGGTGTACGAATCGACGAACGGGTTGAACAGAATCGTCGAGACGAAGTACGACGTGGTCAGACGGCCGATCGTGACCGTACCTGCCGTATCCGATTGCAGACCGACGTAGGCGTTGCGCGAGAACATCGAGTCGCCCTGGAAGCGGCCGTACTGACCGTTCTGCGGACGGAAAAAGTCTTCGAGCACGAACACGGCCTTCAGGCCGCCGCCGAGATCTTCGTTACCCTTCATGCCCCAGTAAGACGTCGACATGCCGCCGCCACCTTGCGTCCAGGCGCGATTCTCGCCCGGGTTCTTGACGGCGCCCACCCAGGCGTCGACCTGACCGTACAACGTGACGTTCGATTGTGCGAATGCCGGTGCGCTCATCGCGCCCATGCAGGCGCCCAATACGACGGCCCCGCCAATGCCCTTGGCCATACTGCGCTTCATTGACTTCTCCTTGGTTTATGTATTTTGTGTGCCTGTTCCCGCCTTGCACGGGACCTGCCGGCGCCCTTTTGAGAAGCGCCTCCCTGATAAAACGGCCGTGATTCTCGCATAGCCATGCCGTGCGCAGAAAGGCCGGAACCGCCAGGAAAAATGCACCACACGAAGTGGCCGGGAAATGGTGGGGAGACAAAAATCGGACGACCACCCGCGCCACAATTAATCCCGGTATAACGGGATCGATATAACCCGCTTATTTCGGGGTTAGCGATGACTCACATTCGCCGTGAGAAGCACGAATCATGGGCATCGATCAAGCGCGACCGACGGACGACTTTGCGGATGGGGGAACGCATCTAATGTTGCACATGTGCAACATTCGGTTCAGTGACGGGGGAATGCGGAAGAGAAAGTCAGGTGGGGGAAACGACGACAGGAGGCGACGACGCGAACGGGGCGAACGCGTCGCGATCAGCGATTGCGACGACCGCCGCCACCGTTACCACCGCGTTCACCACGGGGCTCGCCCTGCGACGTGTATTGACGCTCGCGGGGTTCGGCGGGTGCGGCCCAGTTCGGGTAGGCCGCCTGGCCACGACCGCGATCGGCGTTGAACCGGCTGATGTCTTCGCGCAACGACGCTTTGTTGACGTCCAGCATCTCGCGCCCACGCCCGCCATCGGCCCAGGCGGGGTAGGCACACACCAGCAGTAACAGGAAACAGCAGCGAAGTCGGGCACTCATTTCGGTTCAGCCACATCACCCCGGCCACAAATGTGGGGCCGGTTGGCACGGGACGCGGTCGGCACCTGCGGGTTGCACGTGCGCCATACGCCTCAAGAATGACTGTACCGGGTCAGTCGAACGAGCGTCGACCGAAAAAGTGTTAACGCGCAGGGCGGTCTGCAACCGTTTGTAACCGGGGGCATGAGGGGCGTCGGATAAGCGTCCGCTATCTGCTAAAAAATGCCGCCAAGCCTTACCAGACGGGGCAAGGCGAGCGCGCAACCTGCCCACGTTGAGAACGTCGGATTACTTATCGACCTGCTTCTCGACCGACAGCGAGATCTCCCGCAGGCGTTCGCCACGCGGCGTCATCAGGTCCTGCGCGGTGATCGTGAAATTGACCGGGCGCGCGTATTTCTTGCTCGCGCTCTGCCATTCGGCAGGCAGGCCAGCCGGGTTCGTGGTGGTCGTGCGCATGGTGGTCACCCCGCGGGTGCAGCGCGCCACGTCGGTGGCGAACTTCTGCGCCTGCGTGCGCAGGTCCATCGGCGTGATCTTCTGATAATCCCAGATGCACTCGTAAGTCGGTGCCAGTCCGGTCGCACGGAAAACCTTGCAGTCGCCGCCCGGGACCGAATAGGTCGCCTGATAGCTTTCGCCACGGTCGTTTTTCGCGACCAGCGGGCCGGTGACGTCTTCAAACCCGGTTTGCGCGCTTTTCGCCAGCAGGAGGATGCCCTCGCACTGGTCGGCGGCAAATGCCGACTGCGCTGCACACAGGCATGCCAGCAAGGTCCATCGTTGTAGAGATTTCGTTGACATTATTGGAATGTTTGACTGGGGTACGGCGGCGGACAGCGTGGTTGCCATGCGGGGCTGCGCCACTTTGCGACATCGCCTGGAATGGTGCCATTAGAACGCAAACTCTGCGCCGACGAAACCACGGTCACAAGGGAAATCGTGCGTCAATTCGAGTGCGTGTCCGCCTGATAGTTCTCGCAGGGGGACGCGAAGCGCCCTCATGCAAAAAGCCGATTGGCGCGTGACGCAGACGACCTATACTCAAATCGCAGCGAAGCTGCACGGGCACGGCCGGGAACCCATCGTGGTTCAATGTATGACGGCAATACCCCCTGGTGCCAAGTCTCCTTGGCCCATACCATGCCGCGCCGGTACACGCGGCTGGCGATGCCCCGATGGGGCCTCAACCGGCGGCTTAGCCCGCCGGTTTCCATTTGTGCCAGCCATGTTCTAGCGTTCCCTCTTCAGTTCGGCTCCCCCCGCGCCCTCATGCCGACGGATTAAGCGAAAGTGCGGATTTCGTCCGTCGCGTCGCTCTGCAACTATCGAATCACAAGACCAATATTCACTGGGCACTCACCTCCTGGCCGTCTGCGGAGGGTTTGTGAATATCCGTACATCGTCAGCCGTGCGCCGAGCTTCGCTCGCGTGCGCACACACGTACGGCGAGAGGTGAGCCATGGGACACCCCACGCCACCCGGCGGTCTTCGTCCCGGCGAACCGGCCCCCGTCCCTGCACGCAAACCCACAGCGGCGAACGGTGTCGGCGCAACGTTCCTGATCGACTTCGTTCGCGGTCACGGCGGCACGCTCGCTCACGTCCTCGCGGCACTTGGCAAGTTTCGTCTGCGGCACGGTCACTGGCCGTCTCACGTGTATCTCTATCCCGAAACGCTCGCGGCGCTGGTGCAGGACCTCACGCCGCTGGGCTTCTACCGTGTTCAGCAACGACTCGACCTGGCGGCCGATCTGGAGCGCGACCTGTTCTGCGCCGACGACAGCGGCAACATCGCGATCTATCGGGTGCAGGCCGTATCGGACCCGGCGAGTCTCGACGCCGCCGCAGTGTGGCTCGGGCTGATGCTGCCCGGCACTCCGGCGGCCGACGGCGGCTGACGTCGTGTCGAACGCCAAGGGACAGCGCTTTATTACCTCCGCACCTTTTTCGCCGGAGAGATGTCATGAACCGACTTGCGATCGTTCTGGATAGTCTGATGCTGCTCTACCTCGCGGCCGCGACGGTGGTCGGCGTGCAATCGAGCGCTGCCGACGGGCACGAGTTGCTGGCCAGCGTGCTCGGGGTGCTGCTGGCGCTGTGTGTGCTCGCCGTGATCGCGGCACCGTTCTACGTCTCGCTCGTGGTGCTCATCGCCCAGTCCGAGCGCCATTTGCGTCTCGCCGCATGGCTGCACCGGGTGCTCCTCTCGCTCATGATCCTGCTGACCGCCTTCTCTTTGCTCGCGCATGACACGGTCGAGGTTTCGGCCCCGTTGTTCGTGCTGGTCGCGGTGGTCTGTGTCGTCAATCTCATCGCGCTGTCCCGGCGGCGCACGCACTTCGAAACGTTTCATCTGTTCGAACATTGACCGTGCTGGCTGTCGCGATCGGCCTTGATGTGGCGGGGGGCTTCATAACGTCATCCGGCCGGACATTGACCGGGACGGCTGAGCGCCGCGCACTATCGGGCGCCGCACGTCGATTTGCGAGCGGGGCGCGGGCGGTGCTAGACTGCGCGGCATGAATCGCTGGCGCAAATTCCTAGTGCTGATGCTGTTGTGCGTGACCATGCCGTTGCAGGCCATGGCGTCACTGCGCACGCATTGCGCGCCGGGAACGCCGGCCGGCGCGGCGCCCATGGCGATGCAAACCGTCGCCACCGCACGCAGCGACGCGTCGGCCATGATGGGAATGCATCACGCCATGACGACGGGCGACAGCGACGCGATGATGGCCGGTATGCAGCATCACGGTGATCACAGCGGCCACGCCGACACGATGCTCGGCGACGCGCATGCGTCTTCGTCGAACTCGCAAGGTACGCATACCCATCACACCAGTTGTTCCGCCTGTGCGGCGTGCGTCGTATGCACCGCGCTGCCGCCGAGCCTCGTATTGCGCTTGCCGGACGCACAGCCGTCCACCGCCATTCCCTTCCTTCGCACGTCGGCCACGAGCGCCGTCGTCGCGGTCCTCGAACGTCCTCCCAAACACGTCGTCGCCTGACGGCCCTGCATCGGGTCGAACGTCGTATCGGCCGTTTCCCGCGCCGTATGCGTTCGCCCCGAGTGCGCGCCGTCTCCGTTCCCCCGTTGGACCGACCTGACGCACTGTCCCGCGAGCGGCTTACGTGTTTGCCTATGCGCGTATGCCCATCGCCCGTGCCATGAGTCCGTCTGCCAGATGAACGTGCGATGCCGGAACGTGCGCGAGCCAATGGCTTCATCGCGCCACACCGTCCGGCATCGCCAGCACGACGAGTCTTTCGATGACGTTTTCATGCTTACGACGGCATGCCTGGTGCATGCCGGTCGCGCTATCGCTGTGGGGTGCGAGCGCTGCACCCGCCATCGGCGCCGAGAGCGCAACACCACCGGCGAGCGCCGCCGACCCTGCGTCCCCGGACGCACCGACGGCCCCCCTCCCAGATAACGTATTGCACGACTTTGCCCGACCGGCGTTGTCCGTCGCCACGAGCGACTGGCGCATGGTCAATGCCAGCGTGTCGGGCACAGGACATGCGGCGATGGGGCATGCGATGCCGATGCCTTCGAATTCCGGCGGTGCGGTGGACCCGCATGCGGGGCACAACATGCAGGGAGGCGCACGATGACGACCGCGCTGTCATTCCCACACGTGGCGTCGCTCGCACCTTCAGTCACAGGCCACGCGGCCGAACCGCCAAGGCTGCGACTGCATCAACGCGCGCCAATCCTCGCGGCCGCAATCGCCACGCTCGCGCTATCGGGATGTGCGACGTTCAGCGACGACGGCGGCTTCAAACCGGTGGCCGACGCTACGCAACAACGCCTCGGCAAACCCGCTGTCTGGGCACGCGACGACGCCACCGCACAAGCACTCGCCAAAGCGCGCGACGACCTGCTCGCAAGCCCACTCGATATCGACGCCGCCGTTCAACTCACGCTGCTCAACCATCGCGGGTTGCAGGCCACCTACGCGGAACTCGGCATTGCCGAGGCCTCGCTGGTGCAGGCGGGCCGTCTTCCGAATCCGCGCTTCTCGTTCCAGCGCGTTCAGGGCGGTGGCGACATCAGCATCGAACGCACATGGGGCATCGATTTCGTCCGCGTGCTGACGATGCCGCTCGCCTCTCGTGTCGAAGCGCGCCGCTTCGCGCAAGTGCAGGCGCAGGTCACGCAGGCCGTCGTCGAACAGGCGACGCTCACACGGCGCGCATGGATCGAAGCGGTCGCCGCACAGGAGCGCGTGCAGATCCTCGAACAAACGGGACTTGCGACGCAAGCCGCCAGCGAACTCGCAGACGGTATGGCGCGCGCAGGCAACTTCAGCGCGATGCGCCGGACACAGGAGAACCTTGTCTACGCCGACACGGCGGCCCGTCTCGCACGCGCCCGCGAGCAAGCCAACACGGCACGCGAACAACTCGCGCGACAGATGGGCTTGTGGGGTCAGCAATTGCACTTCACGCTGCCCGCTCGACTGCCCGAGTTGCCTCGCACACGCCCGGCATGGCCCGACGCCGAAGCACAGGCGATGCGTGAGCGCGCCGATATTCGCGCAGCACGCGCGGCGCTCGACGCCACCGCGAACGACCTCGGCCTCACGCGTGTCACACGGTTCGTCAACGTGCTCGACACGGCCTATCGCAACAACAGCGCGACCGGTTCGCCCAGCGAGCACGGCTATGAAATCTCGCTGGAAGTGCCGCTGTTCGACTGGGGATCGACACGCGTGGCAGGCGCCGAAGCGCGCTACCGCCAAAGCGTGGATCGTCTCGCGGACACCGCTGTCGCGGCGCGCGCCGACGTTCGTACGCGCCGCGCCCAGACCGTCGCCGCGTGGGACATCGCCGAGCATTACCGCAAGACCATCCTGCCGATGCGCCAGCGCGTCTCCGACGAATGGCTGCTGCGCTACAACGGCATGCTTGCCAGTGTCTTCGATCTGCTGACCGACGCACGCGAACAGCGCGACACGGTGCTCGCCTACATCGACGCCACGTCGGACTACTGGCTTGCCGACACGGCGTTTCGCGAGAGCGTGGGCGGAGGTGACCAATGACATCACGCCGACGATTCCTGCGTGACGCCAGTCTCGCCGTCATGGGCGCGGCCGCCGTCGAACGCACCAGCCTTGCCGCACTGCCCGACGCCGCCACACGCGACGACGCCAGCACCGCCAAACCGCTCTCCCCACCCAACGGACGGCCGTACCACCCTGTCGTCACGCTCAACGGCTGGACGCTGCCCTGGCGCATGCGCAATGGCGTCAAGGAGTTTCACCTTGTCGCCGAACCGGTCGTGCGCGAAATCGCACCGGGCATGCAGGCCAATCTCTGGGGCTACAACGGCCAGAGTCCGGGCCCGACCATCGAAGTCGTCGAAGGCGATCGTGTGCGCCTGTACGTCACCAACAAGCTTCCCGAAGCGACGAGCGTGCACTGGCACGGCCAGCGGCTGCCCAACGGCATGGACGGCGTGGCAGGCCTCAACCAGCGCGCCATTGCGCCGGGACAGACGTACGTCTACGAGTTCGAAGCCAGACGCCCCGGCACCTTCATGTATCACCCGCATGCCGACGAGATGATGCAGATGGCCATGGGCCTGATGGGCTTCTGGGTCACGCATCCGAAGGACCCGTCGTTCATGCCGGTCGATCGCGATTACGTCTTCCTCATCAACGCCTACGCCATCGATCCCGGCACGCGCACGCCGCGCGTGAACGAGATGACGGACTTCAATCTGTGGACGTGGAACAGCCGCGCGTTTCCGGGTATCGATCCGCTCGTGGCACGTCAGGGCGACCGGGTGCGCATCCGGATCGGCAACCTCACGATGACGAATCACCCGATCCATCTGCACGGCCACGAGTTCAAGGTAACCGGCACCGACGGCGGCTGGGTGCCGCCAACGGCCCAGTGGCCGGAGGTCACGACCGATGTTGCCGTGGGGCAGATGCGCGCCATCGAGTTCGACGCCACCGAACCCGGCGACTGGGCGTTCCATTGCCACAAGTCGCATCACACGATGAACCCGATGGGCCATGACGTGCCCACCATGCTCGGTGTGAGTCAGCGGGACATCGCGACGAAGATCGCGCGCATCATTCCCGACTACATGGCCATGGGCGAGACGGGTGCCTCGATGAACGGCATGGAGATGCCCCTGCCCGAAAACACACTGCCGATGATGACAGGCACCGGCCCATACGGCCCCATCGAAATGGGCGGCATGTTCACCACCCTCAAAGTGCGGCAGGACTTGCCGCGCGACAGTTATCGCGATCCCGGCTGGTATCGCGCGCCACGTGGCTCCGTCGCGAGTCCGTGGCAAGGCAGCACTTCAGCGTTACCCTCTACCCATCGTCAGCCTGCCGGCGCAGGCAAAACCGGAGTCAAATCATGATTCGTTCGCCCTTCACTTCGCATGCAGCATCGCAGGTCACTTCGCAGGTCGCACCTCACGGCGCGTCGCACGTTATGCCCGACGTGCCCGACGTGACATTGCGCCTCGAACGCGGCGCCTCGTCACGTGGCAAGCGCCCCATGGCCGCTGCGCTCATCGGCGCAGCGATGCTCGCACTCGCCGGCCTCGCCACGCCCGCGTTTGCCGACGATCCTCACGCCATGCACATGCAGCACAGCCACGGCGGTGAAGCGACCGCCATCGGCGAACCGGGGAACGACGCCAACGCCACGCGTACCGTCGACGTCGACATGCGCGACACGATGCGTTTCTCGCCCGCCACGCTCACCGTCAAGCGCGGCGACACCGTGCGCTTCGTGGTCACCAACAACGGCAAGATCCGTCACGAACTGACGCTGGGCACCACGGCCTCGCTCGCCGAGCATGCGAAGATGATGCAGCAGATGCCAGGCATGACCCATGCCGAGCCGAACGCCGTGACCGTCGACCCCGGTCAGAAGAAAACGCTCGTGTGGCACTTCACTCAAGCCGGAACGGTGGACTTCGCCTGTCTGGAGCCGGGCCATTTCGAAGCCGGCATGAAGGGCGTGATCAACGTGCGCTGATCGTCAGGCAACGGCAGTGCTGCCCTCGCGAGCCGACGTGCGAGGGGGGCACTGCCAGCCAATTCACGGCGAACGCTTCATCACGAACTTCAGCGGCCGGATGGCGAGGCGCTGCGGTTGTCGTGTCAGTCCGGGCAACGTTCGAGGCCGCCACTCAACGCTTCGGTAGCATCGGCCTCGAACGCTTCCACGTCACGCACTTTCAGCAGGAGTCGCAGCGTGACGGCGTCGTCGTAAGCGGCGTCGAGCACCTGCGCGGCGTGACGCTCCGCTAACCTGCGCAGCGTCGCCTCATGCGCGAACGTGCAGCGATATCGCGGCTCGACCGTCGGCTCGACAGCGGTGAGCGTCGCAAGCTTCAACGCTTCGCTCACCGCCTGTCCGTACGCTCGGGTCAGTCCGCCGGCGCCAAGCTTGATGCCGCCGTAATAACGCACGACCACAGCGAACACGTTCGCCAGCCCCTTGTGCATGAGCACGTTGTACATCGGCTTGGCGGCGGTGCCTCCCGGCTCGCCGTCGTCGTCGAATCCCGACGCGCCCTCGCACAACAGTACCCAGCAGTAATGCGTGGCGTTCGGAAAGCGCACGCGCAGCGCGTCGAGTTCGCGCATGGCCGCTTCACGCGACGCCACAGGCATGACGATGCCGATAAACCGGCTCTTCTTGATATCCAGCTCGGTTTCGACCGGCGCTGCCAATGCATACATACGGGTGCCTTAGCGTCTTACAGACGCACCTCGCCGCGTGCGAGTTCGATCACATTCCCACCGACGCGGATCTCACGATCAACCGTAACTTCCAGCGTCAGACGACACGGACGCTCGACAGCATCGCCCTGCGACACGCGTGCGCGCACCGGCAACGGGTATCCCTGCCCGATCAGCCAGCCGCCAAGGTTCGCGCACGCCGAACCGGTGCCCGGGTCTTCGCTCACGCCGCCCCCTTGCGTGGTGAAGAAGTAGCGCGCCGTGACCTGCAATTCGTCGCCCGACCGGTCGTCGATGGAGAAGACATAGCCGGTCTTGCGCTCCAGACTCGACAGCGGCCAGCGCTCCAGCTTCGCGCTGTCAGGCTGGGCTCGGGCCACGGCCTCGGCGTTACGCACCGGAATCAGCAATTGATCGGCGCCCGTATCGACCCATTGCGGGGACTGCGCCAGATCGTCACGGGTCAGGCGCACGAGCGCGGCGATGTCCGAGTCGGCTTCGTGCGCCTTCGCGATCTTGGGCTCGCCCGTCGACGGCGCCGTCAGCGTCCAGTGATCGCCCTTCGCCTGTACCGGCACCAGACCAGCCGCAAACTGCAGCACAACCTTATCGCCCAGGTTGCGAATGGCGCGCAGCACATGCGCCGTGCCGAGCGTCGGGTGGCCGGCAAAGCGCATCTCGTAGCCGGGGGTAAAGATTCGCACGTGAGCGTCGGCCGTCTCCGAGGGCAGGATGAACGTCGTCTCGGAGAGATTGAACTGGCGCGCAAGCGATCGCATCTCGTCGTCACTCATGCCGCGTGCGTCCTCAAACACGCACAACGGATTGCCGCCGAAGGTGGATTCGGCGAAGACATTGACGATACGGAAGGCGTAACTGCGGCTCATGACGATGCTCCAGTAAGGCGTGGATCGGACGGGTGGCGCAGCCCTCACACCTCGTAAGCATGAGCGGCTGCCGATGAATCAGCCTTGCCTGCCGTCTCGCTGGCCGGCCGGCTGACCTTTCGAATGAAGGTTCGTAGTCTCGCACATCGAGGCATGGCGCGCGCACCGTTGTCTGCGCTTTCACCGGCTTTCAGCCTGTTGCACCCCATCGCCTAAGAATTGTCTGCCCCTTCCTCGGAAATTCGGCTGGAAAGGGCCTCATCCAATTGTCATCTAAAAAAGGACAATTATTCTCAATTCAGGCAGATTGTGGTTTTCCATGGGGACTCTAAAATGTCATTCATCGAGGCCAACCAAGCCTCTTAACGACACAATGTAGACAGGAGCCCATCATGCTGGACATCAGAAAAGCCACCGACCGAGGCGTTGCCGACCATGGCTGGCTGAGCTCGCGCCACACGTTTTCGTTCGCCAATTACTACGATCCGAAGCAAGTCGGTTTCTCCGACCTGCTGGTGATCAACGACGACCGCGTGGCGCCGGCACAGGGCTTCGGCAAGCATCCGCACCGCGACATGGAGATCTTTTCGTACGTGCTCGAAGGCGCGCTCGAACATAAGGACACCATGGGCACGGGATCGGTGATCGAGCCGGGCGACGTGCAGTTGATGAGCGCCGGACGCGGTGTGGCGCATAGCGAGTTCAACCACTCGCCCACGTCGCCGGTGCACTTCCTGCAAATCTGGATCGTGCCGAACCAGACGGGCATCGCCCCCGAGTATCAGCAACAACGCTTTACGCCGGAAGAAAAGCGCGGCCAGCTGCGCAAGATCATCTCGCCGGACGGCAGCGACAACTCGCTGCACATCCATCAGGATGCGCGCGTGTATGCCGGGTTGTTCGACGGTGACGAGTCGGCCACGCTGACGCTTGCACCGAACCGCTACGCCTACGTGCATGTTGCACGCGGCAGCGTCAGTGTGAACGGCGTAGCGCTGGGTGAAGGCGATGGTGTGCGGGTGCGTGACGAAACCGCGCTCACGATCGCCAACGGCAACGATGCCGAAGTGCTCGTGTTCGATCTTCGTCCGGTGGAAACGCCTGACTTCTAAGGCGACGCGACAGCGTTAAAGCGAGTTAAGGCGAGGCAACTCGCAACCCGTGGACGCGGCCTACGGTAGCTTCCCTACGTGCGCCGCCCCTCGGACACCGCCTTCCCTCGGTGTCCACGCGGCTGGTACCTCACGGTGCCGGCCGCACTTTTTTGTGCCGACGCAGGATGTCGGCATGTCTCGAATGCATCGACGCGCGAACGACAAGCGCACCGTCAGCGCTCACCGCTCAGGTGTCTCGCATCGACAACGAGCAGGCGTCGCCACGCGCGTCGCGGCTGACCGTCACGCGCGAGAGTCCTACGAGATGTGGCGCAAGCGCGCGCCAGATGAAAGCGCAGAGATTTTCCAGCGTCGCCGGCCCGAGCCCGGCAACATCGTCGAGTAGCCGATGATCGAGACGCTCGCTCACGCGAGAGAGCGCCACATCGAACTGCGCGAGATCGAGCACCATGCCCGACTCACCGATAGGCGCGCCCGTGACCTCGACCGTCGCACGGTAGCTATGACCGTGGATGCGGCGACTCGCGTCCATGCTCGGCGGGTCGATGTCGCGCCGGTTCAACGTGTGCGCCGCTTCGAAAACGAAACTGCGCGACAACGTGAACTGCGCGCGTGCCTCGGGCGACACCTGCGTGCGCGAGCGGCCCTGCGCCGTTCGGCTCAGCGCGCGTTCCACCGGCTGGGTCTGAGCCTTCGCCGAACTCGCACGACTCATGCGCCAGCGCCCGCCGTGTCCACGACGCTGCTCGGCTCGTCATCCATTTCCAGCGGCAACGCGTGCGCGGCATCGCGCCAGGCGGCGTCGCCCTGCGCGAGTTCGACGACACTCAGGCGGCAAGCCTGAAACGCCTTCTCGATGGCATCGCGATCGAGATCGCGGCCGATGAACACCACTTCGTTGATGCGGTCGCCCCAAGGCGCTTCCCAATTGGCTTCGATGGCGGTTCGCTGCGGATCGCCAGCCGGCGGCCAATGTTCCGGATCGGCCGCCGCCCACCACTGGCCGACGGCTTCGAGCGTGGCCGTATTGCCCGCACGCGAATAAGCGAGCGCCCACGCCGGACGATTCGCCGCCCAGACGTAGCCCTTCGCACGAATCAGGCCATCGAACGGCATCGACATGAACGACGCAAAGCGCGCCGGATGCATCGGCTCACGCTGACGCAGCACGAAGCTCGTCACACCGTAGGTATCGGCTTCGGAGTCATGTTCGCCCACCAGCGCCTGCGCCCAGCCGGCCATCTGTTCGGCGCGATCCGGATCGAAACGCCCCGTGCCGAGCACTTCGCTCAGCGGCACTTGCCCGCGCTCGCCGAGCACGATTTTGGCCGTCGGGTTCAGACCGGTGATCAGCGCCTTGACGGCGTCGAGTTGCAACGCGTCGACGCAATCGACCTTGCTCACCACGACCACGTCGGCGAATTCGATCTGCTCGGTCAGCAACTCGGCGAGACGTCGTTCGTCTTCGTCACCGGCGACTTCGCCACGTTGCGCGAGCGTGTCCAGACCGTTGAAGTCCTGAAGCACGTGCAGCGCGTCGACGACCGTCACCATCGTGTCCAGACGTGCGACGTCGGCCAGCGATTGACCCGCCTCGTCACGAAATTCGAACGTCGCGGCGACCGGCATCGGTTCGGCAATCCCGGTCGATTCGATCAGCAGATAGTCGAAGCGGCCGTCCTGCGCGAGTTCGCGCACAGCGATCAGCAAGTCCTCGCGCAACGTGCAGCAGATGCAACCGTTGCTCATCTCGACGAGACGCTCTTCGGTGCGCGAGAGCGCCGCCCCGGCGTTGATCGCGCCGCGCTCGACGAACGAGGCGTCGATGTTGACCTCGCTCATGTCGTTCACGAGAACGGCCACGCGCAGGCCGTCGCGATTGCGCAGCACGTGATTGAGCAGCGTGGTTTTGCCGGCACCGAGGAATCCGGAGAGCACGGTCACGGGCAGACAGCGATCGACGTCGCCGGTTGAGCCATTCCGGTCGGTCTGGCCAGCGGGAGAGAGCGGGAGAGTCATGACAACAAAATCCTGTGTTCTGGGGGCAGGCTTTCGCCCGAAGGATGCGCACCGACGGCCCATCCCCGAGGATGGTCTCGCCGCACCGGGGCCTGGGAAGACCGGTGCACCAAGTCGTGACGCCGTTGGCGCTCGCCGTCGGGGGGACCGGCACAGCGTCACACCATCGCGGGCGCGTCGGCGCGCATTCGTGGCGATGCCAGACAATCACCGGACATCGCATGGCGGATGAAGACCGCACGTTTTCTATATGCAACACAGTTGCAATATTGCGCGATGATACGGCGAGCCCTCTGATTTTGCAACTCAGTTGCACATAACCGACACGTCACCGACATTTCCTCTCCCACGGGGGGCGAAGTTTGTCTCCTGAAACACCGCGTCGCGGCGCGACACTTTGCCGCGCGGGCGCATCACGGCTGGAACCCGCGCGCGGCTGCGCCAGTCTGCAAGGTCTGCGATACTGCGCAGGCAGTGCGGCGGGAGCGTGCGACGCACAGGCCCTACGCGCTGCCGGGCCGCGATGTCCGCGCCCCCGACGTCCTGTCGGTGATGTCTCAGCGCTGATGTCTTGTCGCTGATGCCTCACCGATGACGTCTTACCGATCTCTTCGCGATCTCTCCGATCTATTTGTCTCGACTCGAATCCGATATGCGTACTTCCAACCTCGCTTCCCACGATGCCCACCCTGCCCCGGCGCTGCGTACCGACGGCCGACTGCGTCGTGTCGTCCAGGGCCTCGCCGTGGCGGCCGCCATCGGCCTGACCGGTCTCTCGCAGGGTGCATGGGCGCACGCGCACATCGCGTCGAGCGAGCCCGCCGCGCAAGCCACGGTCGAGGCACCGAAAGTGGTGCGCGTGACGTTCGACTCGGCGCTCGAAGGCGCGCTCTCGAAGCTCACCGTCGTCGACGCGAAGGGCCGCGCAGTGACCGACGCCAAGCCCGAACTCGACGCTGCGCGCAAGACGCTCACGCTCGCCGTCCCCGCCCTGTCGGCCGGTGACTATCAGGCGAACTGGGTCGCTGTGGCCAGCGACGGCCATCGCACGCAGGGCACCTTCAAGTTCACCGTGAAGTGATGTCGGCGGATCTGGCAGCCGGGACGTGGCAACCCGCAACGGCGGGTCTGCTCAATCTCGCGCTGGCGCTCGCCCTCGGCGTGTTGCTGCTGCGCAGCCCGCACGCCGTGCGACGCGGGCTCACCGTGCGCGTACTCCCCGCTTTCGCGGCGGGGCTGGCCGTGCTCGCCTGGCTGGCCTA
>NZ_MAOS01000044.1:0-72850 GCF_001721285.1 Pandoraea sp. ISTKB
GGAGCGGTAGTTCAGTTGGTTAGAATACCGGCCTGTCACGCCGGGGGTCGCGGGTTCGAGCCCCGTCCGCTCCGCCAAATTGTGAAAAGGCGAACTTCGGTTCGCCTTTTTTGCCATATAGCGTCATAAAACGCATCCAGACGACTCTTCCGATTCCGTATGTTCGACTTCATTCGCCGACATCAACGCTTGGTCCTCATCTTCCTGACGGTGCTGATTGTCCCGTCGTTCGTGGTGTTTGGCGTGCATGGCTGGCAGGAATATGCCTCGGATGCCGGTACGATTGCCAAGGTCGGCGATCAGACCGTGACGCGTCAGGAGTACGACAGCGTGCTGCGCGCACAGACCGAACGCATGCAGCAGATGTTCGGTGGCGCCGTCGATGCGAGCCAGATCAACACGCCGGAAATGCGCAGCGCAGTGCTCGATAACCTGATTCAGCAGAAGCTGCTCACGCAGGAAACGCTGAAGAAGAATCTGTCGGTGCCCGACGCTCAGGTGCGCGATGCGCTGCTGGCCATTCCCGCGATTGCGCAAATGCGTCGCCCGGATGGTTCGATCGATCAAGCCGCCTACGAGCAGCTGCTGTCCGCGCAGAATCTGACGCCGCAGCGTCTCGAAGCGCAGATCCGTTTCGAGCTGGCATCGAACCAGTTGCCGTCGAGCGTGCAGGCGAGCGCCATGTTGCCGAAGACGGTGGTGGATCGTTTCGCGCAACTGCGTTCGCAACAGCGTGACGTTTCGGCGCTCGACTTCCCGCTGTCGGACTACGCAAGCAAGATCGCGCCGACGCAGCAACAGATTCAGGCGTACTACGACGCACATCAGGCCGCTTTCCGCACGCCTGAATCCGCCGAGATTCAGTACGTCGTGCTCGACCCGAAGGCTATGCCGACGTCGGCGCAGGCGGCACCGAGCGACGATGCACTGCGTAAGATGTACAACGACAATCTGAAGCAGTACACGACGCAGGAAGAGCGCCGTGCTTCGCACATCCTGATCGCATCGCCGGCGGATGCCTCGCCCGCCGACCATGCGAAGGCAAAGGCCAAGGCCGAAGCCATCCTCGCGCAGATCAAGAAGAACCCGAACGACTTCGCCAAGCTGGCCAGCGAGAACTCGGAAGACCCGGGCTCGAAGGCCAATGGCGGCGATCTGGGCTTTTTCGCACGCGACGCGATGGTCAAGCCGTTTGCCGATGCCGCTTTCTCGCTCAAGGGCGAAGGCGACATCAGCGATGTCGTGAAAAGCGATTTCGGTTATCACATCATCAAGCTGACGGGCATCAAGCCGTCGCAGACCAAGTCGTTCGATGAAGTGAAGTCGCAACTGGCCGATCAGTATCGTCAGCAGGAAGCTGCCAAGAGCTACGCCAAGCTTGCCGACCAGTTCACGAACTCGGTGTACGAGCAGCCTGACAGCCTGCAACCGGTGGCCGACAAGCTGAACCTCAAGGTGCAGACCGCGAAGGTGACGCGCACGCCGGACGCCGCGCTGGCCCAGAGCCCGCTCGGTAACGAGAAACTGCTCAAGGCCGTATTCGGCGACGAGTCGCTCAAGAATAAGCGCAACACCGAAGCCGTGGATGTCGGTCAGGGTGTGCTGGTATCGGCTCACGTGGTGAACTATCACCCGGCCGCGACGCCGCCGCTCGCACAGATCGAAGCACAGGTGAAGCAGATGGCGACTGCCGATCTGGCGGAGCAGGAAGCGAAGAAGGCCGGCGAAGCCAAGCTCGAAGCGCTCAAGAAGGGCGGTGACGCGACGTTCGGTGCTGTGCAGACCGTCTCGCGCGACAACCCGGGCAAGCTGACGCCTGGTGCATTGACGGCTATCTTCAGTGCCGACACGAGCAAGCTGCCGGCCTATGTGGGCGTCGCGTTGGGCGAAGGTCAGGGCTATGCGGTGTATCGCATCAGCAAGGTATCGCAGCCGGCAGGGCAGGACGCGCAGCGTCTGGCCGCCGAAGCGCAGCAACTGAGCCAGTTGGCGGCGCAAGCCGAGTGGAACGCATGGCTGGGTGACTTGCGCGCGCGTTCGAAGGTCAAGATCGTGAACGACGTGACGAAGTCGTCGGGCAACTGATCGCGGCACACGCCTGTCTGTCGGAATGAAAAAACGGCCAACTGAGTTGGCCGTTTTTTTATGCGCCGGACTTCGGCGATCTGGAATCTGCGGCCTTGGCCGGCGGTTTGCCAGCGGGTTTGAGCAACGGTTTCACCGTCGGCCAGACGTTTTGCAGAATCATGGGATGCGCTTTGGCCAGCGGATGAATCTGATCCTGTTGGAACCAGTCCGGATGTTCGGCAACGCCGGCGAGCAGGAACGGGACATAGCCGGTCTTTTCCTGCTTGGCGACGGTGGAGAACATCGTGAAGAACTGTTCGCTATAGTCGGGGCCGTAGTTCGGCGGGATGCGCATGCCGACGACGATCACCCGGCTGCCGGCCTTGCGCGATGCGGTGATCATTTCACGCAGATTGCTGCGGGTGAGATCGAGCGGAATGCCGCGCAGTGCGTCGTTGCCGCCGAGTTCGATGATCGTGACGGCGGGATGGTAACGATCGAGCAACGGGGCGAGCCGCGCGCGCCCGCCGCTGGTTGTGTCACCACTGATACTGGCATTGACGACGTTATAATCGAAGCCGCCTTGTGTGATCGTCTGCTGCATCAGATTGACCCAGCCGGCGCCTCGCGCAATGCCATATTCCGCCGAAAGGCTGTCGCCCACGACGAGAATCGTCGGCGCGCCAGAACTTGCCGCGTTCGCTGCGGTCCCTGTCAGCATGCACCAGCCAATGACGGCTGAGGCGGCCAATTTCAAGAACTCTCTTCTTGCCATGTCGTTTTCCGAAAACGTTATTGAAGTACGGGGTCTGGGCAAACGGTTGCGCGACGCCACCGGTGAGCTTGTCATTTTGCAGGATATCGACTTTGCCGTCGCGAAAGGCCAGAGTGTGGCGATCGTGGGGGCGTCGGGATCCGGGAAGTCCACATTGCTCGGTCTGATGGCCGGGCTCGACACCGCCACGGATGGCAGCATCACGCTGCTGGGCCAGTCGCTGGGTGAGCTCGACGAGGAAGGACGTGCCGCATTGCGGCGCGGTGCCGTCGGTTTCGTCTTCCAATCTTTCCAGTTGATGCCGCACCTTACCGCGCTCGAAAACGTGATGCTTCCCCTCGAATTGCTGGGTGAGACACGTGAAGTGCGTAATCGTGCCGTCAAATTGCTCGAACAGGTGGGGTTGGGGTCGCGTCTGACGCACTATCCGAAGCAACTCTCCGGCGGTGAGCAGCAGCGCGTGGCGCTTGCGCGGGCATTCGTTACCGAACCTACCGTGCTGTTCGCCGACGAGCCGACGGGCAGCCTCGACACGGCCACAGGCGAGCGGGTCATCGATCTGATGTTCTCGCTCAACGAGGCGAGCGGGGCGACGCTTGTGCTGGTCACGCACGATCTGGCCATTGCGCAGCGCTGCGACGCCACCGTGCAACTCGCGGGTGGTCGGGTGGTCAACGGCGCTGCCGTCTGAGCGCAGGACACCCCAAAAAAGAAAGGAGAAGCCGCACTGGCTTCTCCTTTTTGACGTCTGGGCGATGGATGTCGGCGCCTGCCGTCAGATCTTCTTCTTGAGTGCTTCGCCGGCAATGCGGATCAGCGAGGCCGTCGATGCGTCGTGCGCACCGGGCTTCAGTGAGTCGGGATCGTCCAGTTCGGGTTCGATCGCGCGGCACAACGTCTTGCCCAGTTCCACGCCCCATTGGTCGAACGGATTGATGTTCCAGATAGCGGCCTGAACGAATACCTTGTGTTCGTAGAGCGCAATCAGCGCACCGAGCCGCTCCGGCGTCAACTTGTCGATGACCAGCGTGTTGCTCGGGCGGTTGCCGTCGAAACGACGCTGTGCGGCAAGTGGCCCGCCAGCTTGCTCGGGCGTCGCCATCGAGCCGCCTTGCAGGAACGCCTCGCTTTGCGCGAAGCAATTGGCCAGCAGCTTGCGATGATGATCGAGGTAGGCGGGCTGGTCGTATTGCGGTTCGAGCACGGCAATGAAATCAACCGGTACGAGCGTCGTGCCCTGATGCAGCATCTGGAAGTACGCGTGCTGGCCGTTGGTACCCGGCTCGCCCCAGATGATCGGCGCGGTTTGCCACGAGACGGGCGAACCGTCGACCTGCACCGACTTGCCGTTGCTCTCCATGTCCAGCTGTTGCAGGTACGGCGGGAGCTTTTGCAGCGCGTCGGTGTAAGGGGCGATGGACAGCGTTTGCGCGTCGAAGAAGTTGCGGTACCAGATGCCGAGCAAGCCGAGCAGCACCGGCATATTGGCTTCGAGCGGCGCGTGACGGAAGTGTTCGTCCATCGCATGCGCGCCGCTGAGCAGGGCATCGAAATGCGCCGCACCCAGATAAAGCATCACGATCAGGCCGACCGACGACCACAGGGAATAACGACCCCCGACCCATTCGCCGAACTGGAACACGTTCTCGCGAAGAATGCCGAACTTCATGGCTTCGTCGACGTTGGTCGACACAGCGACAAAGTGCTTGTTGAGTTCGCCTTCAGGAATGCCGTTCTCGATGAGCCATGCGCGAATGGTGCGCGCGTTGGTCATGGTCTCGAGCGTGGTGAATGTCTTCGAGCAGACGACTACCAGTGTCGATTCCGGGTCGAGCGTCGGCAACGTGCGAGCCAGTTCCGTCGGATCGATATTGGCGATGAAGTGTGCCGAGAGATCTGCGCGGCCATAGACTGCGAGGGCGTCGCACACCATGCGCGGCCCCAGATCCGAGCCGCCGATTCCCACGTTGATCAGATGCTTGATGCGTTTGCCCGTTGCGCCGACCCAGCGCCCGTCGCGAACCCGTTCGCTGAAGTCGCGCATGCGCGAGAGCGTTTCGCGCACGCCCTGGCTGACGTCGCCTGACGTGTCATGAAACGAGACGTCTTTCGGTGCGCGTAGCGCAATGTGCAACGCTGCGCGATCTTCGGTCACGTTGACGTGCTGGCCGTCCCACATGGCATCGCGCTTGGCCGGGAGATGGCATTCGCGTGCGAGATGCGTGAGCAACGTGCGCGTTTTCTCGGTAATGCGGTTCTTCGAATAGTCGAGGTAGAGACCCGCAGCGTGCAGCGAGAAAGTTTCGACGCGTGTCTCGGCCCCTGAGCCGGAAAACCAGTCGCGCATCTGTTGTGCAGCGATCTCGTCGCGGTGCTCGAGGAGGGTGAGCCAGGCAGGAAGTTGGTCCAGACGAACGGATGTCTTGTACGGCATGTGCGGTAGGGCCATTTCGATAAGGCGAAGTATAACGGGTGTCGCTGCGAAATTACGCTGAAATGCGATGGCGGGCCGCTGTGGCCTATGGTGTCGGTGCTCGCAATTCTCGCAATTCGGCGCGAATGGCGGGCAGGAGTTCGGACGCGGTCAATCCCGCGGGTCCGATGCCGTCCTCCACGCAGCGCTGCGCGGCTTTGCCATGCAGCCATACCGCCGCCAGGGCCGCCTGTGGCGCCGGCATCCCTTGTGCGAGCAACGCGCCGATCGCGCCGGTCAGCACGTCACCGGTGCCGGCGGTGGCGAGACCGGCATTTCCCGTCGTATTGATCCAGGCATGTGCACCGTCGTCGACGATGCTGCCGGAGCCCTTGAGCACGACCGTCGCGCCGAAATGCTGCGCCAGCGCGCGTGCCGATGCCAGACGATCCGACTGAATACGAGCGACATCGCAACCTGCCAGCCGTGCGGCTTCCAGCGGGTGCGGCGTGAGGACCGTCGGCCCGGCGCGGCGGCGCACACGTTCGGCAAGTGACGGCTCTGCCGCGAGCAGATTGAGCGCATCCGCATCGATGACCAGTGGCGTATGGTCGAGCGCGAGGGCACGTGACAGGCACGCTGCGGACGCGGCCGATGTGCCGAGCCCGGGCCCGATGCAGACCGCCTGCATCGTCGTGAGATCGAGGTCTTCGGCGAGACGCAGCATCAGTTCGGGATGTACGGGGTCCCACGTCGGTGCGTCGTGCGCGACGAAGCCGACATAGACGCGCCCCGCGCCCGTCATCAAACCGGTGCGTGCCGAGAGCATCGGCGCGCCGACCATGCCGTGCTGTCCGCCGAGTATGGCGAGCGATCCGTAGCTGCCTTTGTGAGAGGCGTGATGGCGCTGCGGCAGATCGGCGACGAACGCGCTGGGGGCGCTGGTCGAGAGGGCGCCTTCATCATGACTCGCCAGCGCCGCTTCGGCGCCCAGCTTCGCCACGAGGACGTCGCCAGCCGCGTCGCGGCCGATGCCCGTCAACAGTCCCGGGCAGGCACCCAGCATGGCGATCGTCACATCCGCGTGAATGACAGGGCCGTCGGCGACGCCGGTAGCCGCCATCAGCCCGCTGGGGATGTCGATCGCGAGCACTGGCGTGCCTTGTTCATGGGCGTACGCGATATTTCGGACGAGCGCTGCGGCGGGGCCTTCCAGCGCGCGAGAGAGTCCGATGCCGAAAAGACCGTCGACGATCCATGCGTAGGCGCTGGGTTCGGGCCACGTCGACGGCGCGGGGCGCACCGGTACGCCGGCGGCAAGCGCTTCGGCGAGCGCCCAGCGCGCATCGTCGGCGGTGGGCGGCGCCAGTTGCCAGACGTCCACCAGTACCCCCCATCGATGGAGTTCATGCGCGGCGACGTAGGCATCGCCGCCGTTGTTACCGGGGCCGGCGAGCAAGAGCACGGGTTGCCGGCCGGCACTTGCGAGGGCGGGCAGGCGGCTGTAAAGCCAACGCGCGACTGCGGCACCGGCGCGGGCCATCAGGGTGTGGGGTGGGAGCGTTGCGGCGGCGACGCGTTCGACATCGCGCAGTGCGCCGGGCAGGAACAGGCTCAGCGAGGCTGTCGGGTGAATGGCCTCGGATACGCTATCGGGGCGCGAGGGGGATGCATGCGGGCGGGCAAGCGGACTGGCGTTAGCAGGGGAGGCATCGGTCGTGACGGCGGTTGCGTCATCGACACGCAAAGAATCGGACATGACAGTCAAGGCTCCCGGAAACGAAGGCGGCGAGCGCAAGGTATGGTGTCACGCCCCGGGGGAGAGCACGCGGCGGGCGCCACACGATGCGAACCGATCTGGAGATTATGCCGCCAATCCTACGTTCCGCCTGCCGGTGTGAATCCCGATACGGTGTCGGTGATGTCCGACACGGCGTTGTCGCGTGCCGTTCCGCCCCTGGCGCCAGGGGCGGTCTTGCGATCCTTTAGCGGTCGTAGCGCGCGAGGGTCAGCCCGCTGAGATCGATCTCCGGCGCCTGTCCGGAGATGACGTCGGCGAGTACGCGTCCCGAGCCGCAGGCCATCGCCCAGCCGGTCGAGCCGTGGCCGACATTGAGGAAGATGCCGGGCAGGTGCGTGGCGCCGAGCAGCGGCGGACCATCGGGCAGCATCGGACGCGCCCCGACCCATGCCCGTGCTTCGCGGTACTTGCCGGCGCCGGGGAACCAGTCCGTCGCCACCTTGTAGAGCGTGGCGATCGCGCGCTCGCGCAGCACAAGCTGCGTATCACCCAATTCGGCCGTGCCGGCAATGCGCAGGCGATTGCCTTGCGGGGTGATCGCGGTCTTGTACGACTCGTCCATGACGGCGATGCGCGGGCTGAACAGTTCGGTCTTCACCGGCACCGTGATCGAGTAGCCCTTGATCGGCCACAGCGGCAGATCGATGCCCAGCGGTCGCAGTAGCGACGTGCTGGCGACGCCCGCAGCGATCACCACGGCGTCGGCTTCGAGCGATGCCTTCTGACCGGTCTGCGCAGTGCTCGCCGTCTCGACGGTCACGCCGGCGCGGCCGACGTTCGGACGAACGGACAGTACCGTCGTTTCCGTGGCAAGCGTCACGCCCATGTCGCGGGCGATCTGTGCGAGGCGCTTGGTGAAAAGCGGGCAGTTGCCGGTCTCGTCGCGCGGCAGATGCAGACCGCCTGCGAGCGGGGCATCGGTCGAGAGCGCGGGTTCGAGCTTGCGGCACTCGTCTGCGCTCAGCAGGCGATGCGGCACCTCGTTCTCGGTGAGCATGGCGCGCGCCGGCTCGTTCATCTTGATTTCGCGTTCGGTACGGAACAGTTGCAGGTAACCCTGCGTGTGTTCGTATTCGAAAACGTGACTTTCGCGCAGTTCGTGCAGGCAACGCTGGCTATAGAACGCCAGACGCTGCATGCGCTCGCGATTGGCGCGATAGCGATCGAGCTTGCATTCCCGCAGCCAGCGTGCCGCCCAGCGCCACGTGCCGGCGGACAGGCCGGGCCGGAAGATGAGCGGGCTGGCCGAGCTGAACATGTAGCCCAGCAGTTTGCGCGGCATGCCGGGCGCTGCCCAGGGCGTGACGTAGCCCGGCGCGATGACGCCTGCATTGCCGAAACTGCTCTCTTGCGCAACCGTGCTATTGCGCTCGATGAGCGTGACCGTGTGCCCCGCGGCGGCCAGATAGTAGGCGGTACACGTGCCAATGACCCCGCCGCCGATAACGATGACCTTCATTCCCAACCGTCTGGTGTGTGGCGAACGCCCGTTCGTTCGCTTGTTAGTGTCGTTCTATGACGTGCTGCGAGCCCGGAAACCGCCGGAAATCGACCGTAATCGACCCATGGCGGCCAAAATCGGGTGCATCGCGGCCCGTTTGGATACGGGGCGCATAGGTTACCAGAGAGACGCCCTCACAGGGCGGGACGCCACCAAGAATGACCGTCTCACACTCGGGTATAACCCGGGGTAAGCAGGGTATAATCCCGGTTTGTCGTTCCCCCGCGTTCTGAACGCCTCGCCTTCCGTCCTTCCATGACTCACATTGCCTGCTTCGCCGGCGCCTTGGCGCTCTCCGAATTCCGCCAGCAACGTCTTCTGCAGACCCTGCAAGCCATCGACAGTTCGATCGTGCGCATCGACGCCCGCTACGTGCACCTCGTAGCCAGTGCCGAACCGCTCTCGAATGACGACGTGGCGCGCGTGGCCGGTCTGCTCACTTACGGTGAGCCGGTACGCGAGGAGCCGGTCGGCGATCAACTGTTGGTGATCCCGCGTCTGGGCACGATTTCGCCGTGGGCGAGCAAGGCCACCGATATCGCCCGCAACTGCGGTATCGACCACGTACGTCGCATCGAGCGCGCCGTCGAATACACGATCGGCGTGAAGTCGGGCCTGCTGGGCGGCAAGAAGTCGCTCGCGCCCGAGGTGCTGGTGCAGGTCGCCGCCGTGCTGCACGATCGCATGACCGAAGCGGTTGTCGCCACGCGCAAGGACGCCGAAGCGCTCTTCGTCGAACTGCCGGCCAAGCCGCTGCAGACGATCGACGTGATCGGCGCAGGCCGTAGCGCGCTCGAAGCCGCGAACCGGGATCTGGGGCTGGCGCTGGCCGAAGACGAGATCGATTATCTGGTCGATGCCTTCACGTCGCTCAAGCGCAACCCGACCGACGTCGAACTGATGATGTTCGCGCAGGCCAACAGCGAACATTGCCGTCACAAGATTTTCAATGCGAACTGGACCATCGATGGCCAGGTGCAGGACAAGTCGCTGTTCCAGATGATCAAGAACACGCACCAACTGCACCCGCAGGGCACGGTGGTGGCGTATTCGGACAACGCTTCGGTGATGGAAGGCGCCGAAGTCGAGCGCTGGTATCCGCGTGGCGCCGACGGCAAGTACGGCCGCAGCGTCGAACTCACGCACACACTGATGAAGGTGGAGACGCACAACCACCCGACCGCCATTTCGCCGTTCCCCGGCGCCTCGACGGGCGCGGGCGGCGAGATTCGCGACGAAGGCGCGACGGGCCGTGGATCCACGCCGAAGTCGGGCCTGACGGGCTTCACCGTCTCGAATCTGGCGCTGCCGGACGCGCGCGAATCGTGGGAAACCGATCGTGACGTGGCGGTGCCGCCGTCGCTGCGCAAGCCGGACGACACCGGTCGCGACTACGGTCGCCCGGACCGTATCGCGTCGCCGCTTCAGATCATGATCGACGGCCCGCTCGGCGGCGCTGCGTTCAACAACGAATTCGGCCGTCCGAACCTCGGCGGTTACTTCCGCGCCTACGAACAGAACGTGGGCGGTCGTGTGCGCGGCTATCACAAGCCGATCATGATCGCGGGCGGCATGGGCAACATCGCCGCGCAGCACACGCACAAGCACGACCTGCCGGCCGGTACGCTGCTCATCCAGATCGGCGGCCCGGGCATGCGCATCGGGATGGGTGGCGGCGCTGCCAGCTCGATGGCGACGGGTACCAACACGGCTGAACTCGACTTTGATTCGGTGCAGCGTGGCAACCCGGAAATCGAGCGTCGCGCGCAGGAAGTCATCAACTGGTGCTGGCGTCAGGGCGAAGCCAACCCGATCCTGTCGATTCACGACGTGGGCGCGGGCGGGATTTCGAACGCGTTCCCCGAACTGGTCGACGGTGCAGGCAAGGGCGCGCGTTTCGATCTGCGTCAGGTGCAGCTCGAAGAGTCGGGCATGTCGCCGGCCGAAATCTGGAGTAACGAAGCGCAGGAGCGCTACGTACTCGCCATTGCGCCGGACAGCTTCCCGGCGTTCCAGGAAATTTGCCAGCGCGAGCGTTGCCCGGTGGCGGTCGTGGGTATCGCCACGGACGAGCGTCAGCTGAAACTCGTCGATCCGATGCATCCGGAGTCACCGGACCCGGTCGACATGCCGATGGACGTGCTGCTCGGCAAACCGCCGCGCATGCACCGCGACGTCAAGCGCACGAAGCAGGAACTGCCGCCGGTCGACGTGACCGGTCTGTCGCTCGACGATGTGGCGCGTGCCGTGTTGCGTCACCCGACGGTAGCCAGCAAGTCGTTCCTGATTACCATCGGAGACCGTACGGTGGGCGGACTGACCGCACGCGATCAGATGGTCGGTCCGTGGCAGGTGCCGGTGGCCGATTGCGCCATCTCGCTGATGGACTACGCCGGCTATCGCGGCGAAGCCATGACGATGGGTGAGCGCACGCCGCTGGCCGTCATCGATGCCCCGGCATCGGGACGCATGGCGGTTGGCGAAGCCATCACCAACATTGCGGCGGCGCCGATTGCGTCGCTCGATCAGATCAAGCTGTCGGCCAACTGGATGGCGGCCTGCGGCACGGAGGGCGAAGACGCCGCACTGTTCGACACCGTGAAGGCCGTCGGCATGGAGCTTTGCCCGGCGCTGGGCCTGTCGATTCCGGTGGGCAAGGATTCGCTGTCGATGCGCACCAAGTGGGATGACGCGGGGCGTGCGAAGGATGTGGTCGCCCCGGTCTCGCTGATCGTCTCGGCGTTCGCCCCGGTGGAAGACGTTCGCGGTCATCTCACGCCGCAACTGCGTTCGGTCGCAGACGTTGGCGAGACGGTGCTGATCGCCATCGATCTGGGGCACAGCAAGAATCGTCTGGGCGGCAGTATCCTTGCGCAGGTCACGCAGCAGATCGGCGACGTCACGCCGGATCTGGACGATCCGGCCGACCTCCAGCGCTTCTTCGACGTGATTCAGAAGCTCAACCGCGACGGCAAGCTGCTTGCCTATCACGATCGTTCGGACGGTGGTCTGTTCGCGACGGTGGCGGAAATGGCGTTTGCCGGTCACGTCGGTGTTTCGCTCAACGTCGACATGCTGACGCTCGACGAAGGCTTCGAGTCCGATTACGGCGACGCCAAGGATTGGGCGAAGCAGACGGTGGGTCGTCGTGAAGACAAGACGTTGCGTGCGCTTTTCTCGGAAGAGTTGGGTGGCGTGATTCAGGTGCGCGCCGCAGAGCGCGACGCCGTGCTGCAGACGTTGCGCGAAGCGGGTCTGTCGTCGGTCACGAACGTGATTGGCAAGCCGAATACGAACGACGTCATCGAAATTTATCGCGACGCCAAGAAGATCTTCGGTGCGTCGCGCGCCGAACTGCAACGCGTTTGGACGGAAGTGAGCTGGCGTATCGCGCGTCTGCGCGACAATCCGGCAGCGGCCGATGCCGAGTACGAAGCACTGAACGACACCAGCGATCCGGGCCTCTCGCCGAAGCTGACGTTCGACCCGAGCGAAGATGTGGCGGCGCCGTTCATTTCGACGGGCGCGCGTCCGAAGGTCGCGATCCTGCGCGAGCAGGGCGTGAACTCGCATCTGGAAATGGCTTACGTGCTGGACAAGGCAGGTTTCGAAGCCTACGACGTCCACATGAGCGATTTGCTTGCGGGCCGTCACTCGCTGGAGGCGTTCAAGGGCTTCATCGCGTGCGGTGGCTTCTCGTACGGCGACACGCTGGGCGCCGGTGAGGGCTGGGCGAAGACGATTCTGTTCAACCCGTCGCTGGCCGAGCAGTTCGCGGGCTTCTTCAACCGCGCCGACACGTTTGCGCTGGGTGTCTGTAACGGTTGCCAGATGATGAGCAACCTGTCGAACCTGATCCCGGGCGCAGCGGCATGGCCGAAGTTCACGTACAACCAGTCGAAGTACGAAGCGCGTCTCACGCAAGTCGAAGTGCTCGATTCGCCGTCGCTGTTCTTCAAGGACATGGCTGGCTCGCAGTTGCCGATCGTCATTGCGCACGGTGAAGGCTTCGCTAACTTTGGTCAGCAGGGCAACATCGATCAGGCGATCGCTGCAATGCGTTTCGTCGACCATCGCGGTCAGCCGACCGAGCAGTATCCGTTCAACCCGAACGGTTCGCCGCGCGGCCTGACGGCGGTCACGACCGGCGACGGCCGTTTCACCGTGATGATGCCGCACCCGGAGCGCGTGTTCCGCACCGTGCAGATGAGCTGGGCGCCGGAGCAGTGGGGCGAAGATAGCCCGTGGATGCGCATGTTCCGCAACGCCCGTCGTTGGGTGGCCTGATCGCGTGAGTCGACGATGACTTCGCAGCGGATCGCGAAGTCGTCTCGCAAGCATTGCCAGAAAACCGCTTGCCCCGTCAGGGGGTAAGCGGTTTTTTCATTTTGAGGATGTCTTGACCTGTCAGGGTTGACAGTTGTCCGTCGCAAGTACGGCGTGGCCCAATGAGTTCCGGCTGCTCTCGTGCGAGGCATCGAGATGACGATCTGGACTTCTCAGTGTGGCGCGTACCCATGCGTTGTTGCGTGGTGGAGGACATTCAGCAGGGATCGTCGCTGCGTTGGCGTTGCTCAGCGGGTCAGCTCAGGCGAATTCGGGGGCAGACATTGCGCATCTGATCAATCAGCGCTATGCGTCGCGCGTCGAAAAATGCGCTGTGGACCGGGCCATCTGGATGTGCAGCGGATTGATCGTGCGCCCGTTATCCGGTGGTGCTTCGCAGAATTTCACCGAGTTGACGGTGGACGAGGTGCAAAACCAATCGGTGAATCTCGCGTTCGTGCGTGGCGACCTGAGGACGTCGTCGCTGGGGGCAACGGCGGGCTTCATTCTGGCCGACGGCTTCACGGCGGCGGGTTGGGGCAAGCCTTACGACGTGCGATGCACGTATCCGTTTGCGGTCAGTCCGCCGGGCACGTCGGGCTCGCACGGTTGCGATTTACTCGGCAGTGCGCCGCCCGTGTCCCCGGACTGGAGCTCTTGCGCAGCCAATAACGTGACTGACGCGACCGCGTGGGTCGCCCATTTTCGCGGGAACGGGCAGGACATACTTCGACAATGCTCGCTAAGCGCCCACGATGCGCCGCAGTTTTACGCGGCCATGCAGGCACACGAGCAAGTGACGGATGCGCTGGCGCAGACCCCCTTGTCGCTCCTGAGCACAGCGTGGGACCCCTCGGCCCCGAAGACCATTCCTATTCAGGCGTTTTACTACGACGCGAGCACACCGGGCCAGTTGCTACAGGCGCAGCGCTATCAAATGCAGTACGTCACCGCGACCGGCCAGTGGATGCCGATTCTTCGCGTGATGTTCGTACCGGGGCGGGGCGCGACCTTCGGCTTCGACGAGACCGATCAAATGGAGGAGGGATTCCGGGTCGCTGAGCGCTTGACGAATCGATATCTCGACACGTCGCCGAGTTGCAATGGCGGGACAAAGGCGGCGTTTTACTGCGATGGCGTGCTGATTCGAATGGTCGCGGTGAAGGACATGCCGGTGTGGAATCCACGTGCGGATTACCTCGTTCGCGATGGTGTGTCGTTCAGCTATCTGCGCGCGGACGCGAAGGTGACCGCTGTCGCCGGGTGGACCGGTGGAACGGGGTTCATCATGAAAGAGTTCAACGCGCCGGCGGGGCAGCCGTTGATCTTGAAATGCTCATTTCCTACCGATGCCGGCACTGGGTTGCGGTCGGAGAGTTGCTTTACGTCTGCCGCAGATAAACGGTTTTGCGATGAGCTGGGCGTGACGTCATATGCCATCTGGCATTCCCGTTACGCGAATTCAAGTATTGGGAGTCACTGCCCGTTTCGCCCCGATCCTGTGCCGTTTCAGCTAAGTATCACCATTCGCCGTGATTTTCCGAGTGACGTGATCATGGGCTACCGGCACAACGAAATCACCATGAAGCCCTGGCCGCCCGACATTCCGGCCAAGTTGCCACTCGAAGCCTTCGTCGCCGTTGGCAACGTCTTTGCCGACGCCCGAATCATTCAGCAGGGGTACTTCGACGCCACGGGTCGGTTCCTGCCGATCATCCGCGTCAATGTCACCGCGGCGCCCACGCAGGTATTCATCTATGAACCAGGCGATCAGATCGGCGCGAATTGACGCTGCCCGTGCCGTCGGGGCAAACGGTCACGTCGCTGTCGGCGCAGGCGCTGGCGTTGAACTCGGCACGCGTCGCGTACCTGCGACGGGACATCGGAACCTCGTCGCTAGCGCTATTCTCGCGGACGGCCTCACTGCCGTGGGCGGGAACAAGCCCATCGTGCCCCGATGTGCTTATCCCTTTGCCCCGACGCTTGCCAGTGATATGCGCGCACAGGGTTGCGATCTGCTTTGTGGTTGACGCGTTCACGAGCGCCTGGATAGGCGCGTAGATGCTGTTTGTAACTGGTGCCGGGCATTGGGGCAACGAGAAATATGCGGAGGTTTTCCATGAGACTGCGCGCTATTGGTCATTGGCTTGTGATCGTACTCGGTGTCGTGCTGACCGCCTGTTCGATTCCGTCACCCTCGCCGTTGTCCTCGTTGCCGATGTCGCAGACACCTGTTGTGACCAATGCGGCATCGGAACTTACCGGCTGGTACAACCGCGTCGATCGAGATTGTGGTTCGGCAAATCGGGCGGCGTTTCTGTGCAGCGGCGTCTTGCTTCGCGGCACCGAAACGAATCCGGCGTTTCTCCCGTGGGACCCCAGTCCCAATGCGGTCCAAAAAGGTGGAATCGCGTTCTTCTGGCTTCGCACGGACAACAACTATTCGATGCTGCCGGAGCATCCCAACGGCTTCGTCTTTTACCCGAACTTCTACATCCCGCCGGGCACGCTCGATATCGAGGTGCTATGCGCTTTTCCGGAAGATGGCGACACATGGGATCGCCCCACGATGCAAGGCTGTGGCCCACATATCAATGGACCGCAAACCAGTCGTCCCTGCGATGAACTGGGAATCACCACCGCGCAGCAATGGATCGCGCATCTGAATCAGGGCGCCGGCCGTCACGACAATCAGTGTGGCTGGACGTTGCGCCTGGGAGCATCAAACACGGCGGATCGCTTCTACCAGAACATTCTTGCGCGCAATTTGCTCACGCCTGCTCGTTGGGCGGTATGGAACGAGCTAGTCCTGAAAACCTGGGCGACCGGTCAGGGGCGTGTACTGCCGATTCATTCGTTTTATTACCAGAACGGCAACGCCAATGCCCTGGCAAATGCGCGCTCGGACCAGACCCGGTATTACCAGGCTTACCAACGGATCGTGCCGATCGTTCGTCTGACGTTGCCCACCAATAGCGCCGGCAAGGCGACGTTCGGCTACAGCGATTCGGATCAGGCGATCTCGCCAGACGGCCTGATATCGGGGCTCACCCCGAGTGTGCGGGAAGCTTCGGAGAACAATGGCAGCCGCTTGCTGATCTCGGACTTTTACGAGCGGGATTTCGTAACGATCGTCACGCCCGCCTATCCGGGAATGGCGGCCGGACAGACGGTCGGTGCCCGATGGAAGGGGCCGTCGGTCACCTTCGATACACCCATCAAGACCGTGACGACGCCGGGGACGATGACGTTCGAAGTACCGCGCGTCGAGGTGATCGATGCCATAGGAAGTACGGTACCCGTCACCTTCAGCGTCAAGCGCGGCAACGCGCCCATTGAACAATCCGCGCCGTTGAATCTGGAGGTCGAGCGGCAGTCGCTGACCCTCCCAGCGCCGACGTTCAATGGCGCAAGCAGAGAACTTTCGGTGTCGTTTGCAGGGGGGCAAAACGGCCAACTCGTACGCGTGCGCTGGAGCGGTGTTGTTGTGCGCGACACCACGCCGCAAAACGTTGTTCCCGGTCAGACCAATCGGTTCGCGATACCGGAGAACTGGGTTACCGAAAACGCGGGGAAAACCGTCAACGTGAATTATTCGATCGGGACGCAAGCGGGCGACCGCTACCAGTTTTCGAAGATTCTGCGGTTGTCGTTTTGATTTGAGCGCTAGCGGGCGCGGGGAGGTGACAAATGCAAAGAAAACTCAGATCCTTTGGCCTCAGCGGTGTACTAATGCTGGCGTTCATGCTCGGTGCATGCACTACGCCCGGACAACCACCGCTGCTCCCCGAGCAGGTCGGGACGAGCGTGCCGTCCGAAGTCGCTTCTGCGCCGCAAGTCGCTGCGGACCCCGCGGCAGAGTTGACGGCTTGGTACAACCGTACAGACCAGAATTGTGGGTCGGAAAATCGGCCCGCGTTCCTTTGCGGCGGTCTGATAATGCGGACCACCGACACCAATCCGGCCTTTCTGCCGTGGGACCCGAGTCCGGACAGCCTTAGGCGGGGCGGCATCGCGTTCACGTGGCTGCGTACCGACTTCGGATTCTCGACCATGTGGCAGCACCCGAACGGGTACATCATGTATCCGGGCATGAGTGCGCCCGCAGGCACACGTGAGATGCAGGTGTTGTGTGCTTTTCCGCTTGACGCCGATACGTGGAATCGCCCCACGTTGCAAGGCTGTGGCAGGCTTGTATACGATCCGGGGCAGAGCGACGCGTGTGAAGTGCTCGGTATCACGACTGCGCAACAATGGGTCACTCACTTCCGAAAGGTCAACCGCCGCCCCTACAACATGTGCGGTTGGAATGTGCGTATCGGTCAACAAGGCACGGCAGCCCGTTTCTACCAGATCGTGTTGACCCGCGCGATGTTGGCGCCTACCGATGCCCTGGACTGGAATGAACTCGTTATTGCAACGTGGCCGACGGGCAGTGGCGCAACGTTGCCTATCCACTCGTTCTTCTATCTGCAAAATCGCCCGGGCGGACTGGCCGACGCGCAGAGTGATCAGCAACGCTACTATCAGGCCTACCGGAAATTCGTGCCGATCGTGCGCGTCACCTTGCCCGCTAACACCGGAGCAAAGGCGTCATTCGCTTATCTCCCTGGAGAGCAGGTCGTGCAGCCTGACAACGGGATTGGAAATACGGCGCCGAAAGTGCTCGAAGCGTCGGCCAACAATGGCGCGCGGTTATTGATCTCTGATTTCTACGAACGCGACACCGTCACGGTAGAAGTGCCCGCGTACACCGGCATGGCAGTCGGACAGACGGTCGGGGCGCGATGGAAGGGGCCGTCGTTCACGTACGACACCCCGATCAAAACCGTGTCGTCGGTCGGCAAGATGACGTTCAGCATTCCGCGTATCGAAGTGATCGATGCGATCGGGGCAACCGTGCCCGTCACGTTCAGTGTGAAGCGCGGAAACAATCCTATCGAGAATTCGGCCGCGTTGAACTTGCAGGTCGAAGCGCAATCGCTGGCGTTGCCTGCCCCGACGATCAGTGCGAGTAATACGCAGGTGACGGTGTCGTTTGCCGGCGCAACGAGCGGACATACCGTACAGGTCAGATGGTCGGGAGTCGTCGTGCGCGACACGGAGCGTCAGACCGTCGTGCCGGGACGCGCTAACGTCTTCACGATACCGACCGCGTGGATCCAGGAGAACGCAGGCAGAACGGTTGCCATCAATTACGCTGTCGGGACGACAATGGGCGCACGATTCCAGTTCTCGAAGGTGCTTCGACGGCCGCTATGATCGTGCTGTCGGAAAACGAAAATCCCGCCGGAGGGCGGGATTTTCTTGTCGTACCGATAAGTGCAGGACTTACTGAATCTTGGCCTTCTTTTCCAGACCGTCGATAAAGCCTTGCAGCTTCTCTTCCTGCATCTGCTGCATCAACTGCGGCTTGACGTCGGAGAGCGGCGGGATCTGCGCGTCGCGAACGTCGTCGAGTTCGAGCACGTGATAGCCGAACTGCGTCTTGACCGGCGTTTGCGAGTACTGGCCCTTTTGCAGCTTTTGCAGCGCGTCGGCGAACTCGGGCACATAGGCGTTGGCCGGCGACCAGTCGAGGTCTCCGCCGTTTTGCGCCGAACCCGGATCCTTCGAATATTGCTTGGCCAGATCGGCGAACTTCGCGCCGCCCTTGAGCTTCGCGATGATGTCCTTGGCGGTATCTTCGCTCGGCACCAGAATGTGACGGGCGTGATATTCCTTGTCGCCGAACTGCTTCTTCAACTGGTCGTAACGCGCTTGCAACTCGGTATCGGTGACCGGCGACGTCTTCTGGAAGTCGGCGATCAGTGCGCGGATGAGCACGCCTTGCTCGGCGAGCTTGATCTGCTGCTTGACGGCCGGGTCAGTGGCGAGACCCTTGCTGATGGCGGCCTGCGCGAGCACTTCGCGCTTGACCAGCTCTTCGCGCACCTGTTGTTGCAGTTGCGGCGAGTTCGGCTGACCCTGACGCACCATTTCACGCACCATGGCGTCGGCGCGGGCCACAGGCACCGGCGTGCCGTTCACGACGGCAACGTTCTGGGCGAGGGCAGGGAGGGAGACGGCGGTCAGCGACACGGCGGCGCCGAGCGCCAGTGCCGTGCGGGCGAGTTTCAATGCCATGCTGTTTTTCCTAACGAATGACGAAGGCAAGGTTAATCGACGGGGGACGCGTCGCATGCGAGTTACGCTTCGCCCGGGGCGAGCGCAACGATGGCGAGGGCGTGAATGCCGTTCTGCGTCAAATCGGCCAACGCATCATACACCAGGCGGTGACGCGCAACGCGGTTACGTCCGGTAAACGCCGCAGATACGATGCGCACGTTGTAATGGCCGCCCGAAGCGGCGCCGGCGTGACCGGCGTGCCGCGCACTGTCGTTCTCGAGCGCGAATTCGAGCGGGGAAAGCGCAGCGGTGAGCCGCGCTTCGATTTGCTGTTCCATGGTCATGGCGATAGCTTCCTGACGAACGACGTTACTCGTCCTGCTTGATGTACTTGGCGAGCCACAGGCTCTGCACGACGATGAACACGACCATGAGGCCCATGCCGCCGAAGAGCTTGAAGTCGACCCAGGTGTCGGTGGAGAAGTGGTAAGCGATGACCAGATTCAGCACGCCCATCACGAGGAAGAACAGGGCCCAACTGAAGTTCACGGCGCGCCAGAGGTGTTCGGGCAACGCCATCTGCTTTTCCATCATCGCGCGAATCAGGTTCTTGTTGAACATCAGTTCCGCGACGAACAGCGTGATACCGAAGAGCCAGTACAGCGCCGTCGGCTTCCATTTGATGAACGTTTCGTCGTGCAGCAGCATGGTCGCACCGCCGAACACGACGATGATTGCCAGACTCACCCACTGCATGGGCTCGACCTTGCGGTGACGCAGCCACATCCAGATGACCTGGGCAATCGTCGTGACGATCGCGATGCCGGTGGCGACATAGATGCCGGCGAATTTGAAGGCGACGAAAAACAGGATGACCGGTAACAGGTCGAAGAGAAATTTCATGAAGTCTCGGCTTGGGGGCTTCGGGGTTTCCGTGTTCTCGCTTCCCGGCACGACGCGCCAGGGAGCGAACCCGCATTATATTTCAAAGGCCCGGCCCAGGAATGGGACAAGAACGGGCCAGTGTCCGAAAGCCGGGACGGCGGCGTCGCGCACGCACAAGACGCCGCGAGAGACTTACTCCACGAATTCGATGCGCTTCACATCGATGTCGTTCGGCTTCATACGGTGGGTGTCGACCTCGCCGATGATGCGTATCAGCGTCTTGTCGGTAATTTGACGTCCGGTCGGCAGATACTTGTCGTCGATCTCGACTTCGATCGTGCCGGAGGCGTCCTTGAACGTGTAGTGCTCGTGCTTGAGCTGGTTGACGATGTGGCCTTCGATCACGGCTTCCATGTCTTTCGGGGCCTTGAGCGCCTGTTCGACGGTCACGGCGCGGGGCATGACCGCAGGCACAGCGATAGTGCCACCGGCTGTGCCGCCTGCCTGCGGCACATTGATTTGCGCCTGAGCGGGCAAGCTGAAGGCGGCGCCCCCCGCGATCAGCGAGGCGGCGAGGGCAAGAGTGAGACGGCGATCCGATTTCTTGGACATGACAAGGGCTCCCAATAAAAAGTCAGGTGGACGCAAGCCTAAAGCCAAAAAACGCAAATTTCGGGCGAACGCCGCCAATTTCACGACATTTCACCGCTAGTCAGCGGCGCATGGCCGCATTTTGGAAGCGGACGCCGAAGCGTCCGCTGGTTGATAGCTTACCCTCAGTCCTGCGTCGATTTGTCGGACTTGCCTTCCTTGTCCTCGAAATTCAGCGACGCGGAGTTGATGCAGTAACGCAGGCCGGTCGGTTGAGGGCCGTCTTCAAAGACGTGCCCGAGGTGCGCGTCGCAGTTGTGGCAGCGCACTTCCACACGCACCATGCCATGGCTGTAATCGGTGACTTCGTCGATCTTGGCGCCTTCGACCGGCTTCGAATAGCTCGGCCAGCCGCAGCCGGCATCGAACTTTTCGGTCGACTCGAACAGCGGTTCGCCACAGCAAATGCAGCGGTACGTGCCATCTTTCCAGTGATCCCAGTAACGGCCGGTGAAGGCGCGCTCGGTCGCGGCGTGACGGGTGATCTGATACTCGACGTCATCGAGTTGGGCACGCCATTCGGCGTCGGTCTTTTCCACATTGCTCATGAGAGTCTCCTGAGGGGCGGCGAACCCGGTGGGGCTGCCGCGCGACATATCGGTTCAGCGTGCGTCGAACAGGGCAAAGATGGGGGCGAGGCGGCGATTTGCAATGGACTGCGGCCGCTGCCACCGCGCTTGCCCTATGCGTAGGTCAGGACGAGCAACTGACTTCGAGCTGGCCGGCCCAGTCGGGCGGCAACTCGGCGTAGTGCTCGAATTCCGGTTGCTCGTCATACGGATGCGAGAGCACCTTGAGCAACGTCTCGACCTCGGAGAAGTCCTTTTCGTTGGCCCGCCGGATGGCGACTTCCGCCAGATGGTTGCGCAGGATGTATTTCGGATTGACGAGTCGCATCGCCACGGCGCGCTTTGCGTCCGTGCTGGCTTCATGACGCAGGCGGGCGCGGTAATCCACGGCCCATGCATCGAAGCCCGGACGGTCGATGAACATGTCGCGCAGCGGTGCGTCGGCGTCGGGGTTGTCGATCTGGAGCGTGGCGAGCGTGCGGAACAGGTGTGTGAAGTCCACCCGGCCCTCGTGCATCAGCTTGAACAAACGGTTGATGAGCGTTTCGTCGTCGGCATGCGATTCGCGCAAGCCCAGCTTGGCCCGCATGCGCAGATCGATTTCCTCGGCGAAGCGCGTCTTGAAGACAGGCAACACCGACTGCGCTTGCTCGATGGCGGCTTCCCCCTCGCCGAACAACGGCAGCAGCGATTGCGCGAGGCAGAACAGATTCCAGTAAGCCACATTGGGCTGCGCCTGATACGCATAACGACCCTGCGTATCGGAGTGATTGCAGATGTGGTGGGCGTTAAATCCGTCGAGAAAACCGAACGGGCCGTAATCGATCGTCAGACCGAGCATCGACATGTTGTCGGTATTCATCACGCCGTGACAGAAACCGACGGCTTGCCAATGTGCGACGAGCTCGGCCGTCGCATCGCACACGGCGCTCAGCAGCGCGAGATAAGGGTTGGCCTCCTCGCGGCAGTGCGGGTAGTGATGATCGATGGTGAAGTCGGCGAGCTGACGCAGCGCTTCGTATTGATCGCCGGCCCAGAAATGCTCGAAGTGGCCGAAGCGGATGAAACTCGGCGACAGGCGCGTGACGACGGCGGCCGTCTCGATGGTTTCGCGTCGCACCGGGGCGTCGGAGCCGATGACGCACAGCGCACGCGTGGTCGGCACGCCAAGGTGGAACATCGCTTCGGAGCCGAGGAATTCACGAATGGACGAACGCAGCACAGCGCGTCCGTCGCCCATCCGCGAATACGGGGTAAGGCCACCGCCCTTGAGCTGGATTTCCCAGCGCCCGCCGGGGCCATCCGACTCGCCGAGCAGCAGCGCACGACCGTCGCCCAGTTGACCTGCCCAAACGCCGAACTGATGACCGGAATACACGCTGGCAAGCGGGTCACCCCCGACCAGCGGCGCGTTGCCCGCGAAAGTGGCGAGAAACTCCGGATCCCGCGCCGCCTCGGGCGACCAGCCGAGCAGACGGGCCGCATCCGCGGAAAATCCCACGAGATACGGCTCGGGCAAGGGTTGCGGTGGCAGACGCGTGTAGAAGGTGGGCCCGAGCGTCGCGAAACGGTTCGTCAAAGATAGCGGTCCGAACGGCTTGAGCGATGCGGATACGGCGGTGGGAACAGGGGCGGGGCGGTCGGTGGCCGGCATTGGGGACGTTCCTGATGGTGAACAAACATTCTACTTGAGGTGTCCGTCGCGTGCTGCCGGGTTGCATACACTTGCGGAGCGTGACGTGTGTTGCGCCGCACAAGCGATGAGCGTTGACCCGCCGGGCCGGGCCGTCAAGAATGATTCACGTCGATGTGCGCAAGTGCACGCGTCGTGCGCTCCCGCTCATCGGCCCGCATGGCAATGCGCCGCCTGTTCATCGGGCGATGCTCACGCGTTCCCGACGCTTTCGACGTTCACAGTGTTACCGACCGCCGTTCCAGACGTATCCCCGTAATTCCGGTTATTCCGACTTTTCTGGAGATTCGACGTATGGCAACACCGCTCCTCGGCCAGATGATGGCCGCGCCGCTCCTGATTTCCTCGCTGCTCACCCATGCCGCACGTCACCACGGCGACACCGAGATCGTGTCGCGACGTGTCGAAGGCGACATTCATCGCTATACCTGGCGCGACGCCGAGCAGCGCGCGCGCAAGCTTGCCCAGGCGTTGCGGCGTCTGGGCGTGGGCGACGGCGAGCGCGTGGGTACGCTGGCATGGAACGGATATCGTCACCTCGAACTGTATTACGCCGTATCGGGCATGGGCAGCGTGGTGCATACCGTCAATCCCCGGCTGTTTCCCGAGCAGATCGCCTACATCGTCAACCACGCGGAAGATCGTTACGTCGCCTTCGACATCAACTTCCTGCCACTCGTGGAGACCATCGCCGCGCAATGCCCCGGGGTGCAGGGCTGGATCGCGATGACCGATCGTGAACATTTGCCGGCGTCGAACCTGTCGTTGCTTTGCTATGAGGATCTCGTGGCCGCAGAAGACGGGAATTTCGAGTGGCCGTCGATGGACGAGAACACCGCGTCAGGCCTTTGCTACACCTCCGGCACCACGGGCAATCCGAAGGGCGTGCTCTACAGCCATCGCTCTACGGTGTTGCATGCGTTCGGTGCGTCGTTGCCCGACGCCATGAGCATGTCCGCGCGCGACGCCGTGCTGCCCGTCGTGCCGATGTTCCACGTGAACGCCTGGGGGCTGCCGTATTCCAGCGCGCTGACCGGCGCGAAGCTCGTCTTCCCGGGCAAAGACCTAGACGGCAAATCGCTCTATGAACTCTTCGAGGCGGAAGGGGTGACGTTTTCGGCCGGGGTGCCGACCGTCTGGCTCGGATTGCTGACCTATGTGAAGTCGATCGGCGGGCGTTTCTCCACGCTGGAACGCACGGTGATCGGGGGATCGGCGTGCCCGCCGGCCATGCTGCAATCGTTCGAAAAGGATTACGGGGTGCGTGTCATCCACGCGTGGGGCATGAGCGAGATGTCGCCGCTCGGCACGCTGTGCCACCTGCGCAAGCACCATCGTGACCTGCCCGAGTCGGCGCAGCAGCACATCCTCGAGAAACAGGGGACCGCGATCTATGGCGTCGATCTGAAGATCGTCGGCCCGGACGGCGAAGCGTTGCCTTGGGACGGCAAGGCATTCGGCGACCTCTACGCACGCGGCCCATGGGTGTTGGATCGCTACTTCGGCACAGAAACTTCGCCATTGGTGGACGGTTGGTTTCCGACCGGCGACGTGGCGACGATCGATCCCGAGGGTTATGTGCAGATCACCGATCGCAGCAAGGACGTCATCAAATCGGGGGGCGAGTGGATCAGTTCCATCGACGTCGAGAACGTCGCCATGGCGCACCCGGACATTCACGAGGCGGCCTGCATCGCCATTCACCATCCGAAGTGGGAGGAGCGGCCGCTGCTGGTCGTCGTGCGCAAGCCTGGCGCGACGCTGACACGGGAGGATGTGCTGGCGTTCTATCAGGGGCGGGTCGTGAAGTGGTGGATTCCGGACGATGTCGTGTTCGTCGACGAGATTCCCCATACCGCCACCGGCAAGATGCTCAAACTCAAGCTGCGGGAGAAGTTCCGCGACTACGCGCCGACACCGTGATGTTTCTGTGATGTTGGGCGGCGTGCTCCGGAATCGGTTCGGAAATCTCCGAGCCGAGGGTCGGACCCCGCCGCAAATGCCCTGTTGACGCCGGTTTTCGAGCGATTCCGAGCGATTTCGGCCGTACGTCCCCTCTATAATGTCAGCCTGAATTTCCCCCGATGCGGCGCTCCGCGCCTTGTCTTTCATTGGCTTTCCGAAGGAGACGCAGTGCATCTTCTGAGTGCCACCGCTGGCCTCGTGCTTGTGAACGGTGTGAGCTATGGCTTGCTGCTGTTCATGCTGTCGAGCGGACTCACGCTCATCTTCAGCATGCTGGGCGTGCTGAATTTTGCGCACGCCAGCTTCTACATGCTTGGGGCCTACTTCGCTTACGCACTGTCGACGGCGATCGGCTTCTGGCCTGCGCTGATCGTGGCGCCCCTGATCGTCGGCGTTGCCGGCGCGCTGTTCGAGCGTGGCGTATTGCGGCGCTTGCGTGCGCGTGGCGCGCTGGCGGAACTGCTGGCCACGTTCGGACTGGCATACATCGTGGTGGAGCTCGTGCAGCTCGCTTGGGGCCGTGGGCCGGTCGATTACGCGGTGCCTACGGTCTTCGAGGGGGTGTTGGTTCACGTCGCGGGAATTGCCGTGCCGGCCTACCGGTTATTCCTGATGGGGCTGGCATGTGCGATCGCGTTGCTGGTCTGGGTGGCGTTTCGGGCGACGCGCGCCGGATTGGTGCTGCAAGCCGCGCTTTCACAGCCGGCGATGACGCAGGCGCTCGGGTATGACGTGCCCTCCCTGTACACCGCCGTGTTCGCCTGTGGGGCCGCGCTGGCGGCGCTCGCCGGGGCGGCGGGCGGCAACGTGCTGGTGACGGAACCCGGCATGGCGGCTACGGTCGGCAGCGTAGTGTTCGTGGTGGTGGTGGTCGGCGGTCTGGGTTCGTTGGGGGGCGCGTTCGCGGCCTCCTTGCTGATCGGACTGCTGCAAACGTGGGCCGTCACGAGCGATGCCACACTCGATCCCTCGTGGCTGCAAGGCGCGCTCGGCGATGCGCTCGCGCCTGTACTCCATCTGAGCGTTGCCCAACTGGCGCCCGCCGTCCCCTATCTGTTGATGGTCGCGGTGTTGTTATGGCGACCGCGCGGTCTCTTTGGCGTGAGGGAGGGGTGATGGACGACATGATCGTCGGCACGCCGCACGTCCTCGCGGTGTCATGGCGGCGCCGTACGGTGGTGTGGGGCGCCTTTGCCGTCATCCTCGGTGTGGCTCCCTGGTGCTTTCCGTCTGATGCCGCGCTCACGCTGCTGACCCAGATGGGGACGGCGGCCATCCTCGCGCTGTCGTTCAATCTGTTGCTTGGCTCCACGGGCTTGCTGAGCTTCTGCCATGCGACCTACGCCGGGATCGGGGCCTATGCGGGCGTGTGGTGCATGAATCGCATCGGCGCGCAGGGGCTGCCGGTGTCGTTGGCGCTCGTGCCGTTCGCGGGTGGTCTGGCCGGTGGCGTGGCGGGCGCGACGTTGGGCTATGTCACGACACGTCGGGCGGGCATGACGTTTGCCATGATTACGCTTGGGGTGGCCGAACTGGTCTGGGTGATGGCGGCCATGTTGCCCGAATGGTTCGGTGGCGAGCGCGGCATTCCGACCGATCGCACGCTTGGCGCGCCTTGGTTGGGCATGACGTTCGCGACGCAGCGAGAGGTCTACGGCCTCGTCGCAGTGTGGCTGCTCGTCTGCGCCGCGGCGATGTATGGCGTGACGCGAACGCCGTTGGGATTTCTTGCCCGCGCGGTGCGCGATAACGCCGGACGCGTCGCCTTTCTGGGGCAGTCGCCTGCGGCGGTGCGATACCGCATGCAGATCATTGCGGCGGCGTTTGCCGGCGTCGCGGGTTCGTTGGGCGCACTGAATTTCGAACTGGTGAGTGCGGATACGTTCAGTCTGGAGCGCTCGGGCGTCGTCCTCGTCTTCACGGTGCTGGGTGGCACGGCCTACTTTGCCGGACCGATGCTGGGGGCGGTCGTCGGCGTGTTCGCGACCGTTGTACTCGCGACCATCACGCGCGCATGGCAGCTTTATCTCGGACTCGGTTTTCTCGCCGTGGTGATATTTGCGCCGGGCGGTGTCGCCGGGCTGCTGGCATTGCACTGGCGGGCGTGGCGAGATGGCTTCGTGCGTGCACTCTGGAAGCCTTACGTGCTGTTGTGCGCCGGTCTGGTGCTCACCGTCGCGGGGCTGGTCGCCATCGTTGAAATGACCTACGGCATTCGTCTTGCCGTGGACGGCGCACCTGTGCCGGGCAATCTGGGCCAGCGTCTGGGTTCCGGGGCGTGGGGAGTGGCGATGGTGACGTTGATCGTCGGCATCGCCGTCACGGTGTTTGCTGGCCGCGATTTGCGCGGCAAGGCGGCCATTGCCGGTTTCCTCGCGGAGGAACGCCAATGAGCGCGGCATCGTTGGAAAACGGTCTGTCTGCACAAGCCCTGAGCGTGCGTGGCGTGCGCAAGTCGTTCGGGCGCACGCAGGTGCTGACCGGCGTCGATCTTACGCTTGCGCCAGGTGAGCGGCTGGCGATCATCGGACCAAACGGTGCGGGAAAAAGTACCTTGTTCGATGTGATCACCGGAAGAACGCGGCCGGACAGTGGGCGCGTGCTGATGCGTGAGCGCGATGTCACCGGGCGTGCGCCGCACGTGATCAGTCGGCTGGGGTTGTCTCGCAGTTTTCAGACGTCGCAACTGTTCGGGCAAATGAGCGTCATCGATCATCTGCGTTGCGCGGGACTGTGGCCGAGTGGGCATCGCTATACGTTCTGGCGCCGTATGCGCGGACTGAGCGACGTGACTCGTCGCAGCGAGGCGTGGCTGGTGCGTTTGGGGTTGGAAGCACGCCGCGACGTGCCTGCGGGGGCGTTGAGCTACGCCGAACAACGAGTGCTGGAGATCGGCTTGTGCGCGGCGTCGGCGGGCAGTGTGATGCTGCTCGACGAACCCACGGCGGGCATGAGCCAGTCGGAGTCGGCGCGCATGGTCGAACTGATCGCCGAACTCAGCCGGGGACGTTCGCTGCTCATGATCGAGCACGACATGCAGGTCGTCTTTTCGCTTGCCGACAGAATCGCAGTGTTGGCGCGTGGTGCCGTGATCGCGTGCGACACGCCGGCGCGCATTCGCACCCATCCCGACGTTCGCATGGCGTATCTCGGTGAATTTGCGGATCGGTTGGACGGTGCGGGTGCAGGAGGCGAACGCGATGCTTGAACTGATCGACGTCAGAGCGGGCTACGGTGGCAGCCGTGTCTTGCACGGCGTGACGATGCGGGTTGCGCCGGGTGAGATCGTCGCCGTGCTCGGCCGCAACGGCGCGGGCCGATCAACGCTCGCGCGCGCCATCATGGGGCAATTACCTCGCGAGGGTGAGATTCGGTGGCGCGGGCAATCGCTGGTCTCGTTGGCATCTCATCAGATCGCCAGGCTGGGCGTGGGCTATGTGCCCGAGACGCGCGATGTCTTCGGCCCACTGACCGTGCTTCAAAACCTTCAACTGGGGTTGGGGGGGGCGAGAGCGAAGCGCCCCTCGACTGACCCTGTGCGGGGTATGACGCTTGCGCAGGCCTTCGAGCGCTTCGAAGAACTGGCGCCGCGTCGCGATGCACCGGCCGCATCGCTATCGGGGGGCGAGCAGCAATTGCTTTCCCTGTGTCGGGCGATGATGGCGGGCCCGGACCTGCTGATCGTGGACGAACCGACCGAGGGACTGGCGCCACGCGTGGTGGCGAGAATCGGCCGCATTCTTACGGATCTGCGCGCGACCGGGGTCGCCATTCTACTTGTCGAGCAAAAGCTCTCACTGGCGCTTAGCTGTGCGCAGCGAGTCGCTGTCATGGGGCGTGGGGCGCTGGTGTTCGAAGGCACGCCGGACGCGCTGGCAGCCGCGCCCGAGATCCGCCGTGAATGGCTCGAGGTGTAGCGCTGCGCTAGAATCGAACGATCGTCTTGCCGCCGCTTCATTTCGCGCGGCGCCCCCAATGACGTCAACAATATAAGGAAAGAGACAAGGATGAGCACGGCTTATGAAGTTCGTGACGGCGTGGCCGTCATCACACTGGAGAATCCCCCGGTCAATGGATTGGGGCACGCCACGCGCGCAGGTATTGCTCAAGGGTTGACGCAGGCGCAGGCGGATTCGCAAGTCCGTGCCGTGGTGCTGATCGGTGGGGGCAAGGCATTCTCCGGCGGGGCCGACATCCGTGAATTCAATACGCCGAAGGCAACCCAAAGCCCGTTGCTCGTCGACGTGATCAATGCGCTCGACGCCTGCACCAAGCCTGTCGTGGCGGCGGTGCATGCCGTCGCCATGGGCGGTGGACTGGAACTGGCACTGGCCTGTCACTACCGGGTGGGATTGCCCGGCGCCCAGATCGCGTTGCCCGAAGTCAAGCTGGGCCTGTTGCCCGGCGCCGGTGGCACACAACGCCTGCCGCGCGCGATCGGTGTCGCGCGGGCGCTGGACATGGTGGTGTCCGGGCGCGTCGTGAAGTCCGAAACGCTGGTCGGCACGCTGTTCGCAAAGATGTTCGAAGGCAGCCACGACGATCTGTTGAAGGGCGCCATCGCCTTTGCCAGCGATGTCGCGTCGAAGGGCGAGGCATTGCCGCGATTGCGCGACGTTGCCATTGGTGATGCCGACGGCTCCGCGCAATTGGCTATCGACGCGGCACGCGAGAAAGTTCAGCGCGAACAGCCGCATTTTCCCGCGCCGCACAAGTGCGTGGCGGCCGTCGAAGCCGCACTGCAACGTCCGTTCGACGAGGGCGTGAAATTCGAACGCGAGTGCTTCGTGGCGTTGGTCAGCTCGCCGGAATCGAAGGCCCTGCGTCACGCGTTTCTGGGTGAGCGTGCCGCTGCCAAGATCGCCGATGTACCGGACGATACGCCGGTGCGCAATATTGAGCGTGTGGCGGTGATCGGTGCGGGAACGATGGGCAGCGGAATTGCCATGACGTTTGCCAATGCCGGGATCCCCGTCACGCTGATCGACACGACCGAAGCGGCCCTCACACGCGGTGTCGAGGCCATGCGTAGCAATTACGGTCGCGCAGTCACCCGGGGCAAGTTGTCGGCAGAGGATGCCGAAAAACGTCTCGCGCGCATTCATGGCAGCACCGATTTCGAAGCGGCAGCGGAAGCCGACCTCATCGTCGAAGCGGTCTTCGAAGACATGAGCGTCAAGCAGGTCGTGTTCCGTGAGTTGAACAAGGTGGCCAAGGACGGCGCCATTCTGGCGTCGAATACGTCGACACTGAATCTCGATGCCCTGGCCGAAACGACGTCGCGCGCGCAGGATGTCATCGGCATGCACTTCTTCAGCCCGGCAAACGTGATGCGTCTGCTGGAAGTCGTGCGCGGCGCGCATACCGGCAAGGACGTGCTGGCTACGGTGATGAAGCTCGCGAAACGCATCGGCAAGCTCGCCGTGGTGGCGCGGGTGTGCGACGGCTTCATCGGCAATCGCATGCTCGAACCGTACTTCAAGCAGTCGCAATGGATGGTGGAGCAAGGGGCGACGCCTGCGCAAGTGGATGCCGCTATCGAGCGTTTCGGTTTCGCGATGGGTCCGTTCCGCACCAGCGACCTGGCGGGCAACGATGTCAGTTGGGCGATTCGCAAGCGCCGTCATGCGGAACACCCCGGCATTGTGTATCCCAAGATTGCTGACGTGCTGTGCGAGGCGGGGCGTTTCGGACAGAAGACGCATGCTGGCTGGTACGACTACGCCGAGGGTGACCGCACGCCGAGGGAGTCGGCCAAGGTCGCCCAGATAATCGACGAGTACCGGAAAGCGAACGGCATCGTGCCTCAGGTGTTTTCCGACGAAGAAATCGTCGACCGACTGGTTTATGCACTGGTCAACGAAGGCGCAAGAGTGCTCGCCGATGGGACTGCCGCTCGCGCGTCGGACATCGACATGGTGTATCTGAACGGCTATGGCTTCCCGCTGTGGCGCGGTGGCCCGATGCTCTATGCGGATATGGTCGGTCTCGACACGGTGCTGGCGCGCGTTCAGGCGTTCGAGAAAGCGGCGCATGGCGAGGATTGGACGCCGGCGGCTCGCCTCGTCGAATTGGCGCAGGCCGGCAAGTGTTTTAACGGCTGATGCGACAAGCCACACGACCGGCATGATGAAGGAAGAGGGAACGACATGAAACCGATGGACGACGTGTTGCTCGTGATCGACGTGCAGAACGACTTTATGCCCGGTGGTGCGCTGGCCGTGCCACATGGCGATGAGGTGGTGCCGGCGATCAATGCGTTGGCGAGCCAGTTCGCTCATGTGGTGGTGACGCAGGACTGGCACCCGGCGGCCCACGTGTCGTTCGCCGACAATCATCCGGGGCGTCAGCCATTTGAGACCGTTGCGCTGCCATATGGCGAGCAGGTGTTGTGGCCCGCCCATTGTGTCCAGAATACCCACGGTGCGGCACTGCACGCGGATTTGCACATCCCGCACGCACAGGCGTTGATACGCAAGGGCTATCAGGTCGACGTCGACAGCTATTCGGCGTTTCTCGAGTCAGACCGCAAGACGCCGACGGGACTCGCCGGCTATCTTCGCGACAAGGGCGTGCGGCGTGTGCACTGCGTGGGTCTTGCGACGGATTTCTGCGTCGCGTGGAGTGCGCTCGATGCGAAGGCGGCGGGTTTCGACGTGAGTGTCATCGAACACGCGTGCCGGGCCATCGACCTTGACGGCTCGCTGGCGAAGGCATGGGCGTCGCTAACGGCGGCAGGTGTCTCGCGTGATTAGTGCGTGATGGGGGCGTGACAGGTCGCGTGAGTCATTGCGTGAAGCATTGCGAGAATCAGTCGACGGCATCCCGGATTCAAGTAACCGATTCAATTACCGATGGAAAAGGGCGCAGTGCATTGGGCGGTGCGCCGACAGATGAAGACATGACGATGGACACGTTTTACCGTTTTGGCCCAGGTGGCAGGAGTCCCCGATGAGTACGCTCTCCATTCGCTCGGGATTTACCGATCATCTGGGTATCGAGTTGCTGCGCGCAGAAGACGGCGAGTCGGCATTGCGGCTGGCACTCTCGGCCAGGCATCTCAATAGCTGGGAAGTCATGCACGGCGGTGTCACGATGGCGCTGCTCGACATGGCAATGAGTACGGCCAGCCGTAGCGTTGCCCCTGAGGGCACCGGCGTGGTCACGATCGAGATGAAGACGAGTTTCATGCAACCTGGGTCGGGCGAGATGCAGGCGTTCGGACGCCTGCTGCACCGTTCGACGACGATGGCTTATTGCGAGGGCGAGGTGCGCGACGCCAACGGCAAGCTCGTCGCCAAAGCGATGGGGACGTTCAAGTATCTGCGTCGTCTTGCCGTCGGACGCGAAGTGCGCGAGCAACGACGTCCCGGTGAGCCGAGCGGGGACTGAGGCCCCGCGTCCCGCAAACGCGATTCCTACGGAGGAAGCTTTATGACGATCAATCGCCAGATTTTGCTGGTCTCTCGCCCGAAAGGCGAGGCGACGCTCGACAACTTCCATCTGGCTGCCCCTGAGCTGCCGGAGCTTGGCGAGGGGCAGGTGCTGGTTCGGAATTTCTACCTGTCGCTCGACCCCTACATGCGCGGGCGCATGAACGATACGAAGTCGTATGCACCGCCCCAGCCGCTGGACACGGTGATGATCGGCGCCACCGTCGGTGAAGTGATCGAGTCGCGTCACCCCGACTGGCAGCCGGGCGACGCCGTAACGGCGATGTTCGGCTGGCAGGAGTACGGAATTTCGGATGGCAGCAACCTGCGCCGTCTTCACGATGCGCGCGTGCCCATGAGCGCGTATCTTGGCGCGGCGGGCATGCCGGGCGTCACGGCGTGGTACGGCCTGAACCGAATCATTGGCCCCAAAGCGGGCGAGACGATTGCGGTCAGTGCTGCGTCGGGGGCCGTGGGCAGTGTGGTCGGCCAACTCGCAAAGCGTGCCGGCTGCCGTGTCGTGGGCATCGCTGGCGGCGAACAGAAATGCGCGTACGTCGTCGAGACGCTGGGCTTCGATGCGTGTGTCGACTACAAGGCAGGCAACGTGTACGACGCCCTGCGTAGTGCGGCGCCGGATGGCATCGACGGTTACTTCGAGAATGTTGGCGGCGAAGTGTTCGATGCGGTGATGCGCAATCTGAACGCACATTCCCGCGTGGCGCTATGCGGCATGATCGCGGGCTATAACGGCGAACCCATTCCGTTGAAATACCCGTCGATCTTCCTGACCCAGCGGGTGAAGCTCGAAGGGTTCATCGTGACCGAGCATATGGACGTCTGGCCGCAAGCGTTGAAGGAACTGACCGATGCCATAGCGGCCGGCGAGTTGCGCTATCGCGAGACGATGACGCAGGGCATCGAAAGCGCGCCATCCGCATTCCTCGGTTTGCTCAAGGGCGAGAACTTCGGCAAGCAGGTCGTGCGGCTGGTTTGATCACGGATTTTTCCCCAAGATTGGTTTGTACCCCTGAATTTAAGGGGTATTGTGTCTTAGGTACTTTGCATGGGGGGAAGCCGTTGGCACAATACCCTGATGTTCATCAGACAAGCCGCCTGAACGGCATTTGCTATTGTGACCATTGTTGCTGATCCATCTCCCGAATCCCCGGCGAAGGCCTATGTTCCGGAGACCCGCTTCGGGAATTGGTTTTTGAAAACGTACACCTGGCGTCACCATGTGCTACGTGTTGCCATTGAAGACCTGTTGCGACTCTCGTGCGGGATGGTGCCGTCGTCCCCCGTCATTCTTGATGCCGGTTGCGGTCATGGTCAATCGCTCCCACTACTCGCGCGCTACTTATCCCCGTCGCGGTTGATCGGTTTCGATTGCTTTATTCCAGGGTTAGCCGACGCGGAAAAACATGCGCGCGCAACCGGGACTTGCGTCGAGTTAAGGGTAGGGGATTGTTCTGAGATTCCGATGTCCGACGCGAGTTGCGACATTGTCTTCTGCCACCAGACGTTTCACCATCTGGTGTATCAGGAAGCGGCTTTGGCCGAGTTTTATCGTGTGCTAAAACCGGGTGGCCTACTGCTTTTTGCGGAATCCACGGAAGCTTATATTCGGTCGTGGGTTATCCGATTGTTGTTCCGTCATCCAATGCATGTTCAGCGAAGTGCTGCGGGATATCTGGACATGATTCGCGCTGCGGGTTTCACATTCGCTTCCGAGAATGTGTCTTATCCATACTTGTGGTGGAGTCGCGCGAAGGACTTCGGACTCCTTGAGCGTTTGAAGTTGCAACACCGGCCCGTTTTTGGCGAGCGCGAAGAAACACTGGTGAATGTCGTCGCGAGGAAGCCCCTTGTCTGAGCGCGGGGCCGTGGCGAGTCAGACGCGAGCCAACGTTAGCGCGCCGTAGGTGCCTCCAAATCCGAATGTGTTGATCAAGGCACTGTCCACGTTGGTGTCTTTCGTTTCGATGCAGATGGGAAAGTGGGTGGTTTCGGGGGGCAGTCGATCGATATTTGCGGTGCCGGGAAGAAAGTTGTCATGAATGGCCCAGAGGGCACAGGCAATCTGCATGGCGCCCGCGGCTGCAATCGTGTGCCCCGTGAGCGCCTTGATTGACGTAATAGGAGGAATCTCGGACGGTGTGCCGAATGCGGCCGCCAATGCCCTCAATTCGGCCATATCGCCTTCGATGGAGCCATTTGCGTGAGCGCTGATGAACGACGGCGGCGTGGTGAGGTCTGCGCATGCGGCGCGAACCACATTTGACATAGTCGTTTCATCGATGGCGAGGGGGCTGGAAGCACACGTTGCGGCGCCGACGCCGGTGATCTCGGCGAGCAGGGGGGCGCCCCGAGCTACGGCGTGGTCGAGGGTTTCAAGTACAAGAATACCTGCGCCGCCGCCGAGTACAAATCCATCGCGATCTGCGTCGAAAGGACGCGAAGCCTGCGTCGGGGTCGCGTTGTGAGCCCGCGACAACACGCCCATGGCGTCGAAGCACATTGCGGCACCCCATGGGGCTTCTTCGCTACCTCCCGCCAGCACGACATCCTGACGGCCAAGACGGAGTAGGTCGACGGCATGCGCGATGCAGTGAATCGACGTCGAACAGGCTGATGAAATTGCGTAGCCGACGCCCCGGAGGTCGAGCAACGCGGAAATCGACGCTTGCGCAGTGCTCGACATGGCTCTGGGAACGACATACGGTAAGACACGCGACGCGCCACCTTCACGAGCTGTGTGCAGGGCCTCTTCAAAATCCTTCATCGCGCCGGTCCCCGAGCCGACGACAACGCCACATCGGCCGTTCGCCAGTGTTTTGCTATCGAGTCCGGCATTTTCGACGGCGCTCAGGGCAGCGTGGCACGCGTAACGCGCCGTATCCCCCATGAAACGTCGCAGCTTGCGGGGGAGAGCGGCTTCATTCAGCGACTCCGGGTGGGGACGCCCTGTAACGGTTGTGCGCAAGCCATGAGCGACGTAATCCGGCGCCTCATGGACTCCGCTTGTCCGACTGCGAAGTGCGTCAATGACAGACTTGCGAAAATGTCCTATGGAGGACACCATCCCAATGCCTGTGATCACCACTCGGTGCAAACTGTCGGTGCGATGAAGCATGGGTATCAGAGGCGGCGCAATTCGAGGTTGATATCGCGAATGAGCGTATCGACCCAGCGGTTGTAGTTCGGATGGATCATCGGCGTGTTGGCGGGCAGGGCCGAATTAAAGTCATCGCGGCGCGTTGGTGCGGAATTCGTACCAGAGAGTTGATACTCAAGGTTCGTGCTGTCGCGATATGTCACCGAGTACATGGTTTCGCTGTACTTGATCATCACTGACGCATAATGTTTGTTGCGTACGTTGATGGATGCTACTAACTCACCGGGTTGAACTTCGCTGACGGTCCAGTCATGAGCGGCCGCGCCTCGGGTGATTGCACCGCGAACATCGTCCAGCGAAAGCGATTTTCCGCTGCCCGAGATGATCGAAATGCTGTCATGCGGCACGATCGGTACGGCCGGGCGTGCTGCCTGGGCAGTCGTTGTGAAAATGGCCGTGGCCGCGAGCGCAAGTGAGGCGACGAGCATGCGTCGACGAGTCTGCATATTTTCTCCGTTTTCAGGTTTGTGATGGGTGACAGTCATCGGGATGGTGCGGTGAGCGAGCGCTAGCGGCGACGGCTTCCGGACGACGTAAGGTGATGAATTTGCCCTCAGGCGGCGAATCGCTGGAAAATCAATGACGTGTTGATGCCACCAAACGCGAAGTTGTTGCTCATGATGCACTGGGCTTCGAGCATCCGCCCCTGGGCGCCGGCGATATGGTCCAGCGAGGCGCAAGCTGCGTCGGGAACATCCAGATTGAGTGTGCCTGCGAACCAATTGCGCTGCATCATTTCAATCGCCCACCATGCTTCGATGGCGCCACACGCACCGAGTGTGTGGCCGAGATAGCTTTTCATTGCGCTGATCGGTACTTCGCTGCCGAATATTCTGTTGGTGGCCTCACTCTCGGCAATGTCGCCACGATCGGTTGCCGTACCATGGGCGCTGATGTAATCGATGGCGTCGGGGCGAAGGCCGGCATCTGCAAGCGCTAGCTCCATGGCTCGGGCCATGGTCTCGGCTGTCGGTTGCGTCACGTGATTGCCGTCCGATGTACAACCAAAGCCCACGATCTCTGCAAAAATCGTCGCACCGCGCGCTTGCGCATGTTCCAGCGATTCGAGAACCAGAGTCGCCGCGCCTTCACCGATCACCAGACCGTCGCGCGCCGCATCGAATGGACGGGGCGTAAGTTCGGGTTCCTCATTTCGTGTGCTGGTCGCGTATAGTGTGTCGAACACCGCGCTACCCGGCCCTGAAAGCTCTTCGGCGCCACCGGCGAGCATGATCTGCGTGCGGCCGAAGCGGATTGCCTCATACGCGTATCCGATCGCCTGACTGCCCGACGTACACGCGCTTGAGGTCGGGATGATGCGGCCTTGCAACCCAAAATGAACGCCGATATTGACGGCTGTCGTGTGCGGCATCATCTGGATGTAGCTTGTCGACGTGACACCCGCCATGGAGCCGGTGTCGACCATGACACCGAAAGCGTGGATTGGGGCGATACTTCCGGACGAGGACCCGTAGGCCACACCGATCTGTCCACGGTCATAAGCGCTGACGTCGAATGCTGCGTGTGCAAGCGCAAACTCGGTTGCCCGCAACGAGAGCTGCGCAACGCGCCCCATCGATCGTAGTTGCTTGCGCGGCCAGTGAGGGGGTGGCGCGAAATCTTCCACTGGGCAGGCGAGACGCCCGTTGAGCAGTTCGAAATAGTCCCACTCCGGCATCTTGCGGACTGCATTTTTTCCGGCAAGCAACGCGGCCTCAATGTCTTCCCATCGATTGCCTAGGGCAGTGACTCCACCGAATCCGGTGACAACAACGCGATTCATCAGACAATTCCTCCGTTGACACCGATAACCTGCCGGGTGATGTAGCTTGCGCCGTCGGACATCAGGAATGTCACCGCATGGGCCACTTCGTCCGGTGTACCGATACGATTCATGGGTACCATGCGCAGCGCCTCCTCCATCGGGATACCTTCCAGCATGCCCGTGTCAACCAGCCCGGGTGCAACGCAATTCACCGTGATCCGGCGTGACGCCAGTTCGACTGCAAGCGCCTTGGTGGCGCCAATCAGACCGGCTTTTGCGGCGCTGTAATTCACTTGACCGCGATTCCCGATGACCCCCGAGACCGATGCTATTGTGACGATGCGTCCGCCGGCGCGAAGACGAACCATGGGCATGGTCAGCGGGTGAACCACGTTGAAGAAGCCATCGAGACTTGTGTCGATTACGCTGTCCCAGTCTTCGTCCGAGAGAGCAGGGAACGCATTATCGCGTGTGATGCCAGCGCCGCAGATAATGCCGTAGTACGCGCCATGCTCGGCAACGTCGGCTTCAAGCACGCGACGGCAGGTATCGCGATCGCGTACGTCGAATTGCAGCAGATGCGCGGTACCTCCATTGAGACGAATATCCGCCACAGTGGCTTCGCCGGGAGCGATTTGTTCACGGCAATGGACTGTGACGGCAAATCCCTCTTTAGCGATGCGCAGGGCAATTGCGCGTCCGATGCCTCGGCTGCTGCCTGTGACGAGAACTCGGCGAGTCATATGAGATGCTCCAACAAGAATGCAGAAAAATCGGTTGGCTGGTGAACCTTGATCGTCGCAGTCGCGACCGATTCGCCGTCACTTTGCACGGTACAGTCGTAGGCGCCGTTGCCGGTACCGTCGCGCAGCACACAACTGGCGTAGACGAGGACCGGCTTGCCGCCTTGCAACGAAGCCACAGTGGCTTCGAGGCGGTGCGTACCGAGCAGCACCCCCGGGGCCGGGGGCTGGCCATTCGCGCGGCGCGTAAGCGCCTCATGCGCAGCGATGGCCTGCGCCATGAGTTCGATGACGATATGTATCGGCATGTCGCCTTGCGGGTCCGCATACCATGCCCGCATGTCTGGCGTCGCCTGAACGCAGATAGACGCCGCGTCGTGTGTCACAACTGTGTCGATCAGCAGCATAGGCGCACGATGAGGTAGCAACTCATCGATGGGCGGGTAGGCTGCGGAGGTGGTCAAAGTCATCGGGTCCCGGTCCTCGAGAGAATCACACTGACGTTGTTGCCACCAAAGGCAAAAGCATTGGTCATGACGTGGTTGGGAGGGCGACCCAGGGTTGTGCCCACTCGTGCGAATCGTAGGGGACTCAGCGACGGGTCGATTTCATGGTCACCGACATGTGGCGGAAGACGGCCGTCGCCGGTTAGTGCGAGCCAGCAAAATCCGATGCCGGTAGCGCCCGCGGCACCGAGTAGGTGCCCGGTCATTGCCTTTGTGCCACTTGCCCACGTAGAGGGACCAACGCACGTGTAAGTCGCAAGGCTTTCCATGGCATCGTTCTTCGGGGTGCCGGTCGCATGTAAATGTACGTACTCGATATCGGATGCAGCGAGACGTGCGTTGGTGAGGGCGATGCGCATGGCGTCGAGCGCACCGCCGCCGTCGGGTGAGGGCGACGATATGTGATGGGCATCGCTGGTCTCTCCAATGCCCGTTAGCGCAACGTCGCTCGGCTCGCGGGACATCAGGCAGAGCATCGCGCCTTCGCCAATGTTGATCCCATCGCGATCCTGGCTCATTGGGCGTGTGAGGCCGCTTGCAAGCGATTCCAGTGCGCCAAAGCCCCCCAGCGTCAATCGACACAACGCGTCCGCTCCGCCAGTGACAACGGCATCGCATATATCGTTGTCGATGAGCCGTCGTGCTGCACCGAACGCCTTGGCACTGGAGGTGCAAGCCGTCGAAATCGTGTATGCAGGGCCGAGTATGCCCAACAAGTCGGCGATGAATCGGGACGGCGCTCCGAGGGTTTGCTGTAGATAGTGATAGTTCGCTGGCAGCGTGCCGGAGTTTGCGAGCATGTGCAGCGCCGCTCCCCCTTCGTCGATACCTGAGGTGCTGGTGCCGATCACCACGCCGATTCGCGCAGCGCCATACCGGGCGACGTGATGCGTGAGGGTTGTGCGCAAGCGCTCTGCGGCCGCGACAAGAAGCCGGTTGTTGCGACAGTCGTACTTTTGAAGTCTTTGGGGGAGGGCTGGCAATTCGTGATCTGCCAGGCGCACAGCACCGACGATGCATGATGGCAACGTCGTTACCGAAGGCCCGCGGTCGTAAGCTCGCATGCCCGACGTGTCGCCCGCCAACAGACGAGATTCGATCTCAGGCAGATCGTGGCCCAGCGCATTGATCATGCCCAGCGCGTGAAGATAGACGGGGGCCTTCATGAACGATGCTCCGAGAAGCGCAGGCTGTAGGGTGCCAGCAGCAATGAAAGAGCGATCCCGGTCGTTAGGGTCAGGCCGAAAGCATGCAGGCTTGGCATGCTACTAAAGGCCAGTAGCCCGAACGACAGCAGGGTCGTTGCCGCGGACATCAGCGTACCGGCTACCGCAATGGCTGTCATACGCTCGTCCTCCCCTGCGCGACGTTCGCCTTCGCGTAGAAAAATGGCGTAATTAACGCCGACGCCTAGCACTAGCATCAATCCCATTTGCGCAAACAGCGTGAGCGGTATGCCGAGATATCCGAAAGTCGCAAATACGGCGGCGATGGCGAGCAGCGTGGGCGACAGGGTGGCGACGGCTCCACGCCATCCATAGCGAAGGGTCAGCAGTGTTGCCACAATGGCTAGCGCCGCGGCAAGCCACATGCTGCTGGCCACGCGATAGCGTGCGAAAAGTGCCGAGATGGAGGCTGCTTTGTCGACGTAGGTGACGCCGGGAAGGTCGGCGGCGAGGCGTGCGGCTGCGGCACTGTCGCGCAGGCCGTATGGACGCACCAGGCTCGCGAATTGATACGAGCCGGTGGTGTTCGGGGCAGCATCTTCACGAAGAGGCAGGCGACCTATCCACAGCGCGCGCAGCGGCGTTGATCCAGGCCACGCCAACCATTGGTCAACGCGCAGTGGCGGTTCTTCCTTCTCGTGGATGTAGGCTTGAGCGTATTGCTGTGCGAAGTCGGTACGAAAGCCTGCGTGTTTCATCGCCGACACAAGCGTTTCCTGCGAGTCGAACCGAGCAGCCCCAAGTAACGCCCGATTGTCCAGTTGCCGTTGCACGGACGGAACGAACTGCGAGACGCCTGTCCAGCCTGCGATGGGGGCGCGCTTGTCTGTGATGGCGGCATCGAGACGAGCGCCGAGTTGCTCCTCGCGTCTGAGCAGTGCTTCTTCGCTGTCGGCTTGAACTAACCAGAATTGCGTTGTCGCGTCGATACCCGTGATTTGTGAGATGGAGTCCTCTTGCGAAACGAGTGACGGCTCGCGAGAAATCAGATGACGAATGTCGTCGTCGGCGCTCAGTCGCCACCAGCCGGGCAGGCATACCAGCACAATTGCGCAACCGATAACGGTGCCACGCCGACCGGCCAGCGCGCCGCGCCAGATGTGCAACCAGCGTAGCGCCAACGAGATGACAGGGTTGCGTAGCGGCGGGACTTGTCGGGGCAAAAACGCGGGAAGTGCCCAAACGACAAACACATACGACGAAAGCAGTCCGGCAAGCGCAAATACGGCAATTTGGCGCAGCGCCGGAAATGGCACTATCCCGAGCACAGCATACCCAAGCACACTTGTCGCAAGTGCGATGCGCAGGGCTGGTTGGATAGCTGGCAGGACGCGCTGCGAATCTTCGCGCGCCAGGCCGCCAATACCGACGAAATATTGAATTGCATAGTCGACGGTTTCCCCTATCAGTGCCGCACCAAAAATGAGCGTCAGCAAGTGAAGTTCGCCGAAGACGACCAATGTTGTGACGGCTGCACAAAGTGTTCCAAAGGCGATTGTTGCCAATCCCATGGCGAGCACACGTCCGGAGCGAAACGCCCACAACATCAAGAGAGCAATGCCGAGCGTGGCGACGACGCCAATGCGGTGCAGCTCCATTTCGGCCTGTGATCTCGCGGAGGCTGCGTGGAAGACGGCGCCGCTGCGAAGCACTTGTACGCCGGGCAAGGTGTCGGCAACCTGCGCTTGAGCTTGGGAGATAACCCGGAGTACTCGTTGTTGCACTGCGGTGTCGAACGCGGAGCCACGTGTTTGCAGCAGGATGAGAATCCATGTCTTGCCATCCTGGCGAGCACTTAACCAACCTTGATCCGGCGATATCCGGAATTGTGCGAACGGCAGATGCGCTAGCCAGCGATCCAGCCAGCCAAAGGGGTCGTCTGCCGCCTCGGTGAGCCCGACGGGGGAGTGGGAGAAAGAGAGTTGCAGGGGGTGCGTTTCGCCCGACGTTCTGTCACGAAGCTGCGCTTGCAGTTCTGCACGGTCGTCAGGCGTCAGCAGGGTAAAGCGATACGGCAGATAGAAGTTCGAGAGGAATGTCGGGTCGAACGGCGGGACCTTTCCCTGTACGCTGGAAAATGCATTGCTGGCACGCGCCAGCGTATCGAATTGCTGTGCGGCCGCCCGTGCCGTAGTGGCGTCGGCCGCACCGATCAGGATCACCACACGGTCACTCACGCTGCCTGCCAGATGTTCTACCGCTTGCTCGGCAACCGGGTTGCGCTCAGTGGCGGGTAGCAATGACAGAATGTTCGTCTGCAAGGGCAGATGACGCACACCGAGCAGCCAGACGCCAAGCAACGTCAGGCTGACGACGAGGCCGATGACTGCCAGTCGGCGTAATGTTTGAGCGCTTCGCGTCATTCCACAACCTTGAACAAGCGTTGTTCGCGAGCGTCGGGCTGGTCTGCCGTTCGTACTTTATCGAATTGCCATTTAATGGATTCGCCGCGACGGGTTTCGAGCAATGCACTGCGGACTACGGTGTCGCCAGCGAGAGTGAGGCGTTTCACCGCTTGCGCAATTTGCGGTTGCGTTGGCGTAAGCACCACCTGCCATTGATTCAGGGTGCCATTGACGGTAGCGGTGAACTGGGAGGCAAGGCCGCTGGTGTCGCCGCGCATCAGTGCATTCGACCATTCAGTGACCTGTTGCGTGATCGCAGACGGCTGTGTGTCGAGCGACAGCACATTACCCTCTGCGTCGAGGCGAGCGCTGCGCGTACGGCCGTAAATAAAGCATTGAGGGTGCGGCGCTTGTACTTGCCAGATCACACCATGCTCCCGTGCAAACACCAGCTTGCCTCGCGTGATTGCGGGTGTTGTCAGTAGAGGGGACGTACGTGTCTGCAAAAAATCGGCATTGATCACCGGATGAATACCGAGTTGAGACAGAACCCTCTGCAGCAAAACCAGATCGGCGCCGGACGGCGCATTTGCGGTCGACGTCTGGGCACTCACCGTGTTCGTCGGGGATAGCGTAATGAGCGCCAGCGTTGCCGATATCAGTATGCCGGCAACGCGCGGCGTTAGCCGGCGATCCATGCAGCCTCCAGCTTCTCACTCACCACCGAAGGGCTCACGAATTGCATTTCGCCAGTGCGTGCGTCGACCGCTACCTGCATCGTGTAGCCTTTTGTAAGGCGCTGATGCGTGGCGATATCGTGTATCTCGTAGGCAATACGCAGGCGATTTTCGTACTCGATCAATGACGCACTCACGCGTACGTGTTGCCCGTAGCGGGCCGGGCGGACGTACTTGAGATGGCATTCGACGATCGGCCACAAGTATCCTGACGCCTGCATCTGCGGATAGTCATAGTTCAAGCGCCGCAATAGAGCGCAGCGTGCAATCTCGAAATACTTTACATAGTGCCCATGCCACGCCACTTCCATGGCATCGACGTCATGAAAGGGGATTTCGACGTCGGCGCTTGCTACCAGCCAAGGTGCCTTTTCCGGACGGCGACCGTTCATCTCATTCGTCATGGGAGAGATCGCCTCCGTTGGCGAGCCAGGTACGAACCGAACGCAATTCTTGTTCAAGTGCCCGGTCTTCCTCAACGAACGGGGAGTGCGTTGCGACCGTATCAAGCCAATGGCGCAACGCGTCAGACAACGACGACGTGTCGGATGACATTCGGGTACGTAGTGCAACGGCCTGCGCGACGGCGAGGGTGTGGGCGGCTGCAACCTGCTCGGTCAGCATTAGCACTCGTAGGCAATCGCGCGCGGCGATGGTGCCCATGCTGACCTTGTCCTGATTATGCGACTCGGTTGAGCGTGAGAAGACGCTCGCCGGCATCGTGTGCTTAAGCGCCTCTGCTGCCCATGCCGATGCGCCGATCTGCACGGCTTTGAATCCGTGATTGATGGGGGCACGCGGTCCGGTCGAACCGCTAAGGTTTCGGGGCAGGCCGTTGTTGAATTTGTCATCGACCAGCAGGGCCAGCTGGCGGTCCATAAGGTCGGCAATGTTGGCGACCGCAACCTTCAGGCTGTCCATTGCGAACGCGATGTGGCCGCCATAGAAATTCCCCCCGTGGTGCACCTCACCGGTGTCCGGATCGATGAGAGGGTTATCGTTCGCACTATTGATTTCGTTTTCGACATCGCGACGCACCCATCCGAGTGCGTCCACCAGCACACCGATGACATGCGGCGCGCAACGAAGCGAGTAGCGATCCTGTAACCGAGCCTCGGGGGAGGGCGCATGTCCGCAGAGGTCGTCACGAATCCAGCGCGCGGCGTCACGTTGACCTTCATGCGGTTTGGCGTCGAACAGCGTGGGATGAAAGTGCGCGGCGTGCCCATCGAGCGCCACGGTTGTCAGTGCTGTCAGTCGGGATGCCAGACGGGCCAGTGATCGGCTGCGCGCAAATGCCAGGCTCGCGAGTGCAGTCATGACGGCTGTGCCGTTCATCAATGCCAGTCCTTCCTTCGGCGCTAGCGTAATCGGTGCGCCCCCCGTGGCGGCAAGGACATCGGAAGCCGCGCACAGGCGGCCATTGTGCTTGACGTCCCGTTCGCCGATCAGGGCCGCGGCAACGTAGGACAGCGGGGTGAGGTCCCCGCTGGCGCCGACCGAGCCTTCCGACGGGATGCGGGGCAGAATGTCGTGATCGAGCAAGTGAATCAGTGCTGCCAACAGCTCGGGGCGTACCGCGGAGTATCCCTGTGCCAGAGATGCCAGTCGACAAGCGATCACCGCCCGGACAGCCTCGTCGTCGAGCCATTCGCCCATGCCGCAGCCGTGGTAGCGCGTCAACTGCGCAGGCAGCGCTTCCACGAGCGACATGGGAACGTCGACCACGCAGGCGTCACCGTACCCGGTCGTCACCCCGTAGACGGGATTACCCGCCGAAAGATGCGCATGCAACGCACTCACGCCGCGGCGGATACGGTCTTGCCACGCGGAGTTCGTTGACAATCGCGCCGTTCGTGCCCGGTGGGCGATCGAAACGATATCTTCGATGACAAGGCGTGAGTCGCCGAAAACCACTGAGGGTGCAGCGGCTTGAGGTGCAGGATCGCTTACGGATACGTCGCCCAGCACGAGGTAGTTTGGCGTGTTGAGGCCGATAGAGGCGTCGGTGCGTGAAGTCGGGAGTTGCATGATTACTGCGGCGATTTGCCGCGCCAGAAATCAAAAAAGTTGAACCACTGCATCGGATACCGGCGGCAGTAGTACTCAAGGCGATGCGCATAGCGCTCGGCGTAAATGCGCAGAGCGTTTTCCCTATTGCCGCGAGGTAATTCCACGATGTCGGCGAATCGCTCGAAATACAGCCGGTAAGACGTCTTGTCGCGAAGGCAGAAAAGCAGATACACGGGGCATTCGAGAAGTGCCGCGAGAATGAATGGTCCCTGAGCGAATGGTGCCGGCGCACCGAGGAATGACGCCTGCACGGTGCGCCCCTCATCATTGGACGGAACACGGTCGCCAACGATGACGAGCCAGTCTCCGCGATCGACACGTTCGCGCAACATGATGGCGGTCGCGGGGCCGATGTCGTCGACTTCGATCAGGTTGTCGGCGAAATCACGATTTGCACCGTGGAGGACTGAGCGGAATCGCTGTGCATGGCGGGTGTAGACCACTGCGTGGATCCTGTCGATGCCGCGAGAGCGCGCAAGCGCGCGAGTCATTTCCAGGTTGCCGAGATGAGAGCCGATAACCAGTGCACCGCGAGAATCGCTCGCCGCATTGTCCAGGATGGCCGGGTCCTCGATTTGCACATGACGCTCGCCGAGCAGTCCGCTCCATGCGGCAAACTTGTCCAGTGCCGCGTTGGCAAACGCTTGCAGATGTCGGAACGTGTGCCAGAACGTAGGGCGGGGGAGCGAGATTTCGGGCGCCGCATTTCGGAGTCGCTGCTGATAGTCGCGGGAGGCAGCGCGCGCTGTCACATCTTTCAATGCAAAATAGGCGACCACAGGCACAAGGCAGGCGCGCGCAGCGCCCAATCCGAAACATCGGCAGGCGATTGCCAACAAGCGCATGCCCAGCAAGCTGCCGCGTTCGGGACGGCGCCACCAGGCGACGTCGACATCGAGACTCGCTCGCTTCGCCGTTGCATCCTGTGTCGCCGGGCGACGAAGCTTCCGCCATATCAGCGCCGGGGCGCGCGGAATCATGCCGAGTACCAACCTCGTGTGCATGAGCGAAATACCTATGTTGTCGCCGACCATTTTGAAATGCGATATCCCATTTTCCGGATATACGACACGTGTTCGCATGTTGTGAATGGCCACGCCACGCCAGTGGAGTCGCACCAGAATATCGGTGTCGAAGGCCATGCGTGCGGGGGGGCGGTGGCGTGACAATACCGCGCTCGTCGCTTTGAGCGGATAGACGCGAAAGCCACACATTGAATCGACAATGTCAAACGATAACGTCTCTACCCACACCCAGAAATGCGTGATGTAGCGACCGTAGAGCCTTCCCTTGGGAACCGAGGCGTCGTAAAGAGGTGTGCCGCAGATGACGGCATCCGGATATGCGAGCGCCGCGTCGAGAAATACGGGTACGTCGGCCAGATCGTGTTGTCCATCGGCGTCGACTTGCAACGCATGTGTGTAGCCGAGCGCATGCGCGCGTAGCAGGCCGTGGGTGACGGCGCCGCCTTTGCCGAGATTTTGCGGCAGTCGCTCCAGCGTGACCGCACCGGCATGTGTGACAAGAATGGCCTCAAGGACTGCCCGAGTCGGTGCGTCGCTTCCATCGTCGATCAACAGGACCGGTATGCCTTTCGCAACGAGCGTATCCACGATGCGGCGTATGTGCATCGGGTGGTTATACACAGGGATCAGTACACACGGGACGAAGCCATGCCCCGGCGAGACGGGGGTGAAGTCCGGTGTCATTGAGATACCTCTGCGGCAAGTGCGAGCGGCGTAGCGTAGGCGAGATAGCCTGTTGCCGCAGTGGCCTGCGTGCCATCGTAACGATACTGAACGCGATGGCGCGATGCGTCGTACGTCAGTGTGAGTTCCAATAGGGTGCCCGGCAGCACGGGGGCTGAAAACTTGACCTGCTGCAACGATAGCGGGGTGTGGTTCACCCAGGCTAGCTGGACGGAATCTCGGCGCGCGTGTTCGAAAGCGAATCGACTTGCCCAATCGATCAATACGACACCGGGTAGTAGCGGCAGACCTGGGAAGTGGCCCTTGAAGTGAGCAAGATCGACCGGCACGCGAAGGGCGATCACGACGGAATAGGGGGGCGAATGGGGGGCAGTTACCGCCTCCCCATCGCTCGGACGGACACCCAATATTGACGGCAGCCAAGGCGAGGCCGGGGCAAAGCATGCGGCCACGTCGGCAGTGGTGCGCTTGCCACGTTCGTTGACAGGCAATTCCGCGAGGAAGCGCCAGCGCCGGGGAAGCACGGTGGAATCAAATGTCTCAGCCAGCGTACTACGTAACGTTTCGCGAACGACCTTGAGCGATTGTGTCTTCCACGCAAGGCGTCCCGACTTGCTTAGCACCACGGCAACCGCAGGACGCCCGGCGATGACGAGCGCGGTGGCATCGTTGACCCACGCGTGACGCGTCAATGCAGCTTCTACGCTCGGCAGCGCGAGTCGTTTGCCTTCAATCTTGACAATCCGGTCCAGACGCCCCGTCAAGGCAAACGATCCGTCTGCGTGGATGGCTGCGCCGTCGTCGGTGCGCCACCATTGCCCGTCATTGACGCGTGGTGAGCGTATTTCTAGTCCGCCTTCCGCATCGATGCGAATGTCAGTGTCGTCAAGCGGTGTCCAGCGAGGCGTGATGTCTTGTTGGCGCCAGGCGATGCCCCCCGTTTCCGTGCTGCCGAAGACTTCGATCGGTGTGCGGGCAACGGGCGCGGCATGGTCATCGGAGGTGATCGCCGGTAGCGTGTTCGAGTATTGTTGTGCGGCCTCCGCAGGCAATGGGCCTCCCGAGGAGAAGGTCACTCGCGGAGCATCTGCCCATAAACCTTCGCCGAACAGCTTGGGCCAGCGTGTCAGCTGTGCGGGTCCGGCGACCCACACGACCGCCGGCCAGCTTCGCCAAGGTTGGGCTTGCGCCGGTTCAGCAAAGGTGTGTCGTGCGAATGGCACGCCTGCGGCCAGCGGCCAAAGCACCCGAAACCAGAGACCATAAATGTGATGGCACGGCACGCTGGCGACGACGAGGGCACCCTGGAGTCGCGCACCCCAATGCCGATGCAGCGTCTGCACTTCGTCGTCGAGTTGCATCAACGTCTTGGTGATCGCCTTCGGTTCGCCAGTACTTCCTGAGGTGTAAATGACCAGTTTGCAGGTTGACGAAAGTGCGGGCAGCGAAGCGGGTGTATCTGTATAGGCTCCGGTCTTGGCTATTGATCCAAACATTTCTGCGTCGATGGCCAGATCGTAAGCAAAAGCCAGGTCCACACGGGTTTTCGCCAGGGTGTTGGGCAGCACGACGGGCGTTTTTCCGGCCGCCCATGCGGCAAAAAGCGCACAACTCATGTCGAACGGGTCGTCCAGACACAGCGCGATGCGCTGTAGCGAATGCGCCGCGAACGCGACGCTCAGCAAGTGCACATGAGCACGCCATTCGCCGATATTTAGCGAGGCCGAGGCTTCCGCGCGGTCCCGTCCATCCACGCAAACGGTTTGAGACGCAGGAAAGGGGGCGCGAAGCAGCTCGGCCAGCGCGGTACATGCACGGGCCGGGACGAGCGATTCCGGCGTAGTCATGCCTGTGCCTCCGGAATCGTTGCGACAGACGCCTTGCGTGCAAGCATGCGCCGGCGATAAAGCCATTCGCCGGCGAACATCAAACCAATCAGTACGTAGGCAATGGCGCCGTTGTAGAGCGACCAGATCTCACGTGATGTCCAGATCGCAGTGAATAGCGCGATACCTCCGTTCAACATGAAAAAGGCGATCCACACGCGCGTGACTTTGCGCAGGTACGGCGTGGCGTCTGCCGGTAAGTTGGGTTGATGCAGCCGGGCAATTCGTTCGATCATCGACATCGGAGCGCGCAACGACATCGCGAACGTGATCCCCATCCCAATGTTGACCGCGACTGGGTAGCAACGTAGTAACAGCTCGCTATTACTCATCGCCGTGGCGCACGCTAGCGCAGCCAAACCGCCCGCGACGGCCCATTCAATGGGCATCAAAAGCCGATGCGTGCGCAAATTGCGCCGGTAACGCAGGAAAAGTCCAGCGAGCAACATCAGCGCGAGGTAACGCGGTGCAAGCAGTGTGATCCCGGTCAGGATCAGTGCGGGATAGGCGAGCGCGGTAACGACGGACTGCCAACGCATCCGTTCGGCGGGCACGTGTGGGAGCGATGCCGGTGCGTCGATGTGAATTCGCGGCATGCTTGTGTGTCAGTCGTTTAACAGCGTGTGCACGGCAACGACCACGTCGCCGACAGTACGCACGCTCTTGAAGTCTTCCGACTTGATGCGCTTGCCGGTCATACGTTGTAGCTGAATGGCCAGATCCACCGCATCGATGCTATCCAAATCGAGTTCTTCGAAAAGATGTGCCTCAGGCGTTACCCGTTGTGGTTCGATCTCGAACGTGTCGTGCAGGATCGTGCGCAAACGGGACAGGATTTCCTCATCCGTCAGGGGTAATGTCAATGTGCTCATTACGCTTGTTCCTTAGCAATGCAACCGCGCTCGCGCAGTAATTGGGCGAGCGTGGCGACGCTTCGAAATTGAGCGCGTGCGGACTCGTCGTTTGATTCGATTTGCAAACCGAAGCGCTTGCGCAGGGCAATGCCCAACTCAAGTGCGTCGATGGAATCCAGGCCGAGACCATCGCCGAAAAGCGGGATGTCGTCAGTGATGTCATTCACGCCGATATCTTCCAGTTCCAGCGCCTGGACGATCAATTGCTTGATCTCAAGTTCTAGTGAAGCCATGTTGGGAAATTTGACTAGTAAAAAAATGTTCCGCGAGTTGCGTCAGGCGTCTCGCTGCCAGCGGCGTTGCCGTGTCCGGCGGCGCGCTGTCCGATACACTCCGAGCCGCCGCCGGTTCACCTTGAATCGCCCCCTCGCGCGCGCAGGATGGTGACATCGACGTGTAGGTACTGATGTCGGATTCCAGCACGCGAATTCGCAGAGTCGGTTGTACGGGGAGGAGGGAGTACCAGCGGTGCTGTTTTGTGTACGCCGGCGGGTCGCAATCAATCAGAACCGGCACGATCGGACAATCGTGCGCGAGCGAGATGTGGGCAAACCCACGGGAAAACTTCCCGAGCCTTCCTCGAGACGGGCTACGCGTGCCTTCTGGAAAGACGATGAGCGGTACATCGTCGGCAAAAGCTGCCTGACTCGCACTGACGAGCGAAGGGCCGCCGTCATTGCGTAGGTAGCCTGCCGAGCGTACGATGCCGGCGAAAAGTGGATTGCGCCAATGTCGGCTTGTGACGATGCAGCAGGCACGAGGCATTAGGGCGAGCAGGATTGCGACATCGAGATAAGAGGGGTGATTGGCGATCACAATGGCTCGTCCCAGTCGCCGCAATTTATCCTCGTTTTGTAAATCGAATCGGATGACGCCCATCGCGCGGCAGCTCGCGACGAGTGCAGCGAAGCATCGGTGCACCATCGCCATCGCGCAGCGCCGGCGTATACGTGCAGATACCGGAAGCAGCAACAGTCCCGGGAAAACGATCAGCGAAAACACAAGACCGCCTGCTGCGAAGCACGTCCACAAGAGCACGGATGCGGCACATCGGCCGGCTATGGCAAGGCGGAGTTGCATGTCAGATATGTGCATGCTGCGTGCCCTCCTGCCAATTCCATTGCCAGTCATGATGTTCACCAAACCAGGAGTTGCTGCCGCCTGTCGTCAGAGATGCCACCAGGCTATCGCTCTGCGACGGTTGCGCTGAGCCACTTGCCTGCCCGGTCGGCAGGTGCATCGTGCAAGTCAGCCGATTTGGCGCATCTGCATCGATGAGCAGAGCTAGCGCGCTGGTCGCTTCGTCGCTTTGTCGTGCTGTCGGACCGTAGCATTCGGGCGGGGCTTCGAAAGCGTGAATCACCAGCACCGGCAATTCGGGGACTTCACGTAGTTGCGTCCATGCGTCCAGCAGCGCGTAACCAAGCGTGTCGTCATTCGCGGCGACGGCATTGATGGCTGAGCGGTCTTCGCGTGCGATGCTGAGAACGCCTGGCGTGGCATTGAGCACGGATAGGCTGAAGGCGGTCGGGGAGGGCAGTTCGCCTTGCGTGAGCGCTTCCAGCATTTGCGTGGTGCGTGCGATCTCGCCGTGTTGCGACGCATAAACGATTCGGCATGCCGGAGGCAGTGGGCCGCAGTTCGACGCAACGGACAAGGCAAGCCGCGCCAGCGGACTCAGCCGGCGACGTAGCATTGGGTCGGAAACGCCCGTGTCTGGTTGACTGGCTGGGGCGGTACTTGCCTGGCGGTAAGCCCATCGCCGTACCGGTAACGTCCAGCACGCAACTGCGTGGTCCAATGCAGCGGCCGCCGTTTGTCTGGCTACCGCCGCCTTTGGCGAAGATTCCACAATGGAGACATCCCCCGAAGCCCATTGTGGCGCGCGATCTCTTAATCGCACGTCGTAGTTTTCTGGCATGGCTAATAATTGGAAAAAAGCTATTGCCGCTTTGCTATGCCACGGATGCTGAGCTCCGCTTAATGTGTTATCCCGCGTGCCGCTCTACACGACCGGGAATGGTTTGAAAGCCGACGCTGTATCGCGTCGTGCTTCACATAGCACCCCAAAAAGTTTGGCGTGCAATTATATCCAAATGTAAGACAGCGAAATGTTTGTTGGTAGAAGAATGTGGCGTTTTTGATAGAAAGCAGGAAATGCTTAGTGACACGCGCACCAAATATTGCTTGTCTGATGCGGGCGAACGGGGATGAGAGGCGAAAACAATACGTGAATCGCGTTTCTCGAATGAGGCAGAAAATTGAGAATCGATCCCGGTTTTTGTCGCCGGGAGGAAAATCAGAGGTCCGCAGCTTGGATGCCTGCAGAAAAAACGGGGAAAGTGAATTCTCGCCGATTGGATACGTTTTCAGGCGCTTGGCCAGGTAAAACGGTGGCCTCGATGATGTCGATCGTGCCGTCGCGGTGATAGCGCAGCAGCGTGGTGCAACGCGTCCCATAAGCCGGCGATGCAATGAAGGCTGCCGAGAGCCGCTTCTCCCACTCGCGTGCGACGCCGGTTTCCGGCAGGGCCTCTTCGGCGGCTTCGGACGCATCGCGCATGACCTCAAGTAGCGTCAGATCATCAGCCGTGTTCTCAATGGCCTGACGGAGCGCATCCCGACGGCTCACGAGCTTGGGCCAGGGCGTATCCAGCAGTGCGTTCGACAGCCCGTGCAAGCCTGGTGTGACCGGATGCGCAACAGGGGCCGATGCCGCGCCATCGTTACCGTTCACATCCCGATTCCCTAGCCAGTACAGCTTGCCCGCGGGCAAATCGCCGGCAAGGAGATTGAAGCCGGCGTATTCGTGCGCATGCTTCTCGATGCGCAGCAAATCGTCGTCGAATGAGGTGGCGTCCAGCATGGCGGACACCAGCAGACCGCGCGAGGGCGTATCTTTCGGCGTCATTGGCGCACGGCCGTCGCGGAAGTTGGTGAGCGCGGCGAAGCGTCCGGCGCGATTGACGCCCATCCACGTTCCCCCGCCTCGCAAATCGCGTCCCGCCAGCACGTCGGGGCGATCCGACCACCAGTGCATGGGTTCGGCGGGGCGCTCGAAAAATTCGTCGCGATTGGCGAGAAGGACCAGCGGCGTGGCGGCGTCAGGCTGCCAGGAGAAGACGATCAGGCACATGGGGGTGGGAGCGTCGGCATGTCGACGAAACACTCGACGTGCCGCCCGCCTTCGAGATACGCCGCGAGTCCGCACGCCACCACCATTTGCGGCAGCGCCGCGATAAAGGCGGCGTCGACGTTGTCGTAGCGCTCCATCCAGGTCGACACGTTTTGGGTGGCGTCGTTCGGTGAGGCATCGGCACGCGATTGTAGGCGTCCGCTCACGCCGAACTGGGTGGCCGTCAGCGCGAAGAGTCGCGCGACGGCCTGCCGGGCGGCGTCAGCGTGCGTGGTCGATACGCGGTAGTAGACGTAGCAGTCCATCGAGTCCATCGGCAGTCGCGGGCGCGGCTGAATCAGGACGCTGCCGCCGACGACGCGGGCATCTCCGTCGGATCGATGATCTCGTAAGGCAACTCGGCGAACGCGAGCGCCGGACCGTCGGCCGCGCCGAGGCGTACGTCGTCGGCTTCGCGCGCGGCGAGCTTCAACTCGACGAGTACGTCGTAGCCACCGTTCGGCGCGGGCGCTGCCTGCACGACCATGCCGCATGGCTGGTCCGGATCGCTCGTCTCGACCAGTTCCTGACCGGGGACTGGTTGACCGGATTGCGTGCCATCGACATGCGCCAGATGCAACCGGCGTTTGATCGTGCCGCGATACTGGCTGCGGGCGACGACTTCCTGGCCCGGATAGCAGCCCTTGCGGAAGTTCACGCCGCCCACGACTTCCCAGTTGATCATCTGCGGCACGAACTGCTCTTGCGTCGCGGTCGTGACGCGCGCCACGCCGCTATGCACGTCGAGCCACGCGGCGAGCGTCGGATCGACGGCAACCACACCATCGGCTTGCACCAGCGAATGCCAGGCGTCCAGCGCCTGTGCGACCGGCACGCTCCAGAGGAAGCGCGAGAGCGAACGCGCGGTACCGGCTTCAGGCAGACGAATCAGGCTCGTAGCGTTGGCCGGTGCATCGCCCATCGTGGCGTGCACGGCGGCCAGCGCAGCGGCGGGCAAGGCGGCGAAGGTCCGGGCGAGCACGGCTTCGGCGGCCGGACCGCCGACTTGCAGCAACACGTGCGTGGCGGTGCCGTCGGTCAGTTTGGCCTTCGCGCGAAGTACGAACATCGACAGGCGCTTTTGCACGGCAGCCTGCACAGCGGCATCGCCCGCGAGATAGATCGTCGCGTCGGGCGACGTGTCGCGCCACATCAGGAAGGTCGCAAGCAGGCGGCCCTTGGCGGAGCAATAGCCCGCCAGACGGGCTTGTGCCGGTGAGAGTCGCTCGACGTCGTTGGTCAACTGGCCATGCAGGAACGAGGCCGCATCGGCGCCGTTCACGGCGATCAGGCCGGTATCGCTCGCCAGCGCTACGAAGCTGCCCGAGCGCAAGGCGTCGAACTGTCCGGCGCGCTCGGCGGGCGAGATATCGGAAGGAGAAGCGGCTGCCGCTTGCGGCAGGAGGTCACGCCATTGGGAGGTCATAAACGAAAGTGCCTGTCAATCTGTGAGGGTTCGGCAAGTCAAAGTATTATATTGGGTCTTCCGCCAGGACGTGCGAGCCCGGTTCGATGTGCAAAATGCGCCTCTCGAACCTGTCGTCGTCACATTCGTCCGGCCGACGAGTCCCCCGAACCCGCTGCCGCCCTCCGGCGACTTATCCTGCAATTCATGTCTTTCATCAAACGCCTGTTTGTTCTGTTGATTGTCGTCGCATTGGCGGCGGGCGGCGCTTTTTACTATTGGGCTCAGGCACCGCTGCAATTGGGTAAGCCGACGCTCGACGTCACGATCAAACCCTACAGTTCTGTGCGTAGCGTGGCCACGCAGTTGCGCACCGGGGGTGTGCCGGTGCATCCGCTGCTGTTCAATCTGCTTGCCCGTGTGATGGATGTTGGGACCAAGCTCAAGTCGGGCAACTACGAGTTCGCCACTGGCATCACCCCCATGGAAGTGATGGACAAGCTCGCGCGTGGCGACGTCAATCAGTACGTGGTGACGATCATCGAGGGCTGGACCTTCAAGAAGATGCGCGCCGAGATCGATACGAACCCGGCGCTGCGTCATGACACGGCCGGGCTGCCCGACGCCGATCTGATGCAACTCGTGGGCGCAGATCGCGCCGAGGCCGAGGGCATGTTCTTCCCCGACACCTACCTTTTTCCGAAAGGTACGAGCGATATCGATATCTATAAGCGTGCCTATCGCCTGATGCAGAAGCGTCTGGACGAAGCCTGGGCGTCGCGCGCACCGGGATTGCCGTACACCACGCCGTATGAGGCGCTTATCATGGCGTCTCTCGTCGAGAAGGAGACGGGGCAGGCCGTGGAGCGAGGGCAGGTTGCGGCAGTGTTCGTCAATCGACTGCGCAAGCGCATGCTGTTGCAGACGGACCCGACGGTGATCTACGGGATGGGCGATCTGTATACGGGGCGTCTGCGCAAGCGTGACTTGCAAACGGACACACCCTACAACACGTACACGCGGGCGGGGTTGCCGCCAACGCCGATTGCGCTGCCCGGTGTGGCGTCGCTCGCTGCGGCGCTCAATCCCGCGCCGACCGATGCCCTCTATTTCGTGGCGCGTGGCGATGGCACCAGCCATTTTTCGACTAATCTTCAGGAGCACAATCGCGCCGTGGACAAATATCAGCGAGGTGAGCAATGACGCATTCCCCCGAGGCGCCAGCAGTGGTGCCGGGCAAGTTCGTGACGTTCGAGGGTATCGACGGGGCGGGCAAGAGCACGCACGTCAACGCCTTCGTCGATGCACTGCGTCAGGGACTGGCTGCGGTCGGGCGTGACGTCGTCGCCACGCGCGAGCCGGGCGGTACGCCGCTGGGCGAAGCCTTGCGCAAGCTTGTGCTCGACGAGCCGATGGATCTCGAAACCGAAGCGCTACTGATGTTCGCCGGTCGCCGGGAACATCTGGCCAAGGTCATCGAGCCGGCGCTGGCGCGAGGTGACTGGGTCGTCTCCGACCGCTTCACCGATGCGACGTTTGCCTATCAGGGCGGCGGGCGTGGTCTGTCCCGCGAGAAACTGTCGATTCTCGAGCGCTGGGTGCAGGGCTCGCGTCAGCCCGACCTGACGATCCTGTTCGATCTCGACCCGGCGATTGCCGCCGCACGACTCGCCGGCGCTCGGGCGCCCGACAAGTTCGAGCGCGAATCGGCCGCGTTTTTCACGCGGGTTCGCGAAGAATATCTGCGCCGCGCCGAGGCGTCGGGCGGCCGCATGGTGCTGATCGATGCCGCGCAAAGCATCGACGCGATTGCGGGGCAACTCGCCGACGTGTTCGCCCGGTTGGGCGTGCCGGGGCATTAAGGGGCCGGCGTCGGCGTCGGCGTGAATAGGCCGAGCGTTCAAAGCCGCAAGGTAGCCGGGGCACGAATCGCCTGAGGCGCAATAACACGCGCATAATCCGGTTACGGCGTCTGTCGGACGGTGTCTGCGGTGAGCATCGAGAATTCACGCCCCCGACCTGACGTAACGAATTGTCTGTCATTACTGCAATATCCGGCCAAGGAGCCCACATGCTGTATCCGTGGCAGTCACAGGACTGGACACGCCTCAACGACCTGCGCGCTCAGATGCCGCACGCGCTGCTGCTGCAAGCCGTGCCGGGCATCGGCGAAGTCGCGCTCGCCCGGACGTTCGCACAGGGTCTGCTGTGCGAAGCGCCACGCGCCGATCATTTTCCCTGCGGCACCTGCGGTGCATGTCAGTGGTTCGCCAGTGGCAACCACCCGGACTTCCGTGTGATCTGCCCGGAAGCGCTGGCCGAGACGTTACCCGGGGCCGAAGCGCGCGCAGAGGCCGATGGGGAAAAGAAGACCAAGACCCCGAGCAAGGAAATCAAGATCGAGCAGGTGCGCGAAGTGATCGACTTCGCGAGCCTCGGTTCGCACCGTCAGGGGCGTCGCGTCGTGCTGCTGTATCCGGCCGAATCGCTCAACGTGCACGCGGCGAACGCGTTGCTCAAGACGCTTGAAGAACCGCCGGCAGGCGTCGTTTTCCTGCTGGTGACGACACAGCCGGACCGGTTGCTGCCGACGATTCTGTCGCGCTGCCGCCGTCTGGTGCTTACGCGTCCCGACGAGGCGCAGGCGACGCAGTGGCTCATGGGCGAAGCCGGTCTCGATGCCGCGACCGCCGCCGCAGTGCTCGCCGAAGCGGGGGGCGCACCGCTTGCGGCGCGTTCGCTCGCCGAGCCGGAGGAGCGGGGCTGGCGCGACTGGTTGCTGGGGCAATTGGCGCAAGGCGGCGCGGTCGACGCGTTCGCCTGTGCCGAACAACTGCACAAGGGCAGCCTGCCGGGCATTCTCGAGACGCTGCAACGCTGGTGCTTCGACGTGCTGGCCGAGCGCATGGCCGGCAAGGTCCGGTTTTTCCCGGGCCAGTCGCAGGCGCTGCGCCGTTGTGGCGATACGACCGACGACGTGCGGCTGCTCGGTTTCCTGCGCGAGCTCGCGCAACAGCGTCAGGTGCAAAACCATCCGCTCAATACGCGGGTCCTGCTCGAAGCGCTATTCCTGCAATACAAACAGTTGTTCGGTGGTCAGGCATCGCTTTGATGCAGGACACCGGCAACCGATCACCCATCATGTTCATCGATTCGCACTGTCATATCAATTTCCCGGAACTGGCCGAGCAGATGCCGGACCTGCTCGCGCGCATGCGCGAGAACAAGGTCAGCCATGCGCTGTGTGTCTCCGTCGATCTGCCCACGCTGCCGCAAGTGCTGGAGATTGCGGCACAGCACGAGAATGTTTACGCGTCCGTGGGCGTGCATCCCGACTATGAGGACACCCCTGAGCCCAGCGTCGACGATCTCGTTCGTCTTGCTGCGACGCCCAAGGTCGTTGCCATCGGTGAGACCGGACTCGATTACTACCGGCTCGAAGGTCGCAGCATCGAGGACATGGAATGGCAGCGCGAGCGCTTTCGCACGCACATTCGCGCCGCGCGCGTCACCGGAAAGCCGCTGATCATTCACACGCGTTCGGCGGCAGACGACACGCTGCGTCTCATGCGTGAAGAGGAAGCTGGCGAACCGGCCGGTGTGATGCACTGCTTCACGGAAAGCTGGGACGTGGCCAAAGGCGCGCTCGACCAGAACTTCTACATCTCGTTTTCGGGCATCGTGACGTTCAAGAGCGCACGCGACTTGCAGGACGTGGCGCGGCGCGTACCGCTTGAACGTATGTTGATCGAGACGGATTCACCTTACCTCGCGCCAGTGCCGTATCGCGGCAAGCTCAATCAGCCGGGGTATGTGCGTCACGTGGCGGAATTCATCGCCGACCTGCGCGGCGAGCCGTTGCAGAAGATTGCTGACGCGACGACGGAGAATTTCTTCCGCCTGTTCGCGACCGCGAAGCATTGAACTTGTCTCGGCGGCAGCATTCGAATCGACGCTTTTGATCCACCGCGTTGGTCGCCGCTTCATTCCGTGTTTCGCCCAACATGTTTCGCCGAGTTTCCGGACTACCGACAGGAGCCCCCGATGCGTAAATTTTCGATTTTCCGACTGTTCACCCTGCTGAGCGTGCTGTGGTTGACGGCATGTGCCACGGCGGCGACGTCCAACACGGCGCTGGTGAAGGCCGTTGTGTTCGACGATACCAAGGCCGTCGCACAGGCACTCAAGTCCGGTGTCGATCCGAATGCGCGGGACGAGAAGGGCGACCCGTTGCTCGTCATTGCGATGCGTGAAAAGTCGGTGGGCGTGGCGAAACTGCTCATCGAAGACAAGCGCACGGACCTCGAAGCGACCAATCGTGCCGGCGAGAACGCGATGATGCTCGCGTCCTTGCAAGGTCTCACCCCGATGGTGAAGCTGTTGATCGACAAGGATGCCGAGGTCAACAAGAAGGGCTGGACACCGCTGCATTACGCGGCGACCAATGGTCACGACGACATTGTGCAAATGCTGCTCGACGCTTCGGCCTACGTCGACGCCGAGTCGCCCAATGGCACCACGCCGCTGATGATGGCCGCACGCGGCGGTCACATCACCACGTGCAAGGTGTTGCTCGACGGCGGTGCGGACGTCCGTCTGAAGAACCAGCTCAAGATGACGGCGGTCGATTTCGCCAAGCAGGCGAACCAGAAGGAAATTGCCGACGGCCTGAGCAAGCGCCTCGCGCAATTGCCGCCGTTGCCCGCCCCCGCAAACTAACGGCAATCTGAAGTCTCGCCGCCGCGACGTCTCCGGTTACGGGGTGTCGCGCGGCGCTCCGTGACGGCCGTCTCCGGCGAGAAATGCCCGGGCGCCGGCAATACCCTCCGAGAACACCACGGCATGCCCGGCAGCGCCTTCTTGCTGCAACGCGGCTTCCAGTGACAGATCCCATTGTGCATAGGCCGCCCGGCGGTCGGCGCGCAGCGCCCCTTGCGGCAGTTCCGCGAGTTGCTGGGCGAGCGCCAGGGCGCCCTGACGCGCCATCCCCTCCGGCACCAGCCGGTTCACCAGTCCGATTTCGTAGGCTTCCTGAGCGCCGACGGCCCGCCCCGTCAGAATCATGTCGAGTGCGCGGCTCATCCCGATCAGACGAGGCAGGCGGACGGTGCCGCCGTCGATGAGCGGCACGCCGAAACGACGGCAGAAGACGCCGAACGTTGCGGAGTCGTCCGCTACACGAAGGTCGCACCAGAGCGCGAGTTCCAGTCCCCCGGCGACCGCGTGACCGCTGACGGCGGCGATGACGGGTTTGTCCAGGTGACGCCGGGTCAGCCCCATCGGGCCGTCGCCGCTGCCGTCCGGGGTGACCTCGTTTCGACGTTCCGGATCGTCGAATGCGGAAAGGTCCGCGCCCGAGCAGAACGAGGCGCCGTTACCGCACAGCACGGCAACGCAGGCGCTTTCGTCCTGTTCGAAGGCGAGTAGGGCATCGCGCAACGCGGCCGCCATTTCCCGGTCGACCGCGTTACGTCGCGTTGGTCGTGCCAGCGTGATGAGAGTGACGGGCCCGTGGGTCTCGACCTCGACACACGGGGCGGTTGCGGAAGTCGTAGAAGAACGTCGGCTCATGGCAGTCTCCCGAGGGCTTCTGCCGTCGCCTTTCTGCCCCGTGGGCGATATAAAGACCACAAGGGGTCATCACGGGACAGGCCGGCGTCAGACGATCACGTCGTCGGCCGGGCCGTCAGGCGGCGGCGGGTTGGGCACAACGCAGTAGCGCCGGCGTCGCGACTGCCGGCGCGCGCAGATCGGTAATGAATCGGTCGCGCCACGTCGATAGATCGTGCTCGCGCAATGCCATCATCATGCTCTCGTGGCGCGACTGGCGCTCGGACAGCGACATGTTCAGTGCAGAGCGCAACGCTTCCGCCATTCCGTCGATGTCATAAGGATTGACGATCAGCGCGCCGTCCAGCTCTTGCGCGGCCCCTGCGAAACAGGAGAGCACCAGCACACCGGGGTCGGCCGGATCCTGCGACGCGACATATTCCTTCGCGACAAGGTTCATGCCGTCGCGCAGCGGCGTGACGTACCCCACTTGCGAGGCGCGGAAGAACGACATCAGGACTTCGTGATCGTAGCGCTTGTTGATGTAGCGCAGCGGCGTCCACGCGAGATCGGAGAAGCGTCCGTTGATGTGCCCGGCCTCGGTCTCCAACTGGCGTCGGATCTCGCCGTAACCGGCGACATCCGACCGGCTCGGCGGCGCGACCTGCACGAAACTGACCGTGCCTTGCTGGTTCGGCCAGAGTTCCAGCAGTCGCTCGAACGCACGAAAACGCTCAAGCATCCCCTTCGAATAGTCGAGACGATCCACGCTCATGATCAGTTTGCGTTCCTGCAAACCCTGTTTGAGATCGAGGATGTGCTTGACGGTTGCGCGTGCGGTGGCCTGCTTCTGGATTTCATCCGGATAGACGCCGATCGGGTAGACGCCCGTGCGCAGGGTGCGCTCGTAGGCGGTGATCGAGCCGTCGGCGTTCATCTTCGCGCCGGCGTGGCGCAGCAGGTAGTCGGTGAAGGCCGTCCGGTCGGTTTCGGTCTGGAAGCCGACGAGATCGTATTCGCACATCGCTCGCACGAGGGCTTCGTGCGGAGGCACCGTCATGAGCACCTGCGGCGACGGGAACGGGATGTGAAGAAAGAAACCGAGTCGCTGCTGCACGCCGATCTGGCGGCACGCCTGCGCGAACGGCAGCAGATGGTAGTCGTGTACCCAGATGAGGTCGTCGCGTTCGAGCAGCGGCGCGAGCAGGGCGGCAAAGCGGGCGTTGACGTGGCGATACCCGTTGTAATCGTCGCGCTGGTAACGCGTGAGGTCGTCGCGATAGTGAAAGGTCGGCCACAGGGTCGCGTTGGAGAAGCCGCGATAGTACGTGTTGTAGTCGCGGCGCGTGAGCGGCACGGTGGCGAACGTCACGTTGTTGCGGTGAGTGATTTCCGGCGCGCTGGCCGGTTCCGCATCGATCTCGCCGTTCCAGCCGAACCACATGCCTCCGGTGTCCTTGAGCGCGTCGAACACCCCGATGGCCAGACCGCCGGCCGTCGGTTTGCCCTCCGTCACGGGGGCAACTCGGTTCGACACGATGACTAAGCGACTCATACGTCTGTCTCCTGTGAGGGTTGGGGTGGGGAAGGTGGTGCAGGCGAGGACGGCCGATGCAGCGTCAGCAGCCAGGCGGTGAGCGCCTCCGGCGTTGGCAGACGATGATGGGCGCATGTCTCCCCGTCCCCGATCTTGATCGTGATGCCGCCCAGGGCATTCACGTCGGCGAATCCGGCCTCGTCCGTGAGGTCGTCGCCGGCAAAGAGCGGCGTGCGTCCGGCGAACGGGGCTTCTTGCAAGAGCGTCGTGATGGCGCGTCCTTTGCTGACATGGCGTGGGCGCAGCTCGAAGACCAGTTTTCCCGGTTGGAGCGAGAAGTGCTCGGCGTGCAGGTCGGCCAGTGCGCGCATGGTGTCGCGCGCGACACCCGCCAGTTCCGGCGCGCCGCGATAGTGCAGTGCCAGCGCGCTGCCCTTGTTCTCGAGCAACAGGCCCGGGTGTTGTGCGACGAGGGCGTGCAACGGCGCGGCCATCGCGGCGATGCGCTCGGTGTCGGCGGCATGGCCCTCGGCGCGAAGCAGCAGGCCGTCTGCATGACGGAGTTCGGCACCGTGCAGTCCTGCCGCGGGCAGGCGCAGCGGGGCGAGCAGGCCGTCGATATCGTCGATGGCCCGCCCGGAGACCACGGCGACGGCGCCATGCGTACGCTCGAACAGACTGGCGAGGACGCGCGCGGTGTCACGCGGCAGCTTGACGGCGTCGGGGCGCGGCGCGAGCGGCGCCAGTGTGCCGTCCAGGTCGAAAAAGAATGCCACCTTGGTAATGTCGATGACGCAGGTGTCGGCAGGCGTCGTGGTGACCGATGATGCCGATGGCGCCATCGTTGGCAAGGCAGGAGGGGAAGACGCTAGGGGTTGCATGGCACTCCGTCGCTGTCGTGCCGCAGGTCGACAGGTCGTTCCAGGGCCAGCAGATGGGCTAGGGAGTGGGCAGACGAGGCGTGGCGTGCGGCGGTTTGATGGGCGGGAGCGCGGACATCCGCGCGGATAAACCCATCCTAACCGTTCAAAAAGCGACAGGGCGTCGTCTTAGGTATGAAATTCCTGTCAGACGAGTCTGACAAGCCGTAGAAAGGTAAGTCACTATTGAATATGAGAATCGTTTGCAATAACATTCGCTAATTGCCGCATAGAGGTCCATCGGGGACATGTGTGGCACGGCACACCTGCCACGCACGCGCCATCTCCGGCGTACGGACGTGCGTCGGACGACAACAATGATGAAAAGACTGTGGTTTCAGTTGCACTGGTTCTTCGGCATTACCGCCGGGCTGGTGCTGGCAGTGGTCGGCCTGACCGGCGCGCTGCTGTCGTATTACGAAGAACTCACCCGCGCGTTCAGCCCGGGTGTTATGACGGTGGCCGTGCCCGACGCGGCCGCGTCGAGTCGTCTTCCCATTCCTGAACTGGTTGCGCGCGTGCACGATGCGGTGCCGGATCGCCGCATTCTGCTCATGACGGTGATGCGGGCGCCCGAAGATGCCGTCGGCGTGCGTTTGTCGATCGGTGACGGCACGCGCGGCGAGACCTACTTTGTCGACCCCTATACCGGCCAGATGCTCGGCCGTTCGCAGGCGGACGTGGTGTTCCGTTTCATCATGGACATTCACCGCTTCCTGACGGTGGATGGCATCGGCAAACAGATCACCGGCGCGGCCACGCTGCTGCTGTTCCTGCTGGCGCTGAGCGGTTTGTACCTGCGCTGGCCGCGTCGCATCGGCAACTGGCGCGCGTGGTTTCACATCGATTTCAAGAAGCGCGGCCGTCCGTTCCTCTGGAATTTGCACGCGGTCATCGGCACAGTGGTGCTCGTGCCTTATCTGCTGAGCGCGACGACGGGGCTTTACTGGTCGTACGACTGGTGGCGCGGCATGCTGTTTTCGATGGCCGGCGTTGCCCAGCCGGTGCGTAACCGCGCCCCCGAAAAGCCGAAGATGGCCAAGAAGGGCGAGGCAAAAAAGGCGCTGCCGGATCTGGCGTCGACGTCTGCCGACGAGATGGGCGCCGTGTGGAGCAGCTTCACCACACGCGTGCCAGACTACACGAAGGTCTACCTGCGTCCGTCGCAGAAGCCCGGCGGTCCGCTGCAAATGACGTGGCTCGATTCGTCCGTGCCGCATGAGCGCGCCTTTAGCCGGATGGACATCGAGCCGGCCTCGGGTGAGATTCGTAGCGAAGAGCGGTACGCGCAGAAGACGACCGGCGGCCAGTTGATGACGAGCATCTACGCGCTGCATCGCGGCAGTTTCTTCGGCACGCCGGGCATCATCGTCATGATGCTGTCGAGCCTGATGATGCCGGTGTTCTTCGTCACGGGCTGGATGTTGTATCTGGATCGTCGCAAGAAGAAGCGGGCGTTGGCAGCCGCGCGCCCGGCACAGGTCACGGACGCTCCGAAGGCGCCGAACGGCGCACCTTCCGGCGCATTCGCGGAAGACGGCGTGTTGATCGGCTACGCCAGCCAGAGCGGTGTGGCCGAAGGGCTGGCCTGGCAGACGGCCGGCATGCTGCAAGGTGCGGGCGTCCCGGCGCAGATTCAGCCGCTGGCGCGCATCGGTCAGGCGCAGCTTGGGGCGGCCAAGCGGGCCTTGTTCATCGTCAGCACGTTCGGTGACGGCGAACCGCCCGACAGCGCGCGTCGCTTCTCGCAACAATTGATGAATCAGGCGATGGCGCTGCCGACGCTGCGTTTCGCGATGCTCTCGCTGGGCGACAGCCACTACGACACATTCTGCGGGTTCGGGCGCAAGCTCGACGGCTGGTTGCGTGCGCAGGGCGGTGTGGCGGCGTTCGAGCCGATCGAGGTCGATCGTGGCGATCCCGGTGCGTGGGCCAACTGGCAGGAGCGGTTGGGCGAGTGGCTTGGGCGTCCGCTGGTGGCGTCGAAGACCGACGACGGTCCGCGTTTCCAGTCATGGACGTTGGCCGAACGTGAGGAACTCAACCCCGGCAGCACGGGCTTGCCGGCTTACCATCTGGCCTTCACGCCGCCGCAGGGTGCCAAATGGGTGGCCGGTGATCTCGTCGAAGTGTTGCCGCGACATACGGCCGAGCATATCGACACCTTTCTGGCCGGCAGCGTCTGGGCGCCGGATGTGCGCGTGAGCGTGGCCGGACGTGAGGCGTTGCTGGGCGAGGCCCTTCGGGAGCGCGTGCTGCCCGAGACCGCCCCGCCGGCGGGCGTCGATTTACAGGACTGGCTGTCGCGTCTGGCGCCGTTGCCCGAGCGGGAGTACTCCATTGCGTCGACGCAGGCAGAGGGTAAGTTGATGCTGCTCGTACGTCAGACGCGTAATGCCGACGGCACGCTGGGCCTCGGTTCCGGCTGGCTGACCCGCGGGGCGGCGCTGGGCGAAGGCGTGACGATGCGTGTACGTCCGAACCCCGGTTTCCATGGGCCGTCAGACGCCAGCGGCATGATTCTGATCGGTAACGGGACGGGGCTGGCCGGATTGCGCGCCCACCTCTCGGCGCGGATTGCGCAGGGACATGTCCGCAACTGGTTGATCTTCGGCGAACGTCAGGCCAGTCATGACGCCTTTCACGACGAGACGTTGCGCGCGTGGGAAGCGCAGGGCGGCATTGCGCGACTGGACCGCATCTATTCGCGCGATCAGGCCGAGCGGGTCTACGTTCAGGATCATGTGCGCGAGTCGGCGCAAGCGATTGCGCAATGGGTGGCCGATGGTGCGTCCATTTACGTCTGCGGCAGCCTCGCGGGTATGGCACCGGCCGTCGATGCCGCGCTCGCCGACGCGATCGGAGCCGACACGCTCCTCGATCTCTCGGCGCAAGGCCGCTACCGTCGCGACATCTATTAGACGGGCACCGATGGTGTGCTAACGTAAGTGAAGCGTGAATGAAGGGCTCGATGATCATCGGGCCCTTTTCTCGTGATTTCCCGTTATCTCGCAGGCATGCAGGAGGGGCAATGACCGCAACGTGGCAAATCGTGGCGCATGGACTGGTGCAGGGCGTGGGTTACCGCGCGGCATGCGTGGTCGAGGCGCGCAGGCTCGGGCTGGCCGGATGGGTTCGCAATCGTCGTGACGGCACGGTGGAAGCCATTGCGCAAGGCGAGGCGGCGCAGTTGCTGGCGCTGTGCGAGTGGATGCGGCAGGGGCCGCGAGGGGCGCAGGTGTCGTCTTGCGACGTCGACAAGGCATGGGTGGCGGAGTCGCCGCTCACGGGGTTCGAGCAGCGCGCCAGTATCTGAAACGACTGAAGGACGGTGCCGGATGCCTGCCGCCGTACGCCGGAGGGCGCAGGCGGCAGCAGGGGGAGGGCGTTCCTTCACTGCCCTCCGGTGTTCGCTGTGATGCTGAGCGTCAGGCGGCGAGTGCCAGCGAGCCGGGGGTAGCGCTCAAGGTCGGGTCGGCGGCACCGATCGCCGGCATATGCGCAGCTTCGTGCGCCGAGAGGCGGAACAGGGCTACGGATTCGCGCAGACGGGCGGCCTGCGTCTCGAGGGCTGCCGCGGCGGCCGAGGCTTCTTCGACGAGTGCTGCGTTCTGCTGCGTCATCTCGTCCATCTGCGTGACCGCCATGTTGACCTGTTCGATGCCGCTCGACTGCTCGACGCTGGCCGCCGAAATCTCGCCCATGATGTCGGTCACCCGCTTGACGGACTGCACGACCTCCGACATCGTCGCACCGGCGCGTTCGACCAGACGGGTGCCGGCTTCCACACGGTTGCCCGACGCTTCGATCAATCCCTTGATTTCCTTGGCGGCCGACGCGCTGCGTTGCGCCAACGTACGCACTTCGCCTGCGACCACAGCGAAGCCGCGGCCCTGCTCGCCGGCACGCGCGGCTTCCACGGCGGCGTTCAGCGCCAGGATGTTCGTCTGGAAGGCGATGCCATCGATCACTGTGAGGATGTCGCTGACCTTTTGTGAGGCTTCGGCGATGTCGCGCATCGTCGTCACGACTTCCTGAACCACGTCGCCACCGCGTGAAGCGGTTTCCGACGCCGTCACCGCCAACTGGCTCGCAGCGCGGGCGTTCTCGGCGTTCTGTTTGACGACGGCAGTCAGTTCTTCCATGCTCGCGGCCGTTTCTTCCAGCGACGATGCCTGCGATTCGGTGCGACGCGACAGATCGGCATTGCCATCGGCGATTTCGCGAGCGCTCCCGTGAATGGCTTCCGTGCTCTCGCGCACGGTGCCGACCGTGGTGGCGAGGCCGTCGCGCATGCGGCCGAGGGCGCCGAACAACTGGCCCATTTCGTTGCGCGTGCGTTGTTCGATGCGCTGGCTCAGATCGCCGGCAGCCATGCGCTCGAAATACGCGATGACTTCGCGAATCGGGCGCAGCACGGCGCGGGCGAGCATGGCGCGGCCCCACAGTGCCAGCAACAGTGCAACCGCAAGGGTGGCGCCCATGGCGATACGCATGACGTTGTAACGCGACTGCGCGGCCTCGTAGCGGGCCTTCTGACGCGCGACCTGAATGTCCTGCAATTCGCGCATCAGCGACTCGACACCGTTATAGGCGGACGGCGCGACGCGTGCCTGAATCTGGTGGAAGCCGGCAACGTCTCCCTGCTTCAGGGCGTTGAGCGCGGGCGTGACGACCTTATCGAAAAAGGCACGGCGCTTTTCGTCGGCCGATTTCGCCAACTCCGCTTCGTGCGCATCTTCTTTGGGACGTTTCAGATAATCGTTCCAGAGGGCGTCGGATGCGGCGATGTATTGCGTCCCCCGCTTGAGGACTTTTTCCGACTCCTCGGGATCGGCCCCGAGGCTGACGTACGACGCATAAGTCGCCATCGACAGGCGCGTACGAAGAATCTGCTCGCCGGTCCCTTTGAGTTCGGCCAGCGCGGGGGTGTCTTCCGTGGCCATTTTGCTCAGGGATTCGTTGCTGGAGCCCAGTGCCTGCAGGCCCAGCACGCTGACGAGAACGAGAAGTGCACCAAGCAAACCTAGAACCAGCGTCAGACTGGCCCGAATCGTAATGTTCTTATACATATGGATCGATGGATTGAATGCCCAGGCCGTGCCAGGAGAATGCACGGCCTCCCCGTCCATCGGAGAGTGCAAGACGGGGCATAGGGATTATCGGCATATGGGAACCAGAACTTGAGACATTCGGGCTCGGGCGATTCCGAAAGTGCGGTCGCGGCGAAAAAAGTTCGGAATTTGCGCAGTCGCAAGCGTCGCGCAAACGGCCAGACTTGATGACTCTTCAGTTTCTTCAGTACGCCGAAACGCGTGAATCGTGATGAGGCGTCAATGACGCGATGAATCTCGACAAATTCAAGTTCCGACACGCAAGCTCCGACGCGGGGTGTTACCCACGAGGTGATGACGGTTCGTTGAAAGACGATGTAAGGAATGGCGATGCGGATACGTTCCGCATGGCACTGGTGCACGAATTGCGCGCACCGCTGCAGGTGTTGCAGGGACATCTCGATGCGCTATGGGACGACGCGGGTCCCATGGACGACGGGGTCGGCGATGCACGTGGCCGTGTGCCCGAACATGCGCGCGCACCTCGCAAGCGGTTGGGCAGCATGCGGAGCATGCTCGATGCGCTGGCGGGGGCGGTGGACGACGCGCTCGAACTTGGCCGAGGGGAGGTGGCACAGCTACCGCTGCGAGAGGCGAGGTTCGAGGTCCGCTCGTGTCTGGATACCGAGGTCGATGCGTTCTTCGGGAAAGCCAATGCCAAAGGGCTCGATCTGACCTGCGAGATCGCGCACGACATCCCCGTTTTCCTTTGGGGAGACGCGACGCGGTTGCGCCAGATTCTGCGGACGTTGCTCGACAATGCGTTGAAATACACGATGTGTGGCGGGGTAGGCGTCCGGGTCTCGTGGGAGGCGGAATTGCGCGGTGAGTGTGACGCCGAGGTGGCACCGTTTGCGGGGTGCCTGACGATCCACGTCTTGGATACCGGCCCGGGGATTCCTGCGGGTATGGAGAACGCGGTGTTCGCAGCCTTCGCGCGAGCCGATCCCTCGGTGCAGGGCACGGGGCTGGGGCTCTGGATCGCCCAACAATGGGCGCAGCGTCTGGCGGGCTCGCTCTGTGCGGAGTCGTCGGCGAGCGGCGCGCGTTTCCGTCTTTCCGTGCCGTTTCGCTTGCCCGGGCACATCGCCGAGACGACACCGTCGGCCGGACGATCGGGCAGTACGGCATCCGGCATTGAGGCGGAAGCGGGACTTGCCGAGAGACCCGAGATGTCCGGGATGCCTGCAATGCCCGTGGCACAGGTTGCCTTACGCGAGGGGCTGCAAGCCCTGGTCGTGGACGATCACGTGATGAATCGCAGGATCCTCGGCGAACAACTCACGTCGTTGGGCTGCCACGTGGCCGGCGCCGGAGACCTGACCGATGCGCTGCTGCAATGGATCGCGCTCGACGTCGATGTCGTGCTGACCGACATACATCTGGACGGTGTGAGCGGGTTGGCGCTGGCGCGGACGTTGCACGCGCTTGCCCCGGTGCTCGGTCGTCGCAAGCCGGTGGTGTACGCAGTGACCGGATCGGTGGTCGGGGCGCGGGCGGCGCGAGAGGCAGGTATCGACGAGGTGCTGACGAAGCCGGTCTCGCGTGAGCGGTTGTCCCGGACACTGGCCGTGCGATGGCCGGCGCTGGACGAGCCGTTTGATGGGTTCGGGCGAGCGAACGGGGTGTCGAGCGTGCCGGGCAGGCCACCGTCGCCACGGCGTGCGCCCTTGCGAAACGATCCGAATGCGCGGCGGATCATGCGCGACGAAATGGCAAAGGATCTGGCGCGGTTCCGGCGCTTGATGGCGCGGCGGCGGGCAGAGGACATCGATGCGGCACACGCGCTGCTACATCGAATGCGAGGGGCTTGTCGCATGTTCGGCGACCCGGAACTGACGGCGCGATGCGATCGTCTTGCCGACAGATTGGCGACGTGTCGCGGAGTGACGAGGGATGATCTATGACCTGTGACGTCGGGCTGGCGCAGCATCAACCCAGGTGAAACGAGGGAGCGCTTTGCGGAAAGGGTACGCCTTGCGAGTCTGCCGTGGCAAAGCCAAAACGGCCGGCCACGGCGCAACCCCGGCGCTCAGACGTAGCGCCAGACGGCGAGATAGTGGCAGACGGTACCGCCGATGGCGAACAGGTGCCAGACGAGGTGGCCGAACTTGATGTGGCCGTCGAGCGAATAGAAGATCGCACCGATGGTATAGGCGGCGCCGCCGGCATAAAGCCACCCGGCGCCCGGCCCCGGAATGGCTGCCAGCACGGGACCTGCGACCAGCACGGCGACCCAGCCGAGGCCGATGTAGAGCAGGGTGGAGACCAGCGGGCGGTCGAGCAGACCGAGTGTCTTGGCGATCAGGCCGGCGATGGCCATCGTCCACACGCCGGTGAGCAGCGGCCAGCCCCACGGATCGTTGAGGATCTTGACCGTGAAGGGCGTGTAGGTGCCGGCAATGAACAGGAAGATGGCGCAATGGTCGACGCGCATGAACAAGCGCTTCGCCCGGCCGTCCGGCAGTCCGTGATACAGCGCGGATGCCAGATATACCACGACCATGGTGACGGCGAATACCCCGATGCCGATTTGCTGGACCGTGCTGGGCAATGGCGGGCGAACGGTGGTGAAGAGAAACGGAATCGCGGCGAGCGCGGCCAGACAGGCAAGGCCGTGGCTGACGCTGTTGGCCAGCTCCTCGCTGCGGGTCTGCGCGCGGGCGATGGCCCGCGCGCTTGGGGGTACCGTACTCATGCCGTCCTCATCGGGGGAAGTGCGCGGGAAGTGCGGAATGCAGAAAATTGTCAGTGATGTGTCTCGTGCCACTTGCGAACGGCCGCCATGGTGTTCTGGACATGCTTGTCCGGATCCATGCTGATGTAGCTGTAGATCACCTTGCCGTCGGGCGCGATCACGTAGGAAACGCGATTGGCGATATCGGGCTTGAGTGCCAGTACGGCGTCGTATGCCTTCATGATCTTTTGATCGGTGTCGGCGGCCACCGCGAACTTGCTGCGACATTCGGACACCGAGAACTTGTTGAGCGTATCGATGTTGTCGTGCGAAACGCCGATCACCGTCGCGCCCATCTCCTTGAACTTGTCCGTGGCTTCAGCGAAGTCGTGGGCTTCGATCGTGCAGCCCGTGGTGAATGCGGCAGGGTAGAAGTACAGCACGACCGGGCCTTTCTTAAGGGCGTCGGCGAGCGAGAAGGTGAAGACCTGACCGCCAAGCGAGGCTTGTGCCTTGAAGTCGGGCGCGGCTGCGCCGTTCTGCAATGCCGCATGAGCGGGGATCATGCACCACGCCGTGATGCCGACGATGGCGGCAGCGGCAGTCATTCCGAACCAACGTTTCATGCAAGGCTCCCAAAGTGGATGCTTAAGGATAGAGGCTTGCGAGGGCGCTGTCCAACGTACACCGTCACCTTTGACGACGTCGCAACGATCCTGTCGCGTGGCGTCCACGCGTCTGTGTTGGTGTCTGTGATAGTGCTGCGAAAGATGACAGTCTACGGTCGATTCCGTGACAGGCGTCTGTCAGTGTCGCGTCATGATCCGTCGCTGCCACCGCTGCCACCGCCACCGATTGGCAGCACCGTCGTGGACTTGATCTGCGAGAGCGCGATCATCGAGTTGACCTCCTGCACCATCGGCAACTGCGACAGCCGCTCGAAGAAGAAGCGTTCGTAGGCTTCGACGTCGCGCGTCACGATGCGCAGCAGAAAGTCGACGTTGCCCATCAGCACGTGGCACTCCAGCACTTCCGGGAATTCCTGGATGGCCTTGGAGAATTCGGGGAGCGCGCTGCGGCTGTGCCCCGCGAGTTTTACGTGAGCAAACAGCATCACGTTCAACCCGACTTTCTTGCGGTCGATGAGCGCAACCCGTCGCTGGATCACGCCTTCGGCATCGAGCCGGTCGATGCGACGCCAGCATTGCGACTGCGACAGGCCGATGCGCTCGCCGATCTGCGCGGCCGACAGCGAGGCGTCTTCCTGCAGGAGTGCGAGGATTTTTTCATCGAATTCGTCAATTTGCATGATTTATTCCTCGGGATGATTGAATTTGAATGAATCATGTGAAATCAGGGTGTTTTTGTCAACGATACGCGAAGCATTTACCTGCCGATCCCCGTAAACTCTCTTCCTATCGATGGTATTTGCCGGAACCATCCCTTCAAGTTCGACCGACTCCGCAGGAAAAACACGACGCCATGAAACTCGATTTGACTCTCCCCACTGCCGAAGCCGCGACCGGTGCCGTCGCCCAGCCCGTTGCCCCGTTGTCTGCCAAAGGTGCAGACCTCATTGCGCGCACGCTGGTCGATATTGGCGTCGATACGGTGTTCTGCTACCCGGGAGGCGCCAACCTCGAGATGCTCGACGCGCTGTCTCGCGTGGCGATCACCCTGGTGCGTACGGAGCATGAGCAGGGCTCCGTGTTCGGGGCGCAGGGGTATGCACGCGCCACCGGCAAGCTCGGCGTCTGCCTTGCGACGTCGGGCCCGGGCGCGACGAATCTGGTGACGGGCATTGCCGATGCGGCCAGCGATTCCGTGCCGATCCTCGCGATCACCGGGAATGTGGCAACGCATTGGCTGGGCAAGAATGCGTTTCAGGAAGTCGACATCGTGGCCATCACGAAGCCGGTCACGAAGCTCGCGCGACAGGTTCGCGAGGCCCGCGACATCCCGGCGGCGCTGCGCGAAGCGGCGGCTTGCGCCCTGGCCGGTCGTCCGGGCCCGGTCTTGCTCGACTTCCCCAAGGATATTCAGCAGGCACGCCCCGACCAGCCGACGGACAAGCGTTTCACCCCGGCGGTGCCGGCGGGCATGAGCGATGAGACGGCGCAACGCATTGCCGCGTTGCTCGCGCAGAGCGAACGGCCGGTGATCTACGCCGGTGGCGGGGTGATCGCGTCGGGCACGGGCGCGCAACTCGTGGCGTTGGCCGAAGCGCTCGACTGCCCGGTCGCGCTCACGATGATGGGGCTGGGGGCGGTGCCGGACGATCACCCGCTATTGCTCGGTCCGCTGGGCATGCATGGGGCTTACGCGGCGAACGTTGCCGTCAACGAAGCGGACGTGGTGCTGGCGCTCGGCGTGCGTTTCGACGATCGCGTGATCGGCGACCCGGCATCGTTTGCGCGTCACGCCAAGATCGTTCACATCGATGTGGACGCCGCCGAAATCGGCAAGAACAAGCCGGTGACCCTTGGCGTGCATGCGGACCTGCGCGACGCCTTCACCGGTCTGCTGGCGCATGCCACGCGTCGCGACGTGCCGGCGTGGCACGCATACCTGCGTCAGCGCCGTGAGGCGCATCCCCTGCGCTCGTCAGGCGCGGCTCAGGCCAGCACGGTTGGTTCGGTGGATTCGGCCGGTGCGGGCGAGGGCGTGCTGACCGGCGTCGACGTGATCGCCGCACTGGCCGCGTTGCTGCCGCCGGAGGCTGTTGTGACGACAGGGGTGGGCCAGCATCAGATGTGGGCCATGCAGCATCTGCGTCTGCGCGAGCCGCGCACGTTCCTGTCGAGTGCCGGTTTCGGCACGATGGGCTTCGGTCTGCCGGCCGCCATCGGCGCCAAGGTGGCGTTGCCGGACGTGCCCGTCGTCGACATCGACGGGGATGGCAGCCTGAACATGTCCGTCAACGAGCTTTCGACCTGCCGTCGCTACGGGCTGGGCGTGAAGGTGCTGGTCATCAACAACCAGTGGCTGGGGATGGTGCGTCAGTGGCAGGACATGATCTATTCGCGCAACCGTGTGGCCTCGTCGCTCGTCGACCCGAATGTGCCGGATGGCGCGGACGACGGCCGTCCGTACCCGGACTTCGTCACGATCGCAGCAGGATACGGCGTGGCCGGGGCGCGCGTGACGCGGGCGGAGGAACTGCCGGCGGCACTGGCCCGCATGCTTCAGGACCCGAGCGAGCC